>NZ_JBICZA010000023.1:68165-88139 GCF_043201585.1 Streptomyces sp. NPDC048297
CATCCGAGGCGACCATTGCCAGCCGCCCGCCATGGGCTGCCGCCCCCAGCCCCCCGCATCGGCCCCGAACGGGCCTCGTCCTCAAACGCCGGACGGGCTGGTTTGCCCGGAGCCCCGATGGCCAAAGGCCCTGGGTGCTGTGCATGATCCCGGGCAGCCGATCACCATCCGAGGCGGCCACCCGCGCACCCAGACCGACGGCCACGGCCAGAACCACACCGGCCAAACCGAAGGCGACCTCCGCCGGCCACCCGCCATGGGCTGCCGCCCCCGGACCCCCGCATCGGCCCCGAACAGGCCTGGTCCTCAAACGCCGGACGGGCTGGTTTGCCCGGAGCCCCGATGGCCAGGGGTCCTCAGTGCCATGCGTGGCCGGGGCGGCTGATCATCGTCCGAGGTGACCACCCGCACGGCGGGCGATCGCACGCAGCCCCGGCGGTCAGGGGCTCTGGGTGCTGTGCGTGGTGCCGGGCGGCTCGTCGCCGTCCGAGGTGGCCGCCCAGGCGCCGAGGCCGATGGCCGCGGCCAGGACCACGCCGGCGACGGTGAAGGTGATCTTCCGGCGGCGGGCAGCCGCGCGGTGGCGGGCGGAGCCGGGGCGGGGGGCGCCGGGGGTTCGGGGGGCGCGGGCTGTGCCCCGTGCTCCGCCGGCCAGTTCGTCGGGGCCGGGCACCCGCATCGACGTGTGCGTGTCCCGGTTGGAGTCGGGCTTGGCCCCCGGGACCAGCGACACGGCGCCACGGCGCGGTGCGGGCTCGGTGTCCTCGTCCGGCGCGGGTGGCTCGTCCGGTCCCTCCTCCGCGGTCCCGGACTCGGGTTCGTCGACGTCCAGCGGGGGCATCCCGGCGAGCAGCGGCTGCTGTTCCCGCAGCCGCGCGGCCAGTTCCGAGGCCCGCAGCCGGGAGGCGGGGGCCTTCGCCAGGCACTGCACGAGCAGCTGCCACAGCTCCTCGGGGATGCCGGGCAGCGGGACGACGGTCTCGGTGACGTGCCGGCGCAGCACCGCGCCGGGGTGGCCGCCGCCGAACGGGGTGAAGCCCGCGAGCAGCTCGTACAGGACCGTCGCCAGGGCGTAGATGTCCACGGCGGCGCGGGGCGGCAGGCCCTCGACGATCTCCGGGGCCAGGTAGTCCGGCGTGCCGATGATCTTCGTGGCCCGGGTCCGCCGGGGCGAGTCGATCAGCTTGGCGACGCCGAAGTCGGTGAGCAGCGCGGGGTGCGCGCCGCCGGGTCCGAGCGGGCCCTGCATGTCCAGCAGGACGTTCTCGGGCTTGACGTCCCGGTGGACGACCCCGGCCGCGTGCGCGGCGGCGAGCCCGTCGGCGACGTCCACGACGATCGCGACGGCCGCCTCGGGCGCGAGCCGGCGCTCGCGCTCCAGCCGGGTGCGCAGGTCCGTGCCGCGGACGAGGTCCATGACCAGCGCGAGGTCGTTGCCGTCGACCACGAGGTCGCGCACGGTGACGATGTGCGGGTGCTCCAGGCCGAGCAGCGCGGTGCGCTCCTGCACGAAGCGCCCGACCAGCTCCTGGTCGGCCGCGAGGTCCTCACGCAGCAGCTTGATCGCGACGGGGCCGTCCGGCCCCTCGCCCAGCCACACCGTGCCGGCGCTGCCCCGCCCCAGGATCTGGTTGGCGGTGTACCGGCTGCCGATCTTCCGTGCCAAGACTGCTCCTACAGACGCGTGTTGTCGCTAAAACTACGCGCCGGACGAGCCGGCCTTCACCACGGAGGCAGAAATCACCCGCTGGATGTCGACAAATCCCCAACCCTGCGATCAGTCGGGGCTCGGCGGGGTGCGGTCAGTTGGAGCTGCCGGAGGAGCCGGAGGCGCTTCCCAGGTCCTTGAGCCAGCTGCCGATCTGCCCGGCCCAGTCGCTCAACTGGTGCCAGTAGCCCTGGCCCTGGCCGACCCAGGTGTGCAGCGGGGTCAGGTCCCAGACCAGCCAGCTCGCGACGACCAGGATGACGATCGTGAACAGGCAGCCCTTGAGGCAGCCGAGTCCGGGGATCTTCATCGGGTTGGCGCTGCGCTGCCGCGGCGGCCGGGGCTCGCGGGCGGGGCGCTGCGGCTCGGGCGCGTACCGCTGGGGCTGCGGCGCCGGGGCGTACTGCTGGGGCTGCTGTGGCGCCTGGCCGTACCCGCCGGGGGTGCGCTGCTGCGGTCGCTGCGGGCGCGCCTGCGGGGCCTGGCGCGGCTGGTGCTGCGGCCGGGCGACCTGTCGCTGGGGGCGGCGGCGCAGCGGGTCCTCGTCCGGGGCGAGGTACTGGACCTGCGTCTGTTCGTTGCGGTCGCGGGCGGCGCGCAGCTGGTTCTGCCAGGGGTGCGGCTGTTCGGGTCCGCCGCCCGGCTGTCCCTGGGGCATCGGCGGCATGACCGCGGTGGGGTCGGCTGCGCCGGTGTTCGGCAGGACGGCGGTGGGGTCGGCGGCGCCCGCGGGGCCGCCGACGGCGCCGGGGCCGCCGGTGTGCGGCAGGACGCTGGTCGCGCCGTTCGGGTCGTACATCCCCTGCGGCACCCCCTGCGGCGCTCCCTGCGCCGCCGCCTGGGCCGCGCCCGTCGGCAGGACCTGCGTGGGGTCGGCGGCGCCGGGCACGCCCGGGACGGCGGCCGGGGCCGGGTCGGGCGCGAGCAGGGCGCCGACGCCCTCGGCCGCGGCGATCTGGGCGGCGTTCGCGTGCACCCCGACGCCGTCGGCGACGACGCGCAGGCCGCGCGCGAGGTTCTCGGCGCTGGGCCGCTCCCCGGGGTTCTTGCGCAGGCAGCGCTCTATCACCGTCCACAGCGGGTCCGGGACGGTGGAGGGGCGGCGCGGCTCGGCGCTGAGGTGCTGCTGGAGCACTTCGAGGGCGGTGCCGCCGGAGAACGGCGGACGGCCGGTGACCAGCTCGTACAGCAGGATGCCGGCGCCGTAGATGTCGACGGCGGAGGTCTGCGGGCGGCCCTCGGCGGACTCCGGCGCGACGTACGCGGGCGTGCCGACGAACTCGTGGGTGCGGGTCAGGCCCGGGGAGTCGGCGAGGCGGGCGATGCCGAAGTCGGTCAGCATCGGGTGCATCTGGCCGTCGTACTCGCTCAGCAGCACGTTGGCGGGCTTCAGGTCGCGGTGGACGACGCCGTCGGCGTGGCTCGCGGCGAGGGCGTCGGCGATCTGCGCCGTCGTCAGCGCGGCGGCGACGGGCGTGAGGGGGCCGTTCTCGCGCAGGTAGCGGTGCAGGTCGGGGCCGTCGACGAGGTCCATGACGAGGGCGAGCAGATCGCCCTCGACGACCAGGTCGCGGACCCGGACGATGTTGGGGTGGGTGAGCCGCAGCAGGACGGAGCGCTCCCGCAGGAACCGCATCACGATGTCCGGGTCGCCGGCCAGCTCCTCCTTGAGGACCTTGATGGCGACCGTCTCGCCGGGCCGGCCCTGCACGGCGGCCTCGGATCCGGCTGCCTCGCGCTGGCTCGCACGCCAGACGGTGCCCGTGGCGCCGCGTCCGAGCGGCTCCTCGAGCAGGTACTTGCTGCCGACTGGCCGCACGTCACGCGCTCCCTGCTGATTGCTTGCCGGTGTTCCGGTTTTCGGGCCCACTGTAGTGCCGCCCCCAGCGCACCACATGGACGATCTCGTACATGTTCGAAGATAAGACGCTCGCCTCGGTTCCGTGGTTGCCAGGCCATGGACGTGACCGATCTCAATTGATCAATGGCGCGCTTCCGGTCGGGCACTTTTGGGGGCAGAGCTGACCAATCAAGATCACTTGGCGCCGGGCCGTGGGCGCGTTGTCAGTGACAGGTGCGAGGATGCCTGCAGTACTGGCCGACGTGCTCGTGCGGGGTGGGGAGTCCGCGCGCGGGCAGAAGGGACCGCTGACGGCGATGCAGATCCGGCTGACCGTCGTAGACCCGCTGGGCCCGGCCCCGCAGCGGGGCCGCCCCGCGAGCCGGGACGTGCTGGTCACCGCACCGGCGGGCACGGACCTGGCCGCGGTGGCCTCGGCCCTGGCCACGGCGGTGACCGGGGACGGCGGCGCGGGCCGGGAGGCCTCGGGCGCGCCGGTGGTCCTGTACGCGGGCGCGGAGCGGCTGGACGCCCGCCGCCGCACCCTCGGCGAGCCCCCGCTGATCGACGGCGCCGTGCTGTCCCTGGGCGCCCCGGCGGCCCCCGAGCCCCATCCCGAGCTGGACGACGCCCCGACCCAGCTGCACGTGGTCGCGGGCCCGGACGCGGGCGGGGTCCACCTCCTGCACGGCGGCCGGATCACGGTCGGCCGCTCCGCCGACGCCGACGTCCCGCTGGACGACCCGGACGTCTCCCGCCTGCACTGCGCGGTCACGGTCGGCGCCGACGGCAGCGTCTGCGTCACCGACCTCGGCTCCACCAACGGCACCACCCTGGACGGCACCCGCGTGACCGACCATCCCCGGCGCCTCCCCGCCGGGGCCCTGCTGCGGCTCGGCGAGTCCACCCTGCGGGTCACCCCGTCCGGAGGCCCCGGGGCCCGGGTGCGCACGGTGCCGGACGGGGAGGGCTGCGTACGGCTGCCGCTCGGCGCGGGGGCCGGGGCCGGGGCCGCGGGGGACTCTCCCGCACCGTCCGCCGCCGGTTCCACGGCACCGGACGCGCGGACCTCCCCGGGTACGGCCGGCACGGCGCACACCGCCGGGCACGCACGCGTGGAGCCCACGTCGCCCACGGGCCCGTCCGGGCCCACCGCTCACGCCTACGGCACGGCGGACACGTACGGCACGGCGGACGCCTACGGCACGGCAAACCTGCGCGGCTCCGGCGCGGCGGGCCCGGAGCACCGGTACGGGGACCCGGCGGTCCCCGGTCAGGCCGGGGCGCCGAGCATCGAGAGCCGGGGCCCGAGCCGCCCCGGGAGCGACGGCCACGCGCGCGCGGACCGCGCGGACCGCTTCCAGTCGGGCGCCCCCGCCTCGGCATCCGGCAGCGGGGACACGCACGCGGGCCGCCACGGCATCGGGGGCCCCGGCGGCCCGACCGAGAGCGGGTACGGCAGCGAGGGCGGATACGGAAGCGAGAGCGGGTACGAAAGCGGGTACGGCGGTACGGCGGCCCCTGGCGGCCCGGTACCGGACGACGACGGCGCGCGTCCCGGAGGGCGCAAGAACACCCCCGTCCGGGGCACCGACGTCCCCCAGGGCGCCCGGCGCCGGGGCGGGCTCGGTGCGTGGGCGCGCAGGCTGGCCGGCGGACGCGGTGAGCCGGAGACGGCACAGGAGGCGTACGGCGCCGCAACGGCCGACCCGACCGGTGCACCGGTCGACGCCGTGTCGCCACAGCCCGACACCTGGCCCGATCCCGCCGCGCTCCTGCTCACCGCGCTGGGCCCCGGGCCCCGGCTGTGGGAGCGGGGCCCCGGGCACCCGGAGTCCCTCTCGGTACGGCTCGGGACGGCCGACCGGGCCACCCCGGACGGGGCGGGCCTGCTGCCCGCCGTCCCGGTGACCGCTGCGCTGCGCGAGGCGGGTGCGCTGGGCCTGGCCGGTCCGCGCCCCCGGCTGTCCGGTCTCGCCCGCGCGGTGCTGGCCCAGCTCGCCGCGCTGCACTCACCCGACCTGCTGGAGATCGTGCTGATCAGCGCGGACCGCTCCCGCCCGCTGGAGGAGCGCACGGCCGAATGGTCCTGGCTGGGCTGGCTCCCGCACGTCCGCCCCGGTCACGGCCAGGACTGCCGCCTCCTGCTGGCCTACGACCGCGAACAGGCGGCGGCCCGCACGGAGGAACTCCTGCGCCGGGTGGACGACCACGCCGCGACGGGCCGCAGCACGGCCCGCCCGGCAGGCCAGTACCCCGACGCGGGCACCCCGGCGGGCCGGTCAGCGGGCGGAACGGCACACACCACCACCCCCCACGCGTCCGCCGCGCCCTCCGCCTCTGCCTCTGCCGGCACCGGCCACGCCTCTTCGCACCCCTCGACGCACCCCTCCCCGCACCCCTCCCCGCACGGCTCCCCCGGCCGCCGCCCCTCCTGGGCCCGTGAGGGTGACGGAGCGGACGGCGTCGGCGGGTTCCCGGGGCCGTACACGGTGGTGGTCGTGGACGGGGATCCCGGCGGCACGGCGCTGCGGGAGGCCGTGGCGCGGCTGGCCGTGGCGGGCCCGCGGGCCGGGATCCATGTGGTGTGCCTCGCCGAGACCCCGGCCGCCTCCCCCTCCTCCCCCGTGGCGAGGACGTACGAGGCCGCCTGCGCGGCGGCGCCCGTCTTCCGGCACTGCGGGGCCGTGGCGCTGCTCGGCGGTGACGTCGCGAGCGTGCTGCATCTGCTGCGCGTGGCGCCCGGCGAGCCCGGCGGACCCGTCGGCCCCGGGGTTCTCGCCGCCGTGGACGCCGTCTCCGCCGCCTGGGCGGAGCGGTTCGCGCGGGCGCTCGCGCCGCTGCGCCCCGACAGCCCCGCCGGTGAGCGGCACGCGCGCGTGGCCGTGCCGTTGCCGCAGTCGGCCCGGCTGCTGGACGAACTGGGGCTGGCGCGGGCCACCCCGGCGTCGCTGATGGCCCGCTGGGCGGACGCGGCGGACGACGCCGAGTCACTGGGCGGCCGGGCGCGGGCGGTGCTCGGTGCCGGGCCACGTGGTCCGCTCACCGCCGACCTGGTGGCCGACGGGCCGCATCTGCTGATCGAGGGGCCCCCGGGCAGCGGCCGTACCGAGCTGCTGCGGGCCGTGGTCGCCTCGCTGGCCGCCGCCGAGCGGCCCGACCGGCTGGGCATGGTGCTGATCGACGGCCGGGACGGCATCGGCACGGGCGCGGGGCGCGGTGAGGGGCTGCGTGTCTGTACGGACATACCCCATGTGACGACCTACCTGCTGGCCAACGACCCCGTGCGCATGCGGGAGTTCGCGCAGTCGCTGAGCGCCGAGCTGAAGCGGCGGGCCGAGCTGATCGGCATGACCGACTTCGTCCAGTGGCACACGGGACGCGAGGTGTCGGGCCGGTTCGTCACGCAGCGCACACCGGGCGGGCGGCAGGCCGTGCCCGGAGTCGGCGCCGGATCAGGGGCGGGCGCCGGTTCAGGGGTCGGCGCCGGTTCAGGGAGCGCCGGTTCCGGGGCGGGTGACATAGAGACACCGCCCAGCTCCACGCTGCGGCTGCGGCCCGGTGCCGCGGCCCGGCGGCGGACCGAGGCGGCGCCGCCGCTGCCCCGGCTCGTGGTGGTCGTGGACGACCTGGACGCACTGGTCTCCCCCGCGCTGGGTTCGCCGGGCCGGCCTGCCGCCGGCTCGGTGATGCGGGCGCTGGAGGCGGTGGCCCGGGAGGGCGAGCGGCTGGGCGTGCACCTGGTGGCGGCGGCCTCGGCGGGCGGTCGTACGGCGGAGACGGAGCCGGCCCGGCGGGCCACGCTCCGGGTGACGCTGGACGCGCCGGCTTCCGGCCCGGACGATCCGGCGCCGGGCCGGGGCAGGCTGACGTACGCGGACGGGCGGGGCATCGGCTTCCAGGGCGGCCGGGTGACGGGCCGTATCCCGCGCACGGCGACCCAGCGGCCCACGGTGCTCCCGCTGGAGTGGGAGCGGATGGGCGACCCGCCGGCCCGCCGCCCGGTGCGCGAGCTGGGCAACGGCCCCACCGACCTGGCCCTGTTGGCGAGCGCGGTGGAGCGGGCGGCCCGGGAGGTCTCGGCGGCGGAGGTGCCCTCCCTGCTGTAGTCCCCGCTGCGGTCCCCCTGCGGTGGTCCCCAGCTGCAGCCCCCGCTGCAGTCCACTGCTGCAGTCCCCCGCTGGAGTCGCGGCCGGCACGCGTGCTGTTGCCGCCCGTGTGCGACCCGGCGTAGACCGGCCCGTAGGGACACCGCAGGGACAAGGTTCCGGCGGGTTCACACGGACGGCCCATGACGTGCACGGACGGCCTCGTGATGTCGACGGACGGCCTCATGAAGTTCACAGTCAGTCTCATGGCGTTCGACGGAGAGCGGCGCGGCGACGGACGGGGAAGTGATGCGCGGTCGGAGCAGCACCATCCGGGCAGGCAGGGCCGTCACCGCACTCGCCGCGCTGCTCGCGGGAGCCCTCGCGCTCACCGCGTGCTCGGGCGGCGACGACAAGAAGGACAGCGGTGGCACGAGCAGCCCGGTAACCGGCGTCTCCTCCGTCACCCTGCCGAAGCTGAACGGCGCGCACGTGGAGGTCACCGCCGTCTGGTCCGGCGCCGAACAGGCGAACTTCAAGACGGTCCTCGCGGAGTTCGAGAAGCGCACCGGCGCGAAGGTGACGTTCGTGCCCGCGCAGGACCCGATCATGAACTTCCTCGGTTCGAAGATCGCGGGTGGCCGGCCGCCGGACGTGGCGCTGCTGCCGCAGCCGGGCGCGATCAAACAGGCCGTGGAGAAGAAGTGGGCCAAGCCGCTGGGCCCCGAGGCGCTGGGGGAGCTGCGGAAGAACTACTCGCGGGGCTGGCAGGACATCGGCAAGGTCGGCGGCACGCAGTACGGCGCCTACTACAAGGCCGCCGACAAGTCGCTGATCTGGTACAACGCCACGGTGTTCGAGAACGCCGTCGCCAAGGTGCCGAAGACCTGGCCGGAGCTGCTGACCACAGCACAGGCGGTGTACGACTCCGGGGTCACCCCGTTCTCGGTGGCCGGCGCCGACGGCTGGACGCTGACGGACTGGTTCGAGAACGTCTATCTGTCCCAGGCCGGGCCGGGGAAGTACGACCAGCTCGCCCAGCACACGATCAAGTGGACCGACCCGTCGGTGAAGCGGGCCCTGACCACGCTCGCCCAGGTCTGGGGCACGAAGGACTACGTGGCGGGCGGCGCGGACGGCGCCCTGCAGACCGAGTTCCCGGCGTCGGTCACGCAGACCTTCACCGGAGGCGACCAGCCGAAGGCCGCGATGGTCTACGAAGGCGACTTCGCGCAGGTCAACATCGGTGACACCCAGGCGAAAGTGGGCACGGACGCGAAGGTGTTCCCGTTCCCGGCGGTCGGCCCCAGGGCGCCGCTGGTCTCGGGCGGCGACGCGGCGGTGATCCTCAAGGACTCCAGGGCGGCGCAGGCGCTGGTCACCTTCCTCGCCTCCCCTGACGCGGCGACGATCCAGGCCCGGCTGGGCGGCTACCTCTCGCCCAACAGGAACGTCCCGGTGTCCGCGTACCCGAACGCGGTGCAGCGGACCATCGCCGAGGCGCTGATCGCGTCCGGCGACGACTTCCGGTTCGACATGTCCGACCAGGCCCCGCAGGCGTTCGGCGGCACGCCCGGCAAGGGCGAGTGGAAGGACCTGCAGGACTTCCTGAAGAACCCGAAGGACGTCGCGGGCACCCAGGCGCGGCTGGAGAAGGACGCGGCGGCCGCGTACGGGAACGGGAGCTGATCCGGCCATGGCGCCGGCAGCGGCGGCGGGATCCCCTGCGGGCCCCGCCGCGCCGAGGAGCCGCGGGAGCGTGACCGGCACCCGCAAGACGGTGGCGGCGCTCTTCCTGCTGCCGGCGCTGGTCCTGCTCGGCGCGCTCGTGGTCTACCCGATCGGGTACTCGCTCGTCCGCAGCTTCTTCAACGCCTCCGGCGACGGCTTCGCCGGGGTCGACAACTACACGGCGCTGTTCACGGACGACGGCATCCGTACGGCGCTGAAGAACAACGTCATCTGGGTGGTGTTCGCGCCGGCGGTCTCCACCGCGCTCGGCCTGGTCTTCGCGGTGCTGACCGAACGGGTGCGCTGGGGAACGGCGTTCAAGCTGGTCGTCTTCATGCCGATGGCGATCTCGATGCTGGCGGCGGGGATCATCTTCCGGCTGGTGTACGACCAGGACCCGGACAAGGGCGTCGTCAACGCGGTGTGGGTGGGCGTGCACGACACGTTCGCGCCGTCCTCGTCGTTCCCGAAGGCGCACCCGGGCCGTGCTTCGCCGCTCAGGCCGGACCGGGGCGGGTTCATCACCACGGAGCCGGTGCGCGCCGGGTCGCCGGTCCTGCTCCCGCTGGTCGGTGTCGCTCCCGACCAGATGCCGGACGGTGCGAGGAGGGCCGTGGAGGCGAGGGCCGAGCCGGGGAAGGTCACCGGCACCACCTGGCAGGACTTCACGCGCGGCAAGGGTTTCGGGAGGCCGGGCCGTCCCGACCCGTCCGAGCTGGGCTATGCGGGGATGCGGATCGAGGCGGTGAAGGACGGCAGGGTCGTGGCCTCCACCGAGGCCGCCGGTGACGGCACCTTCACCCTGCCGGCCACGGCCGACGGGGCCCTGCTGAGGCTTCCCGCGAGCAACTTCGCGGAGCCGTACAGCGGCGTCGACTGGCTCGGCCCGGCGCTGGTCACTCCGGCCGTCATCGGGGCGTACGTGTGGATGTGGGCGGGCTTCGCGATGGTGCTGATCGCGGCGGGGCTCGCGGGTGTGCCCCGGGAGCTGCTGGAGGCCGCGCGGGTGGACGGGGCCTCCGAGTGGCAGGTGTTCCGCAAGATCACCGTGCCGCTGCTGGCGCCGGTCCTCGCGGTCGTCACCGTCACGCTGATGATCAACGTCCTGAAGATCTTCGACCTCGTCTACATCATCGCCCCCGGTTCCTCCCAGGACGACGCCGACGTGCTGGCCCTGGAGCTGTACCGCAAGGGGTTCGCCGAGGGCCGGCCGGACATCGCGAGTGCGATCGCGGTGTTCCTGCTGCTGCTGGTGATCCCGGTGATGCTGTTCAACATGCGCCGGCTGCGGCAGGAGGACAGGCGATGAGGACGCACAGGGCGGTGAACGCGGGCAGGGCGGCGAAGTCGGACATGGCGGTGAAGGCGCGGCAGCCCCTCGGGGCGAGGATCACCGAGCGGCTCGGCGGCGCACTGGTCCGTGTCCTCCTCGTCGTGGTGGGCCTGTTCTGGCTGGTGCCGGCCGTCGGGCTGTTCCTCTCCTCCCTGCGCTCCCCGGCAGACATGAGCACGAGCGGCTGGTGGACGGTGTTCACGCGGCCGTCCCAGCTGACCCTCGACAGCTACCGGAAGCTGCTGGAGAACAGCGACATCACCAACTCCCTGGTGAACACGGTGCTGATCACGGTTCCGGCGACGATCCTGGTCGTGGTGATCGGCTCGCTCGCGGGCTACGCGTTCGCGTGGATGGAGTTCCCGGGCCGGGACTGGTGGTTCCTCGGCGTGGTCGGCCTGCTGGTCGTCCCCGTGCAGGTGGCGCTCATCCCGATCGCCGAACTGTTCGGCGCCGTCGGCCTGTTCGGGACGATCTTCGGGGTGATCCTGTTCCACGTCGGCTTCGGTCTGCCGTTCGCCGTGTTCCTGCTGCGGAACTTCTTCGCGCGGATCCCGCGGGAACTGCTGGAGGCGGCCCGTCTCGACGGCGCCGGTGAACTGCGCCTGTTCGCACGGGTGGTGATGCCGCTCGGCGGGCCCGCGATCGCGAGCCTCGGCATCTTCCAGTTCCTGTGGGTGTGGAACGACCTGCTGGTCGCGCTGGTCTTCAGCGACTCCGGCTCGCAGCCGGTCACGGTCGCCCTGCAGACGCAGGTACGGCAGTTCGGCAGCAACATCGACGTGCTCGCGCCCGGCGCGTTCCTCTCGATGGTGATCCCGCTGGCCGTGTTCTTCGCGTTCCAGCGGCAGTTCGTGTCCGGGGTCATGGCCGGCGCGGTCAAGTAGCCGGAAAACGGGGCGTTTTGGGAGGGGTCGGCCTTCACGGTCCGGCCCTTCGCCGTTCACCCGATGTCCCCCACATGCCGTACGACCCGTAACCAAGTCGCCGCGTGGGCCGTTCCCGGGCAGAACGCCCGAACCGACCGACCCATGGATGTCCCTTGCCCAGGTTCAGTGTCATCGTCCCCGTGTACAAGGTCCAGGCGTACGTGTCCGAGTGCCTGGACTCGGTGCTCTCGCAGTCGTACCCCGATCTCGAACTGATCGCCGTGGACGACCGCTCCCCGGACGCCTGCGGGGAGTTGATCGACGCGTACGCGGCCCGCGACCCGCGCGTGAAGGCCGTCCATCTGGCCGAGAACCAGGGCCTCGGCCGCGCCCGCAACGCCGGCATGGCGCTGGCGACGGGCGACTACCTGGTCTTCCTGGACAGCGACGACACCCTCACCCCGGACGCGCTCCTCGCGATCGCCGACCGGCTCAAGGAGACCGGCGAGCCGGACGTGCTGGTCTACGACTACGCGCGCACCTACTGGACGGGCCGGGTGGAGCGCGACAAGGTCGCGGCTCAGCTCTCCGAGGCGGGTCCCGCGCCCTTCCGGCTGGAGGACCGCCCGGGTCTGCTCAGGGTGATCATGGTGGCCTGGAACAAGGCGTACCGGCGGGACTTCGTCGAGAAGAACGGCTTCCGCTTCCCGCCCGGCTACTACGAGGACACGCCCTGGACCTACCCGGCCCTGATGGCGGCCGAGTCGATCGCGACCCTCGACCAGGTGTGCGTGCACTACCGCCAGCGCCGGCAGGGCAACATCCTCGGCACGGTCAGCCGCAGGCACTTCGACATCTTCGACCAGTACGACCGGGTGTTCGCCTTCCTCGACGAGCGGCCGGAGCTGAACCGGTGGCGGCCGGTGCTGTTCCGGCGCATGGTGGACCACTTCTCCACGGTGTTCACCAAGCGGGACCGGCTGCCGCGCGGCAGCCGTGCCGAGTTCCTGCGCCGGGCCCGCGCCGTGTGCCGCCGCCATCATGTCGCGGGCGGCCCGGCTCCCCTGCGCTCCCGGCTGCGCCAGGGCCTGGTCCGCTTCGGGCTGCACCGCACCTACCGCCTCCTCCAGCTGGCCATGGCCGGCCGCCGCCGCACCCGCAAGGCCTGCCGCACGCTCGCGCGGGCCCTGCGGGCGGCCCTCCTCCAGGCGCACTACCGCGTCCAGTTGCGCCTGCCCGTGCGCGCCGACCGGGCGGTCTTCGCCGCCTACTGGAACCGCGGGCACGCCTGCAACCCGGGCGCCCTTGAGGAGGCGGTCCGCACCTTCGCCCCGCAGGTGCGGACCGCCTGGATCGCCCGCCCCGAGGACCAGGACACGATCCCGGCGGGCCCGCGCCGGCTGCGTCCGGGCACCTTCGCGTACTGGACGGCGCTGGCCCGCTCCCGGTACCTGGTCAACAACGTCAACTTCGACCGCCGGCTGAAAAAGCGCCCCGGCCAGGTCTTCGTGCAGACCCAGCACGGCACCCCCCTCAAGCACATGGGCCTCGATCTGCAGGAACACCCGGCAGCCGCGGGTGACATGGACTTCGAGGAGCTGCTGCGGGGCGTCGACAAGTGGGACTACGTCCTGTCGGCCAACCGGCACACCACCCTGACCTGGGAGCGGGTCTACCCCGGCCGCTACACCACGCTGGAGTACGGCTATCCGCGCAACGACGTCTTCCAGCGGGCGACCTCGGCCGACGTGGCCCGCGTCCGCGCCGCGCTCGGCATCCCCGAGGGCACGGTCGCGGTGCTGTACGCGCCCACCCACCGCGACCACCAGCGCACCCAGCGCCCCGTCCTCGACCTGGAGCGGGTCGCGGCCCGGCTGGGCCCGCGCTTCGTGATCCTGGCCCGCGCCCACTACGGGCACACCGGTCCGTTCGCCGACGGCCCCGGGATCATCGACGTCAGCGGCCACCCGAGCGTGGAGTCCCTGTGCCTGGCCTCGGACGCGCTGCTCACCGACTACTCGTCGATCATGTTCGACTACGCCAACCTGGACCGGCCGATCGTCGTGCACACCGAGGACCGCGAGGCGTACGAGGCGGTCCGGGGCACCTACTTCGACCTGCGGTCCTGTCCGCCGGGCGCGGTCGCGCGCACCGAGGACGAGCTGATCGACATCTTCGCCACCGGCCACTGGCGCGGCTCCCGCTCCGCCCAGCTGCGCACCGCGTTCCGGGAGCGGTTCTGCCCGTACGACGACGGACTCGCCGCCGAGCGCGTCGTACGCCATGTCGTACTGGGCCAGAGTGCGGGGCTGCCGGCGTTCGTTCCGCTCACCGAGCGCCACCCGGTGCCGTCCGCGGTGCCCGGACGCATCCAGCTGGCCACCGTCCCGCAACCTTCCAGCCCGCTGCCCGTCACCGAGAGCCACTGAACACCGTTGGTCCTTACGGGAGTTCCCATGCCCCTCAGTACGACGCGGCCCACTCCGAGCCGGCCGTCCACCTGGCGTCCCGCCGGACGGCCCAGCCGCGTCCGCAAGACGACAGAAAGAGCAGAATGCCCCGCTTCAGCATCATCGTTCCCACCCACGGGGCCCTGGGCCGGCTGCCCCAGGCGCTGGACTCGGTCCTCGGTCAGTCCTTCGGCGACCTGCAGCTGATCCCGGTCTGCGACGCCCCCGACGCCCCGGCGGCAGCCGTCGCCGCCGAACACGCCGAGCGGGACTCGCGGGTGACACCGGTCGACTCACCGTCGTCCGCCTGCCCGAGCGGGGCGCGCAACGCCGGGATGCGGGCGGCGACCGGCGCGTACGTGCTGTTCCTGGACGGCGACGACCTGCTGCTGCCGGGCGCGCTGGCGGCGCTGGACAGGCGGCTGACCGAGACCGCAGGCGTGGACGTGCTCTACGTCGAGCACGAGCGGACCCCCTGGTGGGAGGGCGAGCCGGGCAACCCGGCGGCCCCGCTGCTGGCGACGGCGCCCAAGGGGGCCTTCGCCCCCGGTGACGCGCCCGAGCTGACCGGTGTACGGCTGCCCGCCTGGAGCGCGGTCTACCGCCGCGCCTTCCTCACCGAGCACGAACTCACCTTTCCCGACGGCCACTTCACCGACCTGGGCTGGGGCGGCCTGACCACGATCGCGGCCGGCCGGATCGCGGTGCTGCGCGAGCCCGTCGTACGGCACCGGCTGCGCCGGCAGGGCAGCCGGTTCAATCTGCCCGGCCCGCACCAGCACGCCGTGCTGGACCAGATGGAGCTGGTGCTGACGCGGGCGGCCGAGGCGGGGCTGCCCGCCGAGCGGACCGGGCCCCTGTTCGAGCAGCTGGTCTCCGCCGTGCTCAGGACGGCGTCCCGGCCGGACCGGATGCCCGCCGGGCGCCGGGCGTTCTTCCGCCGTGCGGCCCGGCTGTACCGCAGGCACCGCCCGGCGGGCTACACGGCTCCGGCCGGCAGCCTGGGCGTGCAGCACCGACTGCTGGCGGCCGGCGCGTACACGGCGTTCCGCGCGCTGCGCGGCGCCAACCAGGCGGCGGCCGGCACCCTGGAGCGCCTCCCGCGCCCGCACATGCTGCGCACCCGGCTGCGCTACGCCCGTGACCTGCGCCGCCCCCTCGACCCGCATCTCGCCGTCTTCTGCGCCTACTGGGGCCGCGGTTACGTCTGCAACCCGGCCGCGATCCACGCCAAGGCCCGCCAACTCGCCCCGCACATCCGCTCGGTGTTCCTGGTGGAGGCCGACCAGGCGCACGCGATGCCGCAGGACGTCGAGTACGCGGTGATCGGCTCGCGCCGGTACTGGGAGGTGCTGGCCCGCGCCACCTACTTCGTCAACAACGCCAACTTCGCCGAGGGGATCGTCAAGCGGCCCGGCAGCGTGCATCTGCAGACCCAGCACGGCACCCCGCTGAAGACCATGGGCGTGGACCAGTCGACGTACCCGGTGGTGGCCGCGCAGTCCGGCAGCTACACCAAGTTGCTGGGCCGGGTGGACCGCTGGGACTTCAACCTCTCGTCCAACCGGCACTCGACCCAGATGTGGGAGCGCGCCTTCCCCGGCGGCTACGAGCAGTTGGAGTACGGCTATCCGCGCAACGACGTCTACTGCACGGCGACCGCCGACGACGTCGCCCGTGTCCGGCGCCTGCTGGGCGTGCCCGAGGGCAGGACGGCCGTGCTGTACGCCCCCACCCACCGCGACCACCACACCGGCTTCGAACCCGGCCTGGACCTGGAGGAGTTCTGCGAGGCGGCCGGCGAGGACGTGGTCGTCCTGCTGCGCGCCCACTACTTCTACGACCGGGGCCGCTCCGGGCGGTCCGACCTGAGCGGCCGTGTCATCGACGTCTCCGGGCACCGCTCCGCCGAGGACGTGTGCCTGGCGGCGGACGCGCTGGTCACGGACTACTCGTCGATCATGTTCGACTACGCCAACCTGGACCGGCCGATCGTCGTGTACACCGACGACTGGGAGGTCTACCGGCAGACGCGGGGCGTCTACTTCGACCTGATGGCCGAGCCGCCCGGACCGGTCGCCCGCACCCCCGGGGAACTGGCCCGCGTCTTCCGCGAGCGCGAGCACACGAGCGAGGGGTCGCGGGCGCTGCGGACCGCGTTCCGGGAGCGGTTCTGCCAGTTCGACGACGGGCAGGCCGCCGAGCGTGTCGTACGGCGGGTGCTGCTCGGCGAGCCGCCGGAGGCCGTCGTGCCGGTGATCCCGCTCGCCGAGCGCATCCCCGCCCCCGCCGCCGCGACCCTCGTCAGGAGCTGACCCGCCGTGCCCCGCTTCAGTGTCATCGTCCCCTGTTTCAAGGTGCAGGGCTTCCTGCGCGAATGCCTGGACTCGGTGCTGCTGCAGTCCTTCGGCGACCTCGAACTGATCGCCGTGGACGACTGCTCGCCGGACGGCTGCGGCGCGATCCTCGACGAGTACGCGGCGCGCGACCCGCGCGTGAAGGTGCTGCACCTGCCGGAGAACGTCGGCCTCGGCCGGGCCCGCAACGCCGGGATGCCGCACGCCACCGGCGACTACCTGCTCTTCCTGGACAGCGACGACACCCTCACCCCGGGCGCGCTGCGCGCCGTCGCCGACCGGCTGGAGGAGACCGCCGACCCCGATGTGCTGGTGTTCGACTACGCGCGCACCTACTGGTGGGGCGGCACCCGGCGCAACGTGCTGGCCCACGTGCTCGCCGAGGCCCCGGACGTCTTCACGGCCGCCGGCCGGCCGGAGATCCTGGACCTGCTGATGGTGGTGTGGAACAAGGTCCACCGGCGCGACTTCGTCGAGGAGCACGGCTTCGCGTTCCCGCCCGGGTACTACGAGGACACGCCCTGGACGTTCCCGGTCATGCTCAGCGCCGGGCGGATCACGGCCCTGGACCGGATCTGCGTGAACTACCGGCAGCGCCGGCAGGGCAACATCCTGTCCACCACCAGCCGCAAGCACTTCGACGTCCACGACCAGTACGAGCGGGTCTTCGCGTTCGTGGACGCGCACGGGGAACTGGCGTCCTGGCGGCCGTACCTGCACCGCAAGATGGGCGAGCACTGCCTGGACATCCTGGCCAAGCCGGACCGGCTGCCGCCCGCCGACAAGGCCGAGTTCTTCCGGCGTACGGCGCGGCTGTTCGCGAGGCTCCGGCCCGAGGGCGCCCTCGTCGACGGGGAGGTCGCCCTGCTGGAGGGCGGCTACACCGGGTACCGGCTGAAGCGGCAGGCGGCGCGGGCCGGACGTGAGGCGGGGCGGCGGGCGGCGCAGGTCCGCGGGAGCGCGGGCGAGCGGGCCCGGCGCGGCTGGGCGCGGCTGCAGGCGCACCGCCCGCTGGACGAGCGCCTGGTCGTGTACTCGGCGTCCTCGCACCGGGGTGTGCTCGGCGATCCGGCGGCCGTCCACCGCGCGGCGCGGGAGATCGCCCCGCGGTTGCGCGGGGTGTGGGTGGTGCGGGACGAGGAGACGGCGGCGGGGCTGCCGGACGGTGTCGAGCACGTCCTCGTGAACTCCCGGCGCTTCCTAGAGGTCACCGCGCGCGCGAAGTTCTTCGTCAACGACGTCAACTGGCCCGGCTCGCCGGCCAAGCGGCCCGGCAGCGTGCACATCCACACCCACCAGGGCACCCCGCTCAAGTACATGTGCGCCGACCTGCTGGACAAGCCCGGGGCACGGCTCGGCTTCGACGTGCCGGGGATGCTGCGCAGGGCCGACCGCTGGGACTACAGCCTGGTCGCGAGCGCCCACTCCGAGCTGGTGTGGGAGCGGGCCTACCCGTGCCACTTCACCTCGGTGCGCACGGGGAGCCCGCGCAACGACGTGCTGGTGCGGGCTCGCGCGGGCGCGGACGGGGGCGGGGGCGGGGGCGGGAGCCGGGGCCGGGAGTTCCGGCGGCGCCACGGCATCCCCGAGGACCACACGGTGGTGCTGTACGCGCCGACCCGCCGGGACTACCGGCGCGGCGGTCATGTGGACCGTGTCGACCTGGCCCGGTTCGCGGCCGGTCTGGGCGAGGGGCACACCCTCGTGGTGCGGCTGCACCCGACGCTGGCGAGCGGTCCCGCGCGCGGGCTCGGCCTGGCGGAGCTGGCGCGGCGCGGTGTCGTGGTCGACGCGACGGACGAGCCGGACGTGACGGAGGTGCTGCTCGCCGCCGACGCGCTGGTCACCGACTACTCGTCGGTCATGTTCGACTACGCCAACCTGGACCGGCCGATCGTGGTCCACGCCGACGACTGGGAGACGTATCGCGCGAGCCGGGGCACCTATCTGGACATCACGGCCGAGGCGCCGGGCCATGTGTCGTACTCGCAGCGCGAGTTGGCCGAGGTGTTCGCCTCGGGCGCGTGGCGGGACGAGGAGTCCGCACGGCTGCGGGCACGGTTCCGGGCACGGTTCTGCGCGTACGAGGACGGGCGGGCCGCCGAGCGTGTCGTACGGACGCTGCTGCTGGGCGAGCCGATGAGCGGGGCCGCGCCGTCGCGGTCGGTGCGGATCCCCGCTCCGGCGCTCAGCGGTGACCTGCTGACCCCGGCGACGCGGGGTTCCGCGGGTCACCGCTGAGCGGGGAGTGCAGGGGGTGGCGCCGGGTGTTACTCGACGACGAGGTCGACCTCGATGTTGCCGCGGGTGGCGTTGGAGTACGGGCAGACCTGGTGGGCGGTCTCGACCAGCTTGCGGCCGGTCTCCTGGTCCACGGTGTCGGGCAGCTCGACGCGCAGCGTCACCTTCAGGCCGAAGCCCTCACCCTGCTTGCCGATGCCGACCTCGGCGGTCACGGCGGCGTCACTGACGTCCACCTTCGCCTGCCGGCCGACGAGGCCGAGGGCGCTGCCGAAGCAGGCGGCGTAACCGGCGGCGAAGAGCTGCTCCGGGTTGGTGCCCTCACCGTTGCCGCCCAGCTCCACCGGGGGCGCCAGCTTGAGGTCGATCTTGCCGTCGGAGGAGACGGCACGGCCCTCACGGCCGTGGGTGGCGGTGGCGACGGCGGTGTAGAGCGCGTCCATGGAAACCATCCCTCTCAAGGAGTCAGTCCGTGTTCCGGCGGCCCCGTCCGGGCCGCCCTCACGACGACAAGTAGAGCACACAATTCAGTTGTCTACAACTAAACTGCCCGCAAGAGCTATCCTGGAGCCATGACCGCCTCGCCGACACCACCGACCAGCACGGACACCGCCGCAGCCACCGACCCCGACGCGGACTGGCTCCGCCTCGACAACCAGATCTGCTTCTCCCTGAACGCCGCGTCCCGCGCCTTCAACAGGGTCTACCGCGTCGTCCTCAAGGACCTCGGGCTCACCTACCCGCAGTACCTGGTGATGCTCGTGCTGTGGGAGCAGGGCGACGCGCCGGTCAAGACCCTGGGCGAGCGGCTGCGACTCGACTCCGGCACGCTGTCCCCGCTGGTCAAGCGGCTGGAGACGGCCGGCCTGGTGCGCCGGGAGCGCAGCGCGCAGGACGAGCGGTCGGTGTGGGTGCGGCTCACCGACGAAGGCGCGGCGCTGCGCGGGCAGGCCCTTCGGGTGCCGCGCCGGATCGCGGCGGCGACCGGCTTCGACCTGACCGAGATCACCGACCTGCACAACCGCCTCGACCGCCTCACCCGCTCACTGGACGCGGCATCCCTGGACGAGACACCGGGCTGCGCGTGACGACGACCCGGACATAGAGCCGCACCACCGCGTCCGGACCGGCGAACTCGCGGGCGGGCACGGGTACAGCTCGCCGACGAAGGTGCCGCGCTGCGCGGGCAGGCCCTTCGGGTGCCGCGCCGGATCGCGGCGGCGACCGGTTTCGACCTGACCGAGATCACCGACCTGCACGACCGCCTCGACCGCCTCACCCGCTCACTGGACGCGGCATCCCTGGACGAGACACCGGGCTGCGCGTGACGACGACCCGGACATAGAGCCGCACCACC
>NZ_JBICZA010000023.1:88236-109977 GCF_043201585.1 Streptomyces sp. NPDC048297
ACCGCGTCCGGACCGGCGAACTCGCGGGCGGGCATGAACTCCTCGGCTAGGAGGGCGAGTTCGGCCCGCTCGGCGGGGCTGCGCGGGGGCCGGCGGCCGGTGAGCACGGCCGGGTCGGCCACGACCCACACCCGGTCCAGCCGGGCCGTCCGGCCGCGCAGCGTCGCCGCGTCCGCCTCCCGCCCGTACAGCGTCCCCGACTCGGGCGCCGGCACCGCGAGACCCAGGTCCCGCACGCCCCGGAACGCCTCCGGGTAGGCGAGTGCCGCGTTCCGCGTCTGTCCGGGCAGGAACAGCACCGGGTCCCCGGGCCGAAGCGCCCGCTGCGCGGCCAGGGAGACGGCGGCGAGGTCGTCGGGACGGTGGGCGGGGGCGCGGTCGTCCCGCAGGAGCGGGAGCTGGTGGACGACGGCCAGCAGGACGGCGACGACACCGGTGAGGGTGAGCGGCAAGGACGGCAGCAGGCGCCCCAGGACCCCGGCCACCCGGTCGACCCCCGCCGCCACGAGCAGCGGAGCCCCGCCGAGCGCGTACAGCACGTACCGGTCGACGTACAGCGGTGACATCTGCGAGGCCAGCATCAGCGCGAGCGGCGGCACGACCGCCAGCGGCAGCGCCACCCCCGCGCAGCTCACCTCCCCGCGCCGCCCCACCAGCCCCGCGAGTGCCACCAGGGCCAGCGCCAGACACGCCCAGTACACCCCGTCCGTCGGCCCGAGGAACGTCCGCAGCAGACCCTGCGCCGTCTCGATCGTCGGCCGCCGCAGCCATGCCACCTGGGCCGACTGGGCGTGCGAGACGAACGCCATCGGCAGCAGCGCCAGCCCCACCAGCGTCGCCGCGCACCCCCAGCCCCGCCACACCGGCGCCCCCGCCCGCGCGCACACCAGCGTCAGCGCGTGGGCGAGCAGCAGCAGGACCGCGAACTCGTGCAGCCAGCAGGTGAGTCCGAGGGCAACGCCGTACGCCCACCAGGAGCCGTCGCCCTGCACGGCGCGGACGAACAGCAGCGTCGCCCCGGCGGCACCGGCCGCGACGAGGGCGTAGGAGCGGCCCTCCTGCGCGTAGTGGCCGGCCATCGGCGAGACGGCGTACAGCAGCCCGGCCCACAGTCCGACCCTGGGCCGCGCGAGCCGGGCGCCGAGGGCGGCGACGAGGCCGGCGGTCGCGGCGGCGGCGCACACCGACGGAAGCCGCAGGACGACCTCGCCGGGGTGGACGGCGAGGACGGCGTGCATGAGGAGGTAGTACAGGCCGTGCACCGCGTCCACGCCGTGCAGCAGCCGCCAGATCTGCGGCACCGAGCGGCGCGCGACCTGGTAGGTGACGGCCTCGTCGCGCCACATCCCGCCCCGGTCGAGCCCCCAGAGCCCGAACCCGAGCATCACCAGCGCGGGCACGCAGACGGCCACGGACACGGACACGGCCGGCCGGGCGCGCCCCCCGGGCCGTCCCGGTGCACCGGTCGTCGGACCGGCCGGTGGACCAGTCGTCGGACCGGCCGGTGGACCAGTCGTCGGACCGGCCGGTGGACCAGTCGTCGGACCGGCCGGTACGACAGCGGTTCCGCCGGCCGCCCGACGCGACCGCGGCTTCACGAGAGGCCTGACGTTCACCACGGCCCGATCTTTTGCGATGAGACAACCTTTTACGCCTATTGACGGCGTATCGGCATGGATACACCATCCGCGCGGATTAGGCTCCCACGCGATGAACCGTCCCCGTGTCACCCCCGGCCCGGTCCTCGCCCTCACCGCCGCCTGGCTCGCCACCCGTCTCCTGATGCTGTGGCTGCTCGTCCACAGCGGCACACGCCTGCTCGGCGGGGGCTCCGTGACCCGTGAAGTGTGGCATCTCTACTTCCGCTGGTACGGCGTCCTGTCGCACGGCGGCTTCCCTGCGCACGACACGA
Organism: Streptomyces sp. NPDC048297; assembly: GCF_043201585.1. Lineage (NCBI taxonomy): Bacteria > Bacillati > Actinomycetota > Actinomycetes > Kitasatosporales > Streptomycetaceae > Streptomyces > Streptomyces sp. NPDC048297. The sequence goes on from NZ_JBICZA010000023.1 coordinate 90,149, forward strand.
CCTGGCAGTACCCGCCGGGCGCGGGCCCGGTACTGCTGGCGCCGGGACTCGTACCGGGGTTGACGTACTTTCAGGCGTTCGTCGCACTGACGCTCGCCACGGACGTACTGATCACGGCGGCGCTGGTCGCCGCGGGGACCCGGCCCGGACGCAGCCTGCGCGGGGCGGCCGTGTGGACGGGCGGCCTGCCGCTGCTGCTGCACCTGCCGCTCGCGCGCTACGACGTGCAGGTCACGGCGTTCGCCGTCGTCTCCCTGCTGACGCTGAGGCGCCACCCGCGCGCGGGCGGTGCGTGCGCGGCGCTGGGCGCGCTGGTGAAGGTGTGGCCGGCGCTGGTGCTGCTGGGCGCGCCCCGGGGGCGGGTGACGCGGACGTCGTGGGTGTGGGCGGTGGCCGCCGGGGTCACCTCCCTGGCACTGCTGGCCGTTTCATTCAACAACCCCCTCGCCTTCCTGCGGCAACAGGGCGGCCGGGGCGTCCAGATCGAGTCGCTCGGCGGCACGGTCCTCAACCTGGCCCGGCACGCCGGATGGTCCGGCCGGGCCCACTACCAGTACGGCTCGGTCGAGCTGGTCGGCCCGCACGTGGCGGCCGTCGCCACCCTCTCCCTCGCACTCACCGCGGCGGCGTTCGGGCTGCTGGTGCTGTGGCGGGTGCGGGCGCGGCACTGGAGCCCGGCCACGCCGTACGACGCCGCGCTCGCCGCGGTGCTGCTGTTCACCGTCACCAGCCGGGTCATCAGTCCCCAGTACATGGTCTGGCTGCTGGGACTGGCCGCCGTGTGCCTGACCTCGCGGCACACCAGCCAGCGCCCGGTGGCCCTGCTCGTCCTCGCGGCGAGCGCGCTGAGCAGCGTGATCTTCCCGATGTACTACGGCGAGGTGGTCGCCGGCACCTGGACCGGCTGTCTGCTGACGCTGGGCCGGGGCGGGCTGCTGGCGGCGGCGGCCGTGCTGTCCTTCGTCCGGCTGTGGGGCGCGGCACGGCCGCCGTCCGGCCCTTCCACGCCGACGACGCACCCCCGCCCGGATTCAGACCGTCTTCCCCACCAAGCACTGAGCATCTCTTAACGGGCCATTACCGAGCATTCCTACGTTCCCCCTGTGGACCCCATGCATCGAGACCCACCAGAGACCCGTCCCCGAGACCCGCAAGAGGCAGGTCCCCGAGACCCGCAAGACACACGCCCCGCACCGCAGGCGGCCGTCGTCGTCATCGGCTACAACGACGCCGCCCATGTGGCCGACGCCGTCCGCTCGGCGCTCGGCCAAGGGGCCGCCGTCGGTGAGGTCGTCGCCGTGGACGACCGCTCCACGGACGGCAGCGGCGAGCTGCTGGACCGGCTGGCGGCGGAGGATCCCCGGCTGCGGGTGGTGCGCCGGGAGGCCAACAGCGGCGGCTGCGGCAGCCCGCGCAACACCGGGATCGACGCGGTGACGATGCCGTACGTGATGTTCCTGGACAGCGACGACGTGCTGCCGCCCGGCGCGGTGGACGCGCTGCTGCGGGCGGCCACGGGGGCGCGCGCCGAGGTCGCGAGCGGCCTGTGCGTGCGCCGGGAGCTGCCGTCGGGCCGCGACCAGCCCTGGCAGGCGTCCCTCTACACGGCGCACACCGTGCTCACGCGCCCCTCCCAGCGGCCCCGGCTGGTGCACGACACGCTGTGCGTCAACAAGCTGTACCGCACCGCCTTCCTGCGCGAGCACGGCATCCGGTTCCCCGAAGGGCGCTTCCTCTACGAGGACTTCGTCTTCACCGCGCGCGTGCTGGCCGCCGCGCCGCGCATCGCGCTCGTACCGCAGCGCGTGTACGTGTGGCACGTGCGCCGCTCCGCCGAGCACCTGTCCCTCTCCCTGGACCGGGACCGCATCGACAACTGGAAGGCGCGTACGAAGGCGTGCGCGCTGGTGTACGACATCCTGCTGGGCGCCGGGCAGAAGGAGCTGGCGCGGGCCGCGCGGGCGAAGTTCCTCGACCACGAGGTGCGCATGTACGCGCGCGAGCTGGGGTTGCGCGACGCGGACTACCGGCGCGCGTGGTGGACGCACACCCGCGCGTACCTCGCGCGCTACGACGCCGCCGACTGGGAGCTGAACCCGACGGCGCCCGGCCGGCTGATCGCCCGGGTCGTCATGGAGTCCGCCGACCCGGTCGACCTGCCCCGCCTGAAGGAACTCGCGGCCCGCCCCGCCCGGCTGCTCCCGCCCTACGCCCGCACCCCCGACGGCACACCCGTCTGGTCCGCCGACCTCCCGCAGGTCGCCCTCACCCCCTTCCTGACCCGCCCCACCGGTGTCCTCCCCCTCGCGCTGGACGCGGAACTGCGCCCACGCGCGCGGGACAGCCGGCTGCTGCTGCGGCTGCACGACCTGTACGGACGGGTCGCCGAGGCCGCCCCGCGCGAGGCGGAGCTGGAGTGGCGGTCCCGGGACGACGGCCGCGTCACCCGGCGCACGGTCACCGGCCTCACGCCCTGCGGCGCCGGCATCTGGTCGGCCGAGGTGCCCGTCGACCTGGCCGCGCTCGGCGCGGGCACCTGGGACCCGCGCCTGACCGTGCGCTTCGCGGACGGCGAGGAGCGGGACGTCACCGCCCACGCGCGCGCGGGCGCGGGCCGGCTGCGCCGCCGTGCCGTCCCGGACGCCCGGCACGGCCTGCTGCTGGTCCAGCCGTACGCCACCCACTCCGGCGCGCTCGCGCTGCGGGTGGCGACCGGAGTGCGCGGAGCCCTGACCGTCGTCCTCGGCCGCCTGCGCCGCCTGCTTCACTGAGGGGCGCGCAGAACCCTGCGCCACAACGCCACAGACCGACCCGCCACACACCGACCCGGCACAGACCGGGCCGGCACAGACCGACCGACGAGGGGACGCCCGTCCATGACCTGGCTGATCACCGGCGGCGCCGGATACATCGGCGCGCACGTCGTCCGCGCGATGACGCAGGCGGGCGAGCGGACCGTCGTCTACGACGACCTGTCCACGGGCGTCGCCGAGCGCGTACCGGAGCAGGTACCGCTGGTGGTGGGCTCCACCCTGGACGGCGGGAAGCTGGCGCGGGTGCTCGCCGAGCACGAGGTGAGCGGGGTCGTGCACCTGGCGGCGAAGAAGCAGGTCGGCGAGTCCGTCGACCTGCCGCTGCACTACTACCGCGAGAACGTGGAGGGCCTGCGCGTCCTCCTCGAAGCGGTCACGGATGCCGGCGTCCCCTCCTTCGTCTTCTCCTCCTCCGCCGCGGTGTACGGCATGCCGGACGTCGGCCTGGTCACCGAGGAGACCCCCTGTCTCCCCCTCTCCCCCTACGGCGAGACCAAGCTGGCCGGCGAGTGGCTGGTCCGCGCGACGGGCCGGGCCACGGGCCTCGCCACGGCCTCGCTCCGCTACTTCAACGTGGCCGGCGCCGCCACCCCCGCCCTCGCGGACACGGGCGTCTTCAACCTCGTCCCGATGGTCTTCGAGAAGCTCACCGAGGGCGCGGCCCCGCGCATCTTCGGCGACGACTACCCCACCCCCGACGGCACCTGCGTGCGCGACTACATCCACGTGGTCGACCTGGCCGAGGCCCACGTCGCCGTCGCCCGCGCCCTGGGCTCCGCCCCCGGCCACGACCTGACCCTCAACATCGGCCGCGGCGAAGGCGTTTCGGTCCGCGAGATGATCGACCGCATCAACGCCGTCACCGGCTACGCCCGCCCCGCCACGATCACCCCCCGCCGCCCCGGCGACCCCGCCCGCGTCGTCGCCTCCGCCGACCGCATCACCACCGAACTGGGCTGGCAGGCCAAGTACGACGTCCAGGACATGATCACCTCGGCCTGGGAGGGCTGGCTCCGAACGCATCCGGAGGCGGCGCGGTCGTAGCCCCCGGGTGACCACCCCTTGCCGGGGTTCGGGGAACAGGTGCTGAGGGCGAGGGACCTGGCCGGGCTCGCGCAGCGGCTGCTCTGAGCGGGGCCGGTGAAGTCCGGCGCGGGCCGCCAATGGAAGGTGGCACCCGCGCTCCGGCGCGGTCCGGCACCGGAGGGCGGCACCCGCGCGGCCCGGCACGCCCCTACAACGCCTTCAGCGCCCCCGCCGTCGCCCTGGCCAGGTGACCCAGATAGCCCTTGGGGAGTTTCGGGGAGCGGACGACCACCGAGCGCCAGTAGAGGGGGCCGGAGATCAGGTCGAGGGCGAGGTCGGGGTCCACTCCGGGCCGTACTTCGCCGCGCTGCTCGGCTGCCGCGACGATCTTGCTGGCGACGCCTTCCTGGCCGTCCCGGAGGGCCTTCTGCAGGGCTTCGGCGATGTCGGGGTTGCGGGCCGCCTCGGCCTGGAGGTCGGGGATGATCTGGGAGGCGACGGGGTGGCGCAGGGCGCGGGAGGTGACCTCGTACAGGAGGCGGAGGTCTGTCTCCAGGGAGCCGGTGTCGGGGACGGGCAGGCCCAGGACGGCCATCGCCGAGACCACGTCGAGGACCAGGTGGAGCTTGGAGCGCCAGCGCCGGTAGACGGCCGTCTTGCCGACGCCGGCCCGCCGCGCGATCCCCTCGATGGACATCCGGGCGTAGCCGACGGACGCCAGTTCCTCGAAGACGGCCCCGCGAATGGCCTCGGTCACGTCCTCCCGGAGCACCGCGGCCCCGGCGGGGGCACGTCGGCGCACGGGCTTCGGGGCCTCGTCGGCGTTGGTCGTCATGCGAACCAGCATAGGGCGTTACGACGAAACGGTTGCGTTCCGACGTCGGATGGGCCTAGTCTCGCGTTGCGACGATACGGTCCCGTCCCGACGTAAGAGAACGTGAAGAGAAGCGTAAGGAAACGCCGGGCGACGGACGGGGACCGCACGGGCCCGGCGCGAGCCGGACGACGCACCACCCCCCTCCCCCGAGCGAAAGCAGCGGATGTGAGCCAGGTCCTCGACACACCGCCCCCGACCCAGGTCCCGGCCGACGACGACCTCGCGGCCCTGGCCGCCCGGCACGGCCTCTCGGTCAGCGGCGCCCGCCCCACCCTGCGGGAGTACATCCGCCAGCTGTGGGCGCGCCGTCACTTCATCACCGCCTTCGCCACGGCCAAGCTCACCGCCCAGTACAGCCAGGCGAAGCTCGGCCAGGTCTGGCAGGTCATGACCCCGCTGCTGAACGCCGCGGTCTACTACTTCATCTTCGGCGTGCTCCTGGGCACCAGCCACGGGGTGCCGGACTACATCCCGTTCCTGGTCACCGGCGTGTTCATCTGGACGTTCACACAGAGCTCGATCATGGCCGGCACCCGCGCGATCTCCGGCAACCTCGGCCTGGTCCGCGCCCTGCACTTCCCGCGCGCCGCCCTGCCGATCTCGTTCTGCCTCCAGCAGCTCCAGCAGCTGCTGTTCTCGATGGGCGCGCTCATCGTCATCCTGCTGTGCTTCGGCATCCCGGTCTCCGCCTCCTGGCTGCTGGCGATCCCGGCGCTGATCCTGCAGTTCACGTTCAACGCCGGCGTGTCGATGGTCATGGCCCGCTGGGGCGCCAAGACCCCGGACATCGCCCAGCTGATGCCGTTCGTGCTGCGTACGTGGATGTACGTGTCCGGCGTGATGTGGAGCATCGGCAAGCTCACCAAGAAGGACGACCTGCCGCACATCGTCACGGTCCTGCTGGAGAACAACCCGGCCGCCATCTACATCGACCTGATGCGCTACTCGCTGATCGACAGCTTCCACTCCAGCCAGCTGCCCCCGCACGTCTGGGCCACCGCCCTGCTGTGGGCCCTGCTCGCCGGTGTCGGCGGCTTCATCTACTTCTGGAAGGCTGAGGAGACGTACGGCCGTGGCTGAGCAGACCGCAGAGAACATCCCCACCGTCGTCGCCGACGGCGTCGACATCGTCTACCGGGTGAACGGCACCGGCGCGGGCCGCGGCACCGCCACCGCCGCCCTCAACCGCATGCTGCGCCGCAAGCAGGCCGAACAGGCGGCCGGCGTGCGCAAGGTGCACGCGGTGAAGAAGGTGTCGTTCGTCGCCTACAAGGGCGAGGCGATCGGCCTCATCGGCACCAACGGCTCCGGCAAGTCGACCCTGCTCAAGGCGGTCGCCGGCCTGCTGCCCGTGGAGAACGGCCACATCTACACCGACGGCCAGCCCTCCCTCCTGGGCGTCAACGCGGCCCTGATGAACGACCTCACCGGCGAGCGCAACGTCTACCTCGGCGGCCTCGCCATGGGCATGTCCCGGGAGCAGGTCAAGGAGCGCTACCAGGAGATCGTCGACTTCTCCGGGATCAACGAGAAGGGCGACTTCATCACCCTGCCCATGCGGACGTACTCCTCCGGCATGGCCGCCCGGCTGCGCTTCTCCATCGCCGCCGCCAAGGACCACGACGTCCTGCTCATCGACGAGGCCCTGGCCACCGGCGACCGCTCCTTCCAGAAGCGCTCCGAGGACCGCATCCGCGAGCTGCGCAAGCACGCGGGCACGGTGTTCCTGGTCAGCCACAACAACAAGTCGATCCGGGACACCTGTGAGCGGGTGCTGTGGCTGGAACGCGGCGAGCTGCGCATGGACGGGGAGACCGAGGACGTCCTGAGGGAGTACGAGGCCTTCACCGGCGACAAGAGCGACAAGGCGAAGAAGCCCGCCCCCAAGAAGACGGTTCCGGCGCAGAAGCCCGAGGCGACCCCGGCTCCCGTCACTTCCTGAGCCGGGCTCTTACCTCAAGCGTGGTTATCCCTTTCATCCGCCTGGTGACAGTATGTTAAGAAAGGTGCCCCTGCGACGACGAGCCGAAGGAGTCCTCCGCGATGCCCCAACTCAGCGTCATCGTCTACGGGCCGAACGCCCAGGGGCATCTCACGGAAGTGCTGGACTCCCTGGACGCCCACCCGGTCCCGGACACCGAGGTGATCGTCGCCGCGGTCGGCGACTGGGCGCGGGAGACCGCCGAGGCCCACGCACCCGAGACGATCGTGGTGCCCCTGCCCGACGGCACCGGTGACGCCGAGGCCCGTGCGGCGGGCGCCGCGCGGGCCCGTGGCCGCTGGCTGCACTTCGTGCACGCCAAGGACGGCCTGCCCGCCGGCTCCTCCCGGCTGATCGCCGAACGCACCGCCGAACTGGACGCCGCGGACGGCGTGTACGGGACGAACGGGGCGGCCGGTGTGCACGGCGCGGACGATGTGCACGGGACGGGCGGTGTGCACAGCGCGGCCGGTGCGTACGGCACGGCCGCCGCGGATGGTACCGGCGGCGTCGGCGACACCGGCAGCGCCAGCAACACCGGCAGCACCAGCAACACTGGCAGCACCGGCAACACCGGCGGAGCCGACCGCACGGTCGACGTGCTCCTCCTCGACCACGTCACCACCACCTGGCGCACCGCCGCCACCCCCTCCCGCGACGGCCGCCTCCTCGCCGGTGCCGGCCGCACCCCCCTCGCCCTGGACGACGCGTCCGGCCTGCTGCGCCTCACCCCGCTGCTGGGCACCCGCGTCCTGCGCGCCGCGTTCTGGCGGGCGCACGAGGAGCGGCTCACCACCGACGACGAACCGGGCGCCGCCCACGCGGCCCTGCTGCTCGCCGGCCGCGTCGCCTGCCTGAACCAGGCCGCCTACGACAACCGCGTGCTGCGCCCCGAGAGCCTGCCGCCCCTCGTCGCCGCGGACCGCTTCGCGCTGATCGACCGCTACGAGTCGCTGTTCCCGCTCGCCGGCGACCGCCGCGCCACCCGCGCCGTCCTGTACGACCTGATGGTCCGCGACCTGGTGCGCACCTTCGCCCGCGAGGACATGCCCGACGCCGTGGCCCGCGAGTTCTTCCGCCGCGCCTCGCTCGCCGCCGTCCGCCGGCGCCCCGAGGGCCACCGGCGCCCGGCCGGTCTTGAGGGCGTGCGGCACGCGCTGCTCGAAGAGGGCGCCTACACCAGGTACCGCGCCTTCCAGGCCGCCAACCGCGCCCGCCGCGCCGCCAGGAAGACCGTTCGGACCCGTAGGCGGCAGGTCGGCGCGAAGGTCCGCGACCACCAGTACCGGCGCGCGCTGAGCCGCCCCGTCGACCCGAACCTCGCCGTGTTCACGGCCTATTGGGACCGCGGGATCTCCTGCAACCCGGCCGCGATCGCCGCGAAGCTCGCCGAACTCGCCCCGCACATCCGCCCGGTGTGGGTGGTCGGCAAGGACAACGCCGCCCTCCTGCCACCCGGCACCGACCACGTGATCCCTGGCACCCGCCGCTACTGGGATACCCTGGCCGGCGCCAAGTACCTCGTGAACAACGTCAACTTCCCCAACGCGGTGGTCAAACGCCCCGACGCGATCCACGTCCAGACCCACCACGGCACCCCGCTCAAGCGCATGGGCCTGGACCAGATGGACCACCCGGCCGCCGCCAAGGGCATGGACTTCGCCGCGCTGCTGGCCCGCATCGACAAGTGGGACTACAGCATCAGCGCCAACAGCCACTCCACCCGCATGTGGGAGCGCGCCTACCCGGCCCGCTACACCTCCCTGGACCACGGCTATCCGCGCAACGACGTCTTCTACTCCGCGACCGCCGCCGACGTCCTCGCGGCCCGCGAACGCCTCGGCATCGCACCGGGCCGCACAGCCGTCCTGTACGCCCCCACCCACCGCGACTACGAGGCCGGCTTCACCCCCCGCCTCGACCTCGCCGCCCTCGCCGACCGGCTCGGCGAGGACACCGTCCTGCTGGTCCGCGCCCACTACTTCTACGGCGGCACCGCCTCCCCGCTGACCGGCCTGCGCCGCTCGGGCCGGATCATCGACGTCTCCTCCTACGACCCCGTCGAGGAACTGTGCCTGGCCGCCGACGCGTTGGTCACGGACTACTCGTCGATCATGTTCGACTACGCCAACCTCGACCGGCCGATCGTGATCCACGCCGACGACTGGGAGACGTACCGCACCACCCGGGGCGTCTACTTCGACCTGATGGCCGAGGCCCCGGGCAAGGTCGCCCGCACCCAGGAGGAGCTGGCCGAGATCTTCCTCTCCGGCGCCTGGCGCGACGAGGGCGCGGCGAAGGCGCGGGCCGCGTTCCGGCGCAGGTTCTGCGAGTACGACGACGGGCGCGCCGCCGAACGGGTCGTACGCCGGGTGTTCCTCGGCGAGAGCGAGGACGCGCTGCCGCCGGTGCTCCCGGTCGAGGACCGCACGCCCGCCCCGGCCCCCGAGGAGGCCTCCGCATGACGACCCCCGACGTGACGGTCACGGTCATCGTCTACAACGACGCGGCCCGGCTGCCCCGAGCGGTCGCCTCCCTGCGCGCGCAGACGCACGCCGGCATCGAGATCATCATCAGCGACGACCACTCCACCGACGACACGCCCGCGGTGGCACGGGAGTTGGCCGCCCAGGACCCTCGCATCCGCTACCTGCGCCTGCCGGAGAACAGCGGCGGGTGCAGCGCGCCGCGCAATCGGGCCGTGGAGGTCGCGCGGGCGCCGTACCTGATGTTCCTGGACAGCGACGACGAACTCCCGCCGAGGGCGGTCGAGTTGCTGCTCGCGGCGCATCGCGAGCGCGAGGTGGACTTCACCATGGGCGCGGTCCGCCGGGTCCGGGTGGACAACGGACTCCGCACGACCTGGATGCCGCACCTGGTCGCCGAGCGGCGCACCGTGGAGGGCATCGACTCCGACCCGCGGCTTCTCTTCGAGCACCTGTCGACGAGCAAGATGTACGCGAAGGCGTTCCTCGACCGGCACCGGCTCCGCTTCCCCGAGGGCATCCACTACGAGGACCAGCTGTTCTCGGCGCAGGCGTACTGCCTGGCGAAGGCGTTCACGATCATTCCGGACCCGGTGTACGTCTGGTACATCGAGCCGTTCGCGGCAGCCGCGTCGGCGTCGATCTCGAACCAGCGGCACAAGATCTCCAACGTGCGGGACCGGGTGCATGTGCAGCGCCTGATCGACGACTTCCTCGTGAGCAGCGGACACGGGGCCCTCCGGGAGGACAAGGACTACAAGTTCCTCAAGCACGACTTCCGGATGTACGCGGGTGATCTGCCCTACCGGGACGAGGAGTGGCTGGAGTCCTTCGCGGAGGTCATGAACCCGTACCTGGACACCCTGGCGGACGGCGCGTACACCCGCCTTCCACGGCCCGAGCGGGTCGTCCTCCAGCTCCTGCGCGACGGCCGCCCGGCCGATGCCCGGCTCGCGGCGCGCGGGCTGGGCCAGGGGGTGGCACCGCGGCAGGTCACGACCGACGGCACGGGGGCGACGTACTGGGGCGACACGGTCCCCTCCTCCGCGCGGGCGCGCCGCGAACTGGACGTCAGCGACCTGGAGCTGGAGACCCGGCCGTTCCCCAGCGCGCACTTCAGGCACGAGGTCACCGAGTTGGTCCCCGGCGAGGGTGCCTCGGTGTCGTTGGCGATCCGCACGTACGACCCCGGTCTGCGCCTTCCCGTCGGCCCCCAGCGCGCGGCCCTGCTCCTGTCTCCCGGGCGGCGCCGTCTGACGGTCCCGTTCCGCCTGGACCCGGTCCGCCCCGGCGTCTTCGAAGGCCGCGTCCGCCTGGACCCGGCCGCGGCCCGCCTCCCCCTGCACGGCTTCGCCGGGATCCGCCACCCTCTGCTCCGCCTGGAGCAGCAGGGCCTGGCCCACACCGGCATCCTCCTCGCCCCCCTCGACTTCCCCGCCACCACCACCCGCATCCCCTACCGCTCCGGCGCCGCCCCCCACGACGTCACCATCGAACCCGAAGGACGCAACCCCGGCCGTGTACAACTCCGCTGGCGTCCGGCAGGTGTGACGGCGCGGGTGATCCGCCCAACGATCCAAAAGCTGGCCCACCCAAAACTCCGCACCGCCGCACGCCTGGCGGCGAGCGTCCTGAAGTAGGTGGGCGCCTAAGCGCCGTTGCCCCTGCGGGCCGTCGCGCGTCTGCGACTCCGATCCAGCCGATCGCGCAGTTCCCCGCGCCCCTAGGGAACTGCAGCGCCGTCGGCTGAAATGGGCTGTCGCCATAACGCCGTTACCCTGCCGGCCGTCACGCGCCTGCGGGCCCAAGGTGGCCGATCGCGCAGTTCCCCGCGCCCCCATGGAACTGCAGCACCGTCAGCTGGAACGGGCTGTCGCCATAGCGGCCTTGCCCTGTCGGCCGTCGCGCGTCTGCGGGCGCAAGATGGCTGGTCGCGCAGTTCCCCGCGCCCCTAGGGAACTGCATTGCCGTCCGCTGGAAATGGGGCCCCGCTTCAGCTGCGGGCAATCGTGCCGCTGGGGCGGCACAGGTGGGCGCGGCGGCGACCTGTAAGCGCCGGGGAGGGATAGCCGCCCCTCGTCGGCCGGTTACGGCACCGGTCGGTCTTGGAACTCGTAAAGGGACTGGCCGGACGGGCCTTTGGTGATTTGGTGGAGCCAGGGGGCGGGCGGACCGCCGAGGACCCAGTGTGCTCCGTATGCGCGGAGTATCGCCAGCCGCCCGGAGGGCGACGTCCCGGCGGCGAAGTAGCGCCGTACCGCCGCGTCCCGGCTCGACGCGTCCGGCAGGAACACGTCGGGGTAGCCGGGAGCCACGGTGTACGGCCCGTACGCGGGGATCTGCCGGGCCGGGAAAGTGCGGGCCATGACCACGTCGCCGTACCTCACCCAGGGCGTGATCCAGTGATAACCCACCCACGGCGCCCGATACTTCGCCGCGACCGCGGAGGGCAGCGCGTCCCGCCCGACCGCGTACCCGAGCGTCCCCGCCTGCGTCCACGCGCCGACGACCAGCGTGGCGCCGAGCACGCAGGCCCACCCGGCCCGCACCGCCCGCCTTCCCGCCGACACGACCTCCAGCGCCGCCGCGAGCTGCGCCGGGATCAGGACCGCCGGCAGGGCGCGGCCCCACGAGTAGTGGCCGGTCAGGCCGCCCGCGGCGAACACCAGCACACCGAGGAGGAAGAAGAGGACCAGAGGGTCCCGGCGGTCCCGCCGCAGGCGCAGGGCCAGGGCGGCGACGCCTAGCAGGACCAGGCCGAACCGGCCGAGAAGGTGGTCGTAGAGGGGGCGGTGGATCGCCTCCAGGTCCGCGCCCGCGGAGAACAGCGCGAAGAAGTCGTAGTACGGCCAGAGCCACAGCACCACCACGCCGAGAGCGAGCGCGGCGCCGACGCGCAGCAGCGCCCGCCGGCCGGGCCGCGCCGCGATCACCGCGGCGAGCGCGCCGAGGGACGCGACCACGCCCGTGAACTGGTGGCACAGAAGGATCAGCGCCCACAGGCAGCCCAGCCCCAGCCATGTGCCCCAGCCGCTCTCACCGCGCAGCGCCCCGGTGAGCCACGCCCAGAAGTGGAAGGAGAGGCCGAGCGCGAACACGCTGGGGTACGACACCGTCAGCGCGAGGGAGTTGAGGCCGAGGAAGCCGCTCCAGTTGAACAGGACCGGCCCCCACAGGAAGACCAGGCACAGGAGGGCCAGCGCGGGCGCGGCGCGATGGGCGCTGAGCGTGCGCACGTACCGCCACACGCCGGTGGCCAGCAGGCCGAGCCCGACGAGCGCGGCGAGCCGCAGGACGACGAAGACCGACAGGCCCGTGAGCTTGGCGACGGCGCCGAGGACGAGCATCCACGGCGAGTAGTAGGGGCTCGGGGTGTCCGCGTCGACCAGCGGGTTCCCGGGGTGCAGCAGGCTGTACCGCAGTCGCTGCACGGTCGCCGCGTGCATGCCGAGGTCGCCCGCCCAGGGCAGCCGGACCACGACCAGCAACATCAGGGCCAGCACGAGCGCGGCGGCGACCTGGGGCAGGGCCCGGCCTGCGCTCGTCGTCCTAGGCGGCGCGGCGCGCATCCTGCTGGAACACCCAGGTGCGGTAGACGAGGAAACGGAAGGCGGAGGCCAGCACGATCGACCACGCCTTCACCACGTTCGATTCGAACGCGCTGTGCAGTCCGAACCCGTGATATCCGACCCAGAACAAGCCGCTTTCCATCACCACGCCGAGACCGCTGAAGACGAAGAACAGCACGATCTGCCGGCGGGTGCGCGAGGCCCGGTCCCGGTAGGTGAAATAGCGGAAGCCCAGGTAATTCGTCGCCATCGCGATACAGCTGGCCAGGACCGTCGCGGTCATCGCCCCCTGGGCCAGGCCGTGCAGCAGCAGGTTGAACACCAGGAAGTTGACGAGGACACCGCTGCCGCCGACGACCCCGAATTTCGCGACCTCCAGCGCGACCCGCCTGAGGGACCGGGCCGGAGCCGAATCCGGGGCCGAATCCGGAGCCGGAAACTGTGCGGGTACTGCCACGCGGGTCTCGGTGAGGTTCGCTGTCACAGCGCAGACCCTATCCGAAGTACACCGATCAGCAGGAAACGGTAAATTCGCCGCACGTTTTCGTCTAAAGGTCGGCAAGAAGACAAGAAGAAAGGCGCCCCGAACCGATCAGGCCGATCAGATCCGGGGCGCCTTCCGCGCCGTACTGCTACGCCGTCATACGACTACGACACGACTACAACTACGACTAGGACTACGAATGCGTGCGCAGCAGCGTCCGCATCGTCCGCATCGCCACCGACAGGTTGGCGAGGTCGAAGGCGTCCGAACCGCGGATCTCCTCCAGCGTGGTGCGCGCCCGGCCGAGCAGCGCCGCGTTCTTCTGCTCCCAGGCCTCGAACCGCTGCTCGGGCGTCGAGCTGCCGTTGCCGACGGCGAGAACGTCCGCGGTGAGTGCCGCGTGGGCCGCGAAGAGGTCCTCGCGGATCGAGGCGCGCGCCATGGACTGCCAGCGGTCGGCGCGGGGCAGCTCGATGATCCGGTCCATGAGCTGGGTGACGCCGAGGCGGTCGGCGAGGTCGTAGTAGACCTCGGCGACGTCCAGCGGCTCCTTGCCCATGCGGTCGGCCACCGAGACGATGTCCAGCGCCGGGAACGCCGAGGAGAACCCGGCCACGCGGGTGGCCAGTTCGTCCGTGACGCCGGCGGCGGTCAGCTCGTCGTAGATGTGCTGCCACCACTCCAGGTCCGCGCCGCGCACCAGCTTCGGCAGCTGCTGCCAGACCTGCTCGACCCGCTCGGCGAAGAACTCGACCGTCTCGGCGAGTTCCAGCGGCTGCGGCCGGTTGTTGAGCAGCCAGCGCGTGCCGCGCTCGACCAGACGGCGCGAGTGCAGCCGGATCCGGGTCTGCACGTCCGCGTCGACCTTGTTGTCCAGCTCCTCGACCGCGTCCCACACCGGCGCCGAGCGGAAGATCACGCGAGCCGCGGTCTGGGCGCGGACGATCTCCTCCAGCGAGGCACCGGTCTCCTCGCGCAGCCGGTGCAGGTACGTCGTACCGCCCGTGTTGACCGTGTCGTTGACCAGCACGGTCGTGGTGATCTCACGGCGCAGCGGGTGGCTGTCGACCGCGTCCGCGAACCGCTCGCGCAGCGCCGTCGGGAAGTACGCGTGCAGCAGGCCGCGCAGGTACGGGTCGTCCGGCAGCGTGGTGGCCAGCAGCTCCTCGGCGACCGTGATCTTCGTGTACGCCAGCAGGACGGCCGTCTCCGGGCCGGTCAGACCGGTGCCGGAGCCGAGGCGCTCGCGGATCTGGCGGTCGGTCGGCAGGAACTCCAGCGCCCGGTCCAGGTGGCCGTCGCGGACCATGTGGCGGATGAACCGCTGCTGCGCGTGCAGCATGTCCTTGGACTGGAAGAGGGCGTTGGCGAGCGCCACGTTCTGCGCGTAGTTGTTGCGCAGCACCAGCGCGCCGACCTCGTCGGTCATCTCGGCGAGCAGCTTGTTGCGCTGCTTGACGGTCATGTCGCCGTCCGTGACCAGGCCGTTCAGCAGGATCTTGATGTTCACCTCGTGGTCGGAGGTGTCCACGCCTGCGCTGTTGTCGATCGCGTCGGTGTTGATCTTCCCGCCCTGCGTGGCGAACTCGATCCGGCCGAGCTGGGTCAGACCCAGGTTGCCGCCCTCGCCGACGACCTTGACCCGCAGGTCCTTGCCGTCGACCCGGATGGCGTCGTTGGCCTTGTCGCCGACGTCCGCGTTCGACTCCGCCGACGACTTCACGTACGTGCCGATGCCGCCGTTCCACAGCAGGTCGACCGGCGCGTGCAGGATCGCCTTCATCAGGTCGGCCGGGGTCATCTTGGAGATCTTCTCCTCGATGCCCAGCGCCTCGCGGATGTGCGCGTTGAGCTGGATCGCCTTGGCGCTGCGCGGGAAGACCCCGCCGCCCGCCGACAGCAGCTCGGTGTTGTAGTCGGCCCAGCTGGAGCGGGGCAGCTCGAACAGGCGGCGGCGCTCGGCGTAGGAGGTGACCGCGTCCGGGACCGGGTCGATGAAGATGTGCCGGTGGTCGAAGGCGGCGACCACCCGGATGTGCTCGGACAGCAGCATGCCGTTGCCGAACACGTCACCGGACATGTCACCGATGCCGACGACCGTGAAGTCCTCGGACTGCGTGTCCACGCCCAGCTCGCGGAAGTGCCGCTTCACGGACTCCCAGGCGCCGCGCGCGGTGATGCCCATGCCCTTGTGGTCGTAGCCCGCGCTGCCGCCGGAGGCGAACGCGTCGCCCAGCCAGAAGTCGTACGACTCCGCGACCCCGTTGGCGATGTCGGAGAACGTCGCCGTGCCCTTGTCGGCCGCGACCACCAGGTAGGTGTCGTCCTCGTCGTGCCGCACCACGTCCTTCGGCGGCACGACCTCGCCGGCCACCATGTTGTCGGTGATGTCGAGCAGCGCCGAGATGAACGTCTTGTAGCTGGCGATGCCCTCGGCCAGCCACGCGTCCCGGTCCACGCTCGGGTCGGGCAGCTGCTTGGCGACGAAGCCGCCCTTGGCGCCGACCGGCACGATGACGGTGTTCTTCACCATCTGCGCCTTGACCAGGCCGAGGATCTCGGTCCGGAAGTCCTCACGCCGGTCGGACCAGCGCAGGCCTCCGCGCGCGACCTTGCCGAAGCGCAGGTGCACGCCCTCGACGCGCGGCGAGTACACCCAGATCTCGAACGCCGGGCGCGGCGCGGGCAGGTCCGGGATGGCCTGCGGGTCGAACTTCATGGAGACGTACGAGTGCGGCTCCAGGTGGTCGCGCGTGCGCTGGAAGAAGTTCGTGCGCAGGGTCGCCTTGATGACGGTCAGGAAGGAGCGCAGGATGCGGTCCTCGTCCAGGCTCGCCACCTGGTCCAGCGCCGCGTCCAGCTCCTCCAGCAGCGCGTCGGTGAGCTCCACGCCGGCCTGCTGCCGCTCCGGCGCCATCCGCGCCTCGAAGAGGGAGACGAGCAGCCGGGTGGTGTGGACGTTGTTGCGGAGGGTGTCCTCCATGTAGTCCTGGCTGAAGGTGGAGCCGGCCTGGCGCAGGTACTTGGCGTACGCGCGCAGCACCATCGCCTGCCGCCAGGTCAGCCCGGCGCTCAGGACGAGGGCGTTGAAGCCGTCGTTCTCGGCCGCGCCGGTCCAGGTCGCGGCGAACGCCTCCTGGAACCGCTCACGGCCGCCCTCGCCGAGGAGGTCGCCGCTGCCGCCGGCCGTCGACCTGGGCATACGCAGGCCGAAGTCGTAGATCCAGCCGGTGGTGCGGTCCGCGCAGCGCAGCTCGTACGGCCGCTCGTCCACGACCTCGACGCCGAGCCGGTTGAGCACCGGCAGCACGGCGGACAGGGAGACCGCGGCACCCTTGCGGTAGATCTTGAAGCGGCGCTCCTCCGGAGAGGCGCCCACCGGCTCGTACAGGCTGAGCGAGAAGTCGTTGCCCGCCTCGTCGGTGAGCCGCTCCAGGTGGACCAGGTCGGCGACCGCCGCGCGCGGGGTGTGGTCGGCCTTGTAGCCCTCGGGGAAGGAGTTGCCGTTGTTGTAGCGGCGCAGCAGCTCGGCGGCGCGCTCCTCGCCGCACTCGGCGTTGAGCGCCTCGGCGAACCCGTCGGCCCAGGAGCGGGCGGCCTCGACCAGGCGGGCCTCGATGCGCTCCCGGTCGGCGTCCGAGAGCTGGGGCAGCACGGTGCCGGGCTGGACACGGACGACGAAGTGCAGCCGGGACAGGATCGACTCGGTGTTCCAGGCGGTGAAGTCGACGCTGATGCCGTCGAGCTCCTCCTTCAGGATGTCGATGATCCGCAGCCGGACACCGGTGGTGTAGCGGTCGCGCGGCAGGTAGACGAGGGCCGAGTAGTAGCGGCCGTACTCGTCCTGGCGCAGGTAGAGCCGCAGCCGGCGCCGCTCCTGCAGGTACAGCACGCTCGTCGCGATGGCCTGCAGCTCGGCGGTCGGGGTCTGGAACAGCTCGTCGCGCGGGTACGTCTCCAGGATCTGGAGCAGGTCGCGGCCGTCGTGGCTGTGGGGCGAGAACCCGGCACGGACCAGGACCTCGTCCACCTTGCGGCGGATGACCGGGACCCGGCGGACGGACTCGGTGTAGGCGGCGGAGGAGAACAGGCCGAGGAAGCGGCGCTCGCCGACGACGTTGCCGTCCGCGTCGAACTTCTTGACGCCGATGTAGTCCAGGTACGACGGCCGGTGCACGGTGGCCCGGCTGTTCGCCTTGGTCAGCACCAGCTGCTTGTGCTCGCGGGCCTTGGCGCGGGCGTCGGCCGGCAGCCGCTCGAAGGAGGGGCTGACCGGGTGCTGGTCGTCCTCGGCGTGCTGCGGGTCGGAGCGCAGGATGCCGAGGCCGGTGCCGGGCACGGCGGCCAGGGTGTCGTCGCCGCGCAGCTCGTACTCGCGGTAGCCGAGGAAGGTGAAGTGGTCGGCGGAGAGCCAGCGCAGCAGCTCGCGGGCCTCCTCGACGTCCGGCCCGGGGAGGTCGGCCGGCCGGGGCTCGTCGCCCAGCCCGTCGGCGAGACGGGTCGCCGCGTCCCGCATCTTCTCCCAGTCCTCGACGGACTCACGGACGTCGGAGAGCACGCGCAGCAGATCGGCGGTGATCTGCTTCAGGTCGGCTCGGTCCGTCTCCCGGTCGGTCTCGACGTGGATCCAGGACTCGATGTGCGCGTCGTGCGGGAGGTCGGCGGTGGGCGCGGCCGGCAGCACCTCGATGAGCTTGCCGACGACGTCGCGCCGGACGACGATCTGCGGGTGGATGACGACGTGGATGCCGCGTCCCTGCCGGGTCAGCTCGTTGGTGACCGAGTCCACGAGGAAGGGCATGTCGTCGGTGACGACCTCCACGACCGTGTGGCTGCAGGTCCAGCCGTTCTCCTCGACCGTCGGGGTGTGCACCCGGACGTTCGCGGTGCCCTGCGGGCGGTTCTCGGCAAGCCGGTAGTGCGAGACCGCGGCGCCGAAGACGTCGACCGGGTCCCGGTCGGCAAGGTCCTCCGGGGCGGTGTGCAGGTAGTAGCGCTGGAGGAACGCGAGTACGGATTCGCTGTCCGGAGCGCCGGTGTCCTCGCTCGTCGTCCCAGTCGGTAGGTGCCCCCCGACCGGGCTGTTCTCAGCTACCCGAGCCGCCCGTTCGAGCAGCTCGGCCTTGGCTTCGTCCAGCTTGGTCTGCATTGTCCTCTGGCTCCTGTCGCGCGCCGTTGCGTGACGTAGAAGGAAAAACGGTGCTTTCCCCTCCGGCTCGACGCCACGGCCCGGGAATGTCCGGACCGATCAGACGCTATGCCGCAAGGGGAGATGAGCGGGGGGAATTCGGCCATCGTCGGCACAACCACAGGGTCCGGCGCTGCCGTCGGCATCGCCGTCTCCCGGACCGCCGTCGGCGTCCTGGGGGCTTCCGCGCCCCCGACCCGCCCGCGAGGACCAGCGACCGCCGCCCGGTCACGGAGGTGCTCCGTGCAACCCGGGCGCAGGGCAGGAGCACAAGCGCTCCCGCGAGATATCGCGCTGATCACGCCACCAGGCTATCGCTCATCCCCCCGGGCCCGTCATGAGCCGTATGTGTACAAAACCAAGCGGTGAACTTTGACGTTCTGCACAGGGGCAGCACGGGGACGAGTGACGTATCAGGCCATTCGGCCGGGGGTGGGGGTGCGTGGATTGGGGCGGGGGGTTGGGGTGAGAGTGAGGGGTGAGGGTGGCGGGACGCGCGTGGGGGGCGGGGGTGGCGGGACGTGCATGGGGGGCGTGGGTGGTGAGGCGCGGATGAGGGGTGTGGCTGGAGGGGCGTGGGTGGTGGGGCGTGGGGGAGGTGGCGCGTGGGTGGAGAGGCGCGGGTGGGGAGCATGGGGTGGGGCGCGAGTGAGAAGCATGGGAGTGGGGCGCGCGTGGTGGGGCGTGTGACGGGGGCGCGTTTTGGGCGCGGGCACTGCCACGCGTGGCCCGGCGCGAAGGTGCGGATCTCGTTGCCGATGCCGGACGGGGCAGCCACCGTGCCAGACCGGGCGCGTCCAGTACGGGCACCGTGCCGGGCCGGGTACATGGCCCCGCCGGACCCGCGTGGTGGGACGCGTGAGGAGGTCCGATACGGGCGCCTGCACTGCCACGCGTGGCCCGGCGCGAAGGTGCGGATCTCGTTGCCGATGCCGGACGGGGCACTCACCGTGCCGGACCAGGCGCGTCCAGTACGGCCACCGCACCCGGCCGGACACACGGCCCCGCCTGATCCGCGTGACGGGGTGCGCGCGCGAGGAGGGCGCGACACCGGCACCCACGCTGCCACGCGGCGGTCCGACACGCGGCGGGGGTGCCGACCCCGCTGCCCGGTACCGGACGGCACAGTCACCGCGACGGACCAGGCACGTCCAGTGCAGCCACCGTGCCCGACCGGGCACCCGGCCCGCCGGAACCGCGTGACGAGGGGCACGCGTGAGAAGGACGCGACACCGGCACCCGCGCCGCCACACACGATCCGACACGCGGCCGGGGTGCCGACCCCGCTGCCCGATACCGGACGGCACAGCCACCGCGACGGACCAGGCACGTCCAGTGCAGCCACCGTGCCCGACCGGGCACCCGGCCCGCCGGAACCGCGTGACGAGGGGCACGCGTGAGAAGG
>NZ_JBICZA010000023.1:110076-133250 GCF_043201585.1 Streptomyces sp. NPDC048297
GACGCGACACCGGCACCCGCGCCGCCACACACGATCCGACACGCGGCCGGGGTGCCGACCCCGCTGCCCGATACCGGACGGCACAGTCACCGTGGTGTACGGCCACCGTGCCCGGTCGGATGCACCGCGCTGCCGGTTCGCGCTCGGGCGGGTGGGGACGCACCCTGAAAACGACGGGCACTTCCGGCGAAGCCCGCCCGCGCAGGAGGAGCCGACATGCCCACCAAGATCCTCATCATCACCGGCGACGCAGCGGAGTCCCTGGAAGTCCTCTACCCCTACCAGCGCCTGCGCGAGGAGGGCTACGAGGTCGACATCGCGGCCCCCACCCGCAAGACACTCCACTTCGTCGTGCACGACTTCGAGCCCGGCTACGACACCTACACCGAGAAGCCCGGCTACACCTGGCCCGCCGACCTGGCGTTCTCCGAGGTCGACCCCGGCCGGTACGCGGCCATCGTCATCCCCGGCGGCCGCGCCCCCGAGTACCTGCGCAACGACCCCGAACTGCGCAAGATCCTCAAGTCCTTCTTCGACGCGGACAAGCCGGTCGCCCAGATCTGCCACGGCCCCCTGCTCACCGCCGCGACCGACAGCCTGCGCGGCCGCCGGGTCACGGCGTTCCCGGCGCTCGAACTGGACATGCAGTCCGCCGGAGCCCACTTCGAGGACACCGAGACGGTCGTCGACGGCACCCTGGTCTCGGCGCGCGGCTGGCCCGACCATCCGGCGTGGATGCGCGAGTTCCTCAAGGTGCTGCGCGCCAAGGCGCCGGCGAGCTGACCCTCACCGCCCGACGCGGGTCCGCCGACCGGGGCCGCGGCCACGCCACCAGCCAGCCAGCCACGCCGCCAGCCGCTTACGCCACCATCCGCCGCGCCTCCGCCACGGCCTCGGCCAGCGTGTCCACCACCGGCACCCCGACCTCCTCCAGGCTGGTCCGGCTGTGCGACCCCCCGGTGTACAGCACGGCCCGCGCCCCCACGTGGCCCGCGGCCACCGCGTCGTCGGCCGCGTCGCCGATCACCACGGTCCGCGCGGGCTCCACCACGCCGGACGCCAGGGCGAGCGCCTCCAGATGCCGCACCATGTGCTGGGCCTTGCTGCCCCCGGACGGCCCCGTCCGCCCGTCGACACGTATGAAGTGCCCCTCGATCCCGAAGCCGCGCACCAGCGGCACCAGGTCCTCGTGCCCGTACATGCTCAGCAGCGACTGGCTGCGCCCCGCCGAACGCCACCCCGCGAGCAGGTCGGCCGCCCCCTCGGTCAGCCCGCAGCGCACCCGGTGCTCGGTGTAGTGCCGGTGGAAGGTCCCGTCCATCAGCTTCCACTCGGCATCGGTGGGCAGCCGCCCCATCAGCCGCTCGTAGAACTTCGGCACCGGCACGCAGTACAGCGCCCGGTACTGCTCCAGCGTGATCGGCGCCAGCCCCAGTTCGGCGAAGGCGGCGTTCGTCGCCCCGATGATCGCGTCGTTGTCGTGGAACAGCGTCCCGTTCCAGTCCCAGACAATGTGCGCGCCTGCGTACGTCCCCATGCCGAAAACCGTACCCGCCACCACTGACAATCCCGACAACCGACCCCGTTGCCGCAGGTCAGCGCAGCTCATTGCAGCTCAGAGCGATTCAGCCCAGATCCACCAGGTTCGGGATCTCCTGCGTGGCGTACCACAGCAGCTCATGGTCGTCCGCGCCGTCCACGACGAACTGCGCGTCGTCGTCCCCGCCGTCGGCCGCCGTCAGCGCCCCCGCCGCCGCGGTCACGTCCTGCCGCGCGTCATCGGCGTCGACATGCACCGCGGCCGCCTTCGCGAGCGACACCGTGACGGTCACCGTGACCTCGCCCAGCACGGCCGGGTCGAGCCCCCGGCCCGGGTCCACCCGCGTCGCGCCGTCGGGCACGTCCACCGCGACCACGACCCGGCGCCGTACCGCGCCCGAATCGGCCGCCAGCAGCCGCAGCGAGGCCTGCGCGGCCCGGCCGAGCGCGGCGTACTCGAGTTCCTCGATGTCGTCGGAGAGGTACCACTCCCGCAGCGCGGGCGTGACGCCGTACGCGACGAAGGGGCTGCTCCCCAGCTCGCCCGTCCTGTGCGCCTCGGCGAGACCGGGGAGGGTCAGGGGGACGTAGACGCGCATGGCTGGCCGCTCTTTCCTGGTCACCGACGGGCCTTCAGGATACGTGCGGCCGTCCCCTTTCGAGTCCCTGCCCGGGGCCCCGGCGGCGTCCACTTCACGCCCCGCACCTCACCCGGTCCGGCAGCTCCACCACAGGGATCTCGCGGCCCTCCATCACACAGATGAGTGAACCTGCCCGGCCCCCGACCCGAGGTCCCGCCTTCCTTGCCGCACCGGACCCGGCCCCCGTACAAGATCCTCACCAACTGGTTACCGCCCGGTATCAACCGGGCCAGCCGAACGGGGACCCCCATGAACAAGGTCATGAGCCGCACGCCCCAGCCGCAAACCCGCCCGCGTCACCGCCCACCGACCCGCCACGACTCCCGCCGCCCCGGCGGCACACCGCCCCGCACACCGATCAGGAACAGCGGAGACACGAAGGCGAGGCCGCAGGACACGACAGCGCCGTCACCGTCACGGTCACCCCGGACCCTGCCCACGCCCGCCCCCCAGACCCTGCCTACGCCCGCCCCCCGGACCGCTCCCGTGCCCGCCACGGCGCCCGCCACCGCCGTACCGAGCCAACGCCCCACCGACGTCTTCGCCGACCGCCTGCTGGCCGTACTGAGCGGCCGGCGCCCCGTCCACTGGATGCTCCGCCACACCGCGGGCCGTGCCTACGACGACCTCGCCCACCTCGCCGAACACAGCCCCCTGCGCACCCTCGGCCCCAGCCCGGTCGTCCACGACATCGGCTACTTCGTCCCCCGCACCGGCGCCCTCGAAGTCTTCGCCCGCATCGCCGCCGGCCGCCGGCTCCGTGCCATGGCCTTCCGCCTGGAACAGGGCCGGGACCTGCGGTGGCGCTGCACCGCAGTGGACCTGGGCATCCCCCTGCCGCCCCGCGGCCCCGAGGACTGACACCCCGTCGCCTCGCGACCGCACCACGTCACCCGCGACGTCCACGGCGTCCACGGCGTCCACGGCGTCCACGGCGTCCACGGCAAGCCGAAGGGCCGGGCCTCCAAGGAAGCCCGGCCCCGAAGACCGGCTGAACGGCTCAAGCGCCGCAGGTCACTTCTTGCGGCGACGACCGCCCTGCTTGGCCTGCTTGCGCCGCTCGGCGCGGGTCAGGCCGTCCGCCTCGGAGCGCACCGGCTCGTCGTCCTCGAGGTCCCGCTCCAGGATGCCGCCCTCACCGTCCACCGTGGGCGCGGAGAAGTGCAGGTCCCGGCGCTGCGGGACGTCCAGCCCCTTCGCCCGGATCTCCGGGCGCGCACCGGCCTGGGCCGGCACCGTGTCCTGGACGCCCTCGACGGCCGGCTCGGCGGCCTCGACCGGGACCTCCTCGACCTGCTGCTCGACCTGGACCTCCAGGTTGAACAGGTAGCCGACGGACTCCTCCTTGATGCCCTCCATCATCGCGGTGAACATGTCGAAGCCCTCGCGCTGGTACTCGACCAGGGGGTCCTTCTGCGCCATCGCGCGCAGGCCGATGCCCTCCTGGAGGTAGTCCATCTCGTAGAGGTGCTCGCGCCACTTGCGGTCCAGGACCGACAGCACGACCCGGCGCTCCAGCTCACGCATGATCTCGGAGCCGAGCTGCGTCTCGCGGGCCTTGTACTGGTCGAGGATGTCGTCCTTGATGGACTCGGAGATGTACTCGGCGGTCAGGCCAGCACGGTCACCGGCCGCGTCCTCCAGCTCCTCGACGGAGACCTCCACCGGGTACAGCTGGCGGAAGGCGCCCCACAGCCGGTCCAGGTCCCAGTCCTCGGGGAAGCCGTCGGCGGTCTCGGCGGCGATGTACGCGTCGATCGTGTCGTCCATGAAGTGCTGCACCTGCTCGTGCAGATCCTCGCCCTCCAGGACGCGGCGGCGCTCGCCGTAGATGACCTCGCGCTGCCGGTTGAGGACCTCGTCGTACTTCAGGACGTTCTTACGGGTCTCGAAGTTCTGCTGCTCGACCTGCGACTGCGCGGACGCGATCGCGCGCGTGACCATCTTGTTCTCGATCGGCACGTCGTCCGGCACGTTGGCCATGGACATCACGCGCTCGACCATCTGCGCCTTGAACAGACGCATCAGGTCGTCGCCCAGCGACAGGTAGAAGCGGGACTCGCCCGGGTCGCCCTGGCGACCGGAACGACCGCGCAGCTGGTTGTCGATACGACGGGACTCGTGCCGCTCGGTGCCCAGCACGTAGAGGCCGCCGATCTGCTCGACCTCGTCCTTCTCCGCCTTGACCGCCTGCTCGGCCCTGGCCAGGGCGTCGGGCAGCGCCGCGGCCCACTCCTCGATGTGCTCCTCGGGGTCGAGGCCGCGCTGGCGCAGCTCCGCCTCGGCGAGGTCCTCGGGGTTGCCGCCGAGCTTGATGTCGGTGCCACGGCCGGCCATGTTCGTGGCGACCGTGACGGCGCCCTTGCGGCCGGCCTGGGCGACGATCTGCGCCTCGCGCTCGTGGTGCTTGGCGTTGAGCACCTCGTGCTGGATGCCCCGCTTGCTGAGCTGCTGCGAGAGGTACTCGGACTTCTCGACCGAGGTGGTGCCGACCAGGATCGGCTGTCCCTTCTCGTGCTTCTCGGCGATGTCGTCGACGACGGCCTCGAACTTGGCGACCTCGGTGCGGTAGATCAGGTCCGACTGATCCTTGCGGACCATGGGCTTGTTCGTCGGGATCGGGACCACGCCGAGCTTGTAGATCTGGTGGAACTCGGCGGCCTCGGTCATCGCCGTACCGGTCATACCGGAGAGCTTCTTGTAGAGGCGGAAGAAGTTCTGGAGGGTGATCGTGGCGAGCGTCTGGTTCTCGTCCTTGATGTCCACCCCTTCCTTCGCCTCGATCGCCTGGTGCATGCCCTCGTTGTAGCGGCGGCCGGCAAGGATACGGCCGGTGTGCTCGTCGACGATCATGACCTCGCCGTCGATGACGACGTAGTCCTTGTCCTTCTTGAAGAGTTCCTTGGCCTTGATGGCGTTGTTCAGGTAGCCCACCAGCGGCGTGTTCACCGACTCGTAGAGGTTGTCGATGCCGAGCCAGTCCTCGACCTTGGACACACCGTTCTCGTGGATGGCGACCGTGCGCTTCTTCTCGTCGACGTCGTAGTCGCCGGTCTCCTCGAGGCCCTTGAGCGGGTTGCCCGCCTCGCCCTTCTTCAGGCGCGTGACCAGCTTGGCGAAGTCGCCGTACCACTTGGTGGCCTGGTCGGCCGGGCCGGAGATGATCAGCGGCGTACGGGCCTCGTCGACCAGGATGGAGTCGACCTCGTCGACGATGGCGAAGTTGTGGCCACGCTGGACAAGCTCGTCCTGGGACCACGCCATGTTGTCGCGGAGGTAGTCGAAGCCGAACTCGTTGTTCGTGCCGTACGTGATGTCGCACTCGTACTGCTCGCGGCGCTGGGCCGGCGTCATGTTGGCCAGGATGCAGCCGACGTTCAGGCCCAGGAACTTGTGGACGCGGCCCATCATCTCGGAGTCGCGCTCGGCCAGGTAGTCGTTGACCGTGATGAGGTGGACGCCGTCTCCGGAGAGGGCGTTCAGATAGGCGGGCAGCGTGCCGACGAGGGTCTTGCCCTCACCGGTCTTCATCTCGGCCACGTAGCCGAGGTGCAGGGCGGCGCCACCCATCATCTGCACGTCGTAGTGCCGCTGCCCGAGGACGCGCTTGGCGGCCTCACGGACGGTGGCGAAGGCTTCGGGGAGCAGGTCGTCCAGGCTCTCACCGTCGGCGTACCGCTGCTTGTACTCGTCGGTGAGGGCTCGCAGCTCGGCGTCGGAGAGGTCGACGAAGTCCTCTTCGATGGAGTTGACCTGGTCCGCGATGCGGTGCAGCTTGCGCAGGATCTTGCCTTCGCCTGCACGCATGATCTTCGAGAGGACGGACACGGGGGCTGGTCTCCTTGCCGGTCGGGCCTGGGACGGTCGGTTTTCCATGTGACGTACTGAGCAACGGCCATCGTATGCGAGGACCCGGCCGCGCCGGGAGGCCTGGCGGTTCGACTGGCTCCTTCACCCTGGACAACGGGCGGCGACCGAGGATAGTGCCGCGCCATCGCGAGGAATTGCGCGAATTGTGATGGTGCCCTCACGCACGGCGAAAACCCATGGCGGGACGCGGGCCGTCGGGGGAAGAATCGGGCGATGGAACCCGTCACGCTGACCACCGACCGTCTCCTGCTGCGCACCGTGGGTCCGGCCGACACCGACGCGGTGTACGCGGCTGCCCAGGATCCCGACATCCAGCGCTGGACCGTGGTCCCCTCGCCCTATCTGCCCGAGCACGCCCGCGGCTTCACGGAGGAGATGGTCCCCGACGGCTGGTCGCAGGGCTCGATGTTCACGTTCGGGGTCTTCCTGACCGGCGGGGAGCTGGCCGGCATGCTCGGCCTCACGATGCGCGGGCTCGGCACGGCGGAGGTCGGCTTCTGGGCGGCCAAGGAACACCGTGGCCGCGGCTACGTCACGGAGGCCACGCTCACCGCCTGCCGGTGGATCTTCACCGAGCTGGGCGTCGACCGTGTCGAGTGGCGCGCCGAGGTCGGCAACGCCGCCTCGCGCGCGGTGGCCGAGCGCGCGGGCTTCGCCATGGAGGGCACGCTGCGCTCCGGGCTCAACAACAAGGGGGTGCGCCGGGACTGCTGGGTCGGCTCCCTGCTCCCGTGCGACCTGGGCCTGCCGTCCACGGCCCCGTACCTGCCCGCGCGCACCTGACCGGACCGTACCCGCCCGCGCGCACCCGACCGACCGAGCCCGCCGGTCCGGCGCTGTCGCCCCGCCGTGGGGACGAAAGCGCAGCTCAGCGGGGATTGTCAGTGGCACCGCCTATCGTCCGAGACATGACGACCCTTCCGCGCCCCGCCACCTCCCTCACCGCGGACGACGCCCGCCGTATCGCCCTGCGCGCCCAGGGCTTCCTCGGCGCGCCCGACCGGCGGGCCGGTGTCCGCGGGGTGCTCCGCCACCTCGGCGCGGTCCAGCTCGACACGATCTCGGTGCTCGCCCGCTCCCACGAGCTGGTCCCGTACGCGCGTCTGGGCGCGGTCGGCCTCAGGACCGTGGAGTCGGCCTACTGGAAGGCGCCGTCCCTCGGCGCGCCGTCGGGACAGCCGCACGCCTTCGAGTACTGGTCGCACGCCGCGTGCATCCTCCCGGTCGAGGAGTGGCCGCACTTCGCCTTCCGCCGCCGCGCCTACCGTGACCGCCCGCACTGGAACCACGAGCTGCCCGACGGCACCTACGACCAGGTCGTCAAGCAGCTGCGCGCGGAGGGCCCGCTGACGGCCACCGAGCTGGGCGGCGCGAAGAAGACCGACGACTGGTGGGACTGGTCGGGCACCAAGGTCGCCGTGGAACGCGCGCTGATGTACGGCGAGGTGGTGTGCGTCGAGCGCCGCGGCTGGAAGCGGGTGTACGACCTCGCCGAGCGCGCCATCCCGGACACGCTGCTGCATGACGAGCTGTCCGACACCGAGTGTGTGCGCCGTCTGGTCCGCCTCGCCGGCGAGGCCCTCGGCGTCGGCACGCGCGCGGACATCGCCGACTACCACCGCCTCCGGGGCGAACAGGTGGAAGCGGTGATCGCCGACTCGGGTCTGGTGCCGGTGGAGGTCGAGGGCTGGGGCAGGCCCGCCTGGGCGGACCCGGCCGCCCTTGCGACACCACCGCGCGGCCGGCACCGCACCACGCTGCTGTCCCCGTTCGACTCACTGGTGTGGGAGCGGGCGCGCACGGAGCGGATCTTCGGCTTCGCCCACCGCCTGGAGGCCTACGTCCCCAAGCAGAAGCGGGTGCACGGCTATTTCGCGATGCCGGTGCTGGCGGGCGGGCGGCTGGTCGGCCGTGTCGACCCGGCCCGCGAGGGCCAGACCCTGGTCGCCAAGCAGGTCACCCTGGACGGCCCGAAGGCCGTCCCCGCCATCGCCCAGGCTCTGATCGAGGCTGCGACCTGGGTGAACTGCGCGGACGTCCGGGTGGAGCGGGTGGAGGCCGCCGAACTCCGCGAGCCCCTCGTCAGAGAACTCGCCCGCGCTCTGGCCTAGGCACGGACCTCGGCCGGCGGGCGGGCGCCGGGCGGCCGGCCGCTAACGGATCTCGAGGATCTTCTCCCGCATCGCGTAGACGACCGCCTCCATCCTGGAGTGCAGCTGCAGCTTCTCCAGGATGTTGCGCACATGGTTCTTCACGGTGTTCTCGGAGATGAACAGCTCCTTGGCGATGTCCCGGTTGTTCATCCCCGTGGCGACGAGCTTGAGCACCTCCAGCTCCCGGTCGGTCAGCCGGGGCGCGGGCACCAGCCGGCGCTCGTCGGTGCGCTGGATCATCGACTTGAACTCGGTGAGCAGCTTGGACGCCATGGACGGGCTGATCTGCGACTGCCCGTCGGCCACCGCGCGAATGGCGGTGGCCACCTCGTCGGTGGAGATCTCCTTGAGCAGGTATCCGGTCGCGCCCGCCTTGATCGCGTCGTAGAGGTCGGCCTCCTCGTCGCTGATCGTCAGCATGATGATCTTCGCGCTGGGGGCGACCTCCTTGATGGAGGTGCAGGCCTCGATCCCGCCGCGCTTGGGCATCCGCACGTCCATCAGAACGATGTCGGGCAGCAGGTCGGCGGCCTTGTCCACGGCCTCGGCCCCGTCGCCCGCCTCGCCCACGACCTGGATGTCCTCCTCGGCCGCGAGCACGATCTCCAGGCCCCGGCGGAAGAGGGCGTGGTCGTCCACGACCAGGACCCTGATCGGTTCCTTGCGTGGAGTGTCCGCGTCCGGGCCCATGCCGATGACGCCGTCGCCGACGTCCGCGTCGCGCATCGGTCCGAAGGTGTCCGCCATCGTTCCTCCCCCTGAAGGCTGTGGCCTGTGGTCCTGTGCCATCGCCAACCCAAGGCAGCGGCCCACCGGTTGGGCCGGTACGGCCATGATTTCATGCCCGGACGACACCGCGGTGACGTGCGTGGCGCGATCTGGTCGCACACGGGTGCCCCTGGGGGCGCACACGCGCTCCAGGGGCACCTGCTCCGCTTCGATCGAGCGGCTCAGCCGCTCAGCGTGCCGCCCGCCACGGGCGCCGTCGCCTCCGCGACCATCAGCTCCGTGCTGAGGTGGATGACGCCGTAGTCGTAGGCGTGGCGCCGGTAGACGACGCTCGGCTCCTTGGTCTCGGAGTCGACGAACAGGTAGAAGTCGTGGCCGACCAGTTCCATCTCGTAGAGGGCCTGGTCGAGACTCATCGGGGCAGCGACGTGGGTCTTCTCGCGGACGACCAGGGGACCTTCGCCCCTGACCTCCAGCGAGCCGATCCTCTTGGTCGGCACTCCTTCGATGTCCTCGTCGTGGACGGGAAGGCCGTTGCCGTTGAGCGTCGCCACGCCCGGGACGCGGTCGGGTACCTCGGCCGCCGGGATCCTTCGTGCGCCGCGGCGCACCACACGCTTGTCGTGCTGCTTGCGCAGCCGGGCGCCCAGTTTCTCCGCGGCGATGTCGAGTGCGGCGTACGGGTCGCTGGCCGACGCCTCCGCCCGGATCACCGGCCCGCGGGAGCGGAGCGTGATCTCCACTCGGTCACAGCGGTCGGCCTGTCGGGGGTTGGGCTCCTTGGACACCTCGACGTCGAGGCTGATCACCTTGCCATCGAGCTTCTGGATCTTCTCCAGCTTCAGCTTCTCGGCCACGTGCTTGCGGAACCGCTCGGGCACCTCGGTCTTGCGGCCTTTGACGACGATGTCCACGCAGAACTCCGTTCCCGGATCGCTCCGCTCCGTCGGCGGAGCATCTCCCTTTTCGCACCAGGCTCCGGTGAACCCCGGAACCCCGGACTCGGTGACTCCACCTCCTCCTCCCCCATGGGCAAGATCTCCACCCCACCGAAGCAGGTGATTGGGGAAAACCCGCAACGCGGCATTCGGATTCGGGAGGTGTGGCCTGCGCCTTTCCTCTCAACCGAACATATCTCGCCCGGACGGATGTCGTCACCCTCTACCGCCGCGTACCTCCGTTCAAGTGAATTGGCGCCCTCGCTACCTGCAACGATGCAAGTCCGCCCTCAGTTCCTGTTTATTCCGAAAGAAACGCTGTGAGCGGCGACCACAGCGGCATGGAGTGCCACTTCGCCGACGTTCGACGCCGCTTTTTCCGGTGCACGATGCACCCAGTTCCCCGTCCCCGATCGTGATTCCGTCTGTTGTTCCCCCCTTCCTTCCCGAGTTGCGCCCGCGTACACGGTCCGCGCCCCTCCATTTCTCCACTCGCCCCTCCCGTCGCGGTGGGTGCCGACCGTTTCCCGCACGGCTCGCGCCGCCTCCGCGAGGCTGGCGCCCGTCGTGATCAGGTCGTCGACGAGCACCACCCGCCCTCCGTCGAGCAGCCGCGCCCCGCCGGCCGTCACCTCCAGCGCGCCCGCCACGTTCTCCCGGCGCTGCCGCGCGTCCAGACCCGCCTGGTCCGCGACGGGCCGCCGCTGCCGCAGCACCGCGGCCACCCAGGCCGGTGTCCCGGTGCGCCGCAGCTCCCCGGCCGCGGCGAGCGCCATCCGTCGCACCGGATCGTGCCCGCGCGCCCGCACGGCCCACCGCGCTGACGGCACGGGCACGAGCACCACGGGCCCGGACCCCCGCCGGCCGGCCGCACCGACCGCGAGACCCGAGCGCACAGCCCCCGCCAGGGCCGAGCCCAGGGCTCCCGCGAGCGCCAGCGCGCCCCGCTCCTTGTGCGCGAGGAGAAGCGTGCGCACCTCGTCCGCGTACGGCGCCGCCGCGTGCACCACCGGCAGCCCCGGCGGCTCCGGCACCGGCCGCACCCGGCGCGGCACGGCTCCGCCCAGGGCCGCCCGGCACCGCGGGCAGAGCACCGTACGAGGTGCTCCACAGCCTCCGCACTCGGCCGGCAGCACCAGGTCGGTGAGGTCCTGCCACCACCCCCGCATGTCCACCACTGTGCCAACCACCGGACGGACCTGCCACCCCTGTGGACAGCGCCCTGTGGACAAGCCGTGACAACGCCCGCAGCCCCTCACCCACACGGGTGAGGGGCTGCAAGGAATCCAAGGAATCCAGCAGGCCGGCGTCCCCGGCCCGGACCTCACCCCAGACTTCAGACCCGATCTCAGCCCGGATAGACCGGTGCTGTCCCGTCCTTGTCCACCTTCTGCCACTGCGCCCCGGTCGGCAGCCGCACGATCCCGTCCTCCGAGTAGGCCACCAGCGGCACCCGTTCGTCCTCCGAGGCGGCGATCGTCTCCACGCCGGAGAGGGCCGCGGGCGCCGGTCCGTCCAGCGTGGAGCCGTCGACCTGGATGTACCGCATCTGGTGCACCCCACCCTGCTCACGGCCGACCACGACGAGCCGGCTGTCGCCCGCCCAGGACATCGCGGTGACCAGCTCCATGTCGGGGGCGGCCGGACGCGGATCGACGACCGCGGGCGGGTCACCCGCCTTGTCGTCCCGCTCGATCCGGCCGATCAGCAGCGAGTGCTTGCCGTCCTTCGCGACGACCAGCGCGACCCGCGCCCCGTCGGCCGAGACCCGCACGTCCTCGATCCGGCCGGGCAGGTCCGGCAGGGAGACCTCCACCGGCTTGCTCGCGCCCTGTTCCGCCCCCAGGACGTACAGCCGCTGATGGCGCGGGTCCCGGTCGGCCACCCACAGGTCACCGCGCGCGTCCCAGCTCGGGGTGGTCAGCCGGTCGTCCTTCACGTCCACGCCCTGGCTGGTGACCACCGGGGTCCCGAGCGCACCACCGGCGATCAGCGAGGTCACGAACAGCGACCTGCCGTCGGCGGTGACCCCGGCCCCCGTGTGCTCGTCCCGCGAGACGGCCACCGACCGCAGCATCTTGGCGCCCTCACCGAACGCGCCCGGCACCGGAGCGCCGCTGGTCCCGGTGGATCCGGTCGGCAGCCGCACCAGCCGGTGCTTGCCGTCCAGGTAGTACAGGTACTCGGGGCTCTGCGCCGAGGCGTGCCAGGCGTCGGACTCGGCACGCTCCTCCGTCAGCTCGCACAACCGGTGTCTCCCGGGGCCCCGCAGCTCGACGGACTCCAGGGTCGGCGTCAGGTTCCGCAGCGTGAACAGCAGCTGGGTGGCCATCTCCGCGCACCGGGCCTGGCCGACCCGGGCGGCCTTGTCGTTGAGCGGGACCGTGAGCCTGTTCTGGTCGTCGGGGGTCAGCCCCGACACACCCTTCTGCAGCGCCGTACCGGTCGGGAAGCTGGACCTGACCACCGGTCCGAGCCAGGTGGTGGGCCCCTTCAGCAGGGCGCGCACCATCTGGGTCATCGGGTCGACCTTGCTGCGCACGAACACCGGATCGGCGACCGCCACCGGCTCCCCGGTCGCCCCGACCCTGGTGTGGGTGGCGAAGTAGTACTTGTCGACTGACGTGTAGTTGCGCTGGAAGTCCGACTTGCCCATGACGACGCCCTCGGGCGGTGCGTCGATGCGCCACTGCCCGTTCTTGGGGTCCTTCGTGAGGTGCACCTTGGTGCTGTACGAACCGTCGGCGGGCGCGTAGGCCTGTTGTGCGTCCACCGTGGCGACCCGGTTGCCCGCCAGGACGTAGGTGCGGGACCCGGTCTGCTCACGGCCGCTGGGCGGGGCATCGGTCGTGATGCTCGGCCCGTCGGCGAGGACGGTGGTCGAGCTCTCCGGCCGCCAGGCGCGCGCGGCCTGTGTCGTGAGGTACTTGCGGGCCGTGTCGTACTGCGGATCGTCGCTGGTCAGCGCCTCCAGGAAGCCCTGCATGATCTCGCTGGAGGAGGCGTTCTCGGCGGGCGGTACGGCGAAGACGCGTACTCCGGTGTCCTGCCGGGGCGTGGACTCGACGTTCCGCAGGTCCCCGCTGTCGGGCATCGTGGCGCACCCGGCCAGCAGTACGGTCCCGCAGGCGGCGTACGCCACCGTGCGCCCCCGTCGGCGCCGGGCGCCTCCCTCGCGGTCAGCGCCCACGAAATGCCTCCCCTGGCTCGGTCGTGTCGTGCTGCCCGGCCGGATCCCGTCGTGCCCCGGCCGGATCCCGTCGTATCTCGGCCGGATCCCGTCGTATCTCGGCCGGATCCCGTCGCGTCTCGGCCAGGCCCCGTGGCGCCTCGGCCGGCTCCCGTTGCGTCTCGTGCGTGTCGGTCGCCGGACCCGCGGGCTTGTCGTC
Source organism: Streptomyces sp. NPDC048297 (assembly GCF_043201585.1). NCBI lineage: Bacteria > Bacillati > Actinomycetota > Actinomycetes > Kitasatosporales > Streptomycetaceae > Streptomyces > Streptomyces sp. NPDC048297. Next base: position 123,336 of record NZ_JBICZA010000023.1, read on the forward strand.
GGGGTGCTGTCCGCCACCGGGCCGGGGCACCACGCGCGCGCCGTTGCCGTTGCCGGGCAGGGCGGTCGGGTCGGCCACAGGGGTGGCGGCGGGCCTGCGCTGCGGGATCGAGGCACCTGGTGCCAGCGGCGGCACCGTGCCGCCGGGCTGCACCGGAACGGTCGCCCGCTTCTCCCCGTCCCCACGGCGCCGGCCGGCGTCGTCGAGTCCGCGGCCCCGACGCGAGTCCTTGGGCTCCAGCGGTATCGGCGAGCCCCGCAGCGGCTCGTCCGCCGTCCGCGGCAGCGTCAGCCGGAACTGCGAGCCCCCGCCCGGCTCGCCCCAGGCCTGCAGCCAGCCGCCGTGCAGCCGCGCGTCCTCCAGGGCGATCGACAGCCCGAGGCCCGTGCCACCGGTGGTACGCGCGCGTGCCGGGTCGGCCCGCCAGAAGCGGCTGAAGACACGGGTGGCCTCGCCGGGCTTGAGCCCGACGCCGTAGTCGCGCACCGCGACGGCGACCGCGCCGCCCGCGGCGGCGAGCTTGACGACGACGTCCCTGCCCTCGCCGTGCTCGACGGCGTTGACGACGAGGTTGCGCAGCACGCGCTCCACGCGCCGGGCGTCGGCCTCGGCGACGACAGGCTGGAGATCGCCGACGACTCGTATCCGGGTGCCCTTGCGCTCGGCGAGCGGCTCCGCCCCGCCGACGACGCGCCGCACGACCTCCCTGAGGTCTATCGGCTCGGCCTCCAGCGCGGCGGCGCCCGCGTCGAAACGGCTGATCTCCAGCAGGTCCGCGAGCAGCGACTCGAACCGGTCCAGCTGGTCGGCGAGCAGCTCGGCGGACCGGGCAGTCACCGGGTCGAAGTCCTCGCGGGCCTCGTGGATGACGTCGGCGGCCATCCGGACGGTGGTCAGCGGGGTGCGCAGCTCGTGCGAGACGTCGGAGACGAACCGCCGCTGCATCCGCGACAGGTCCTCCATCTGCTGGATCTTCACCTGGAGGTTCTGCGCCATCTTGTTGAAGGCCTCGCCGAGGCGGGCGATGTCGTCCTCACCGGTGACCTTCATGCGTTCCTGCAGCCGCCCCGCGGACAGCCGCTCCGCGATCCCGGCCGCCATCCGCACGGGTGTGACGACCTGCCGCACCACCAGCCAGGCGATGGCACCGAGGAGTACGACGACGAAGAGTCCCGCGGTCGCGAGCGTGCCCTTGACCAGGCTCAGGGACTTCTCCTCCTGCGTGAGCGGGAAGAGGTAGTACAGCTCGTAGGGGTGGCCGTTGGGGTCGTTGACCTGCTTGCCGATGACCAGCGCCGGCTGGGAGTCCTTGCCGTTGCTGTAGACGATCCGGGTGTAGCTCTGCGCGGCGGTCGTACTGCTGTTGACCCGCTCACGCAGGTCGGCGGGAACGCTGTCGGTCGGGCTGACGTACCCGGAACCACGCGGGCTGCGCCCACCGCCGCTGTCGTCGCCGACGGGCAGCGTCACCACGTCGAAGGCGCCCGCGCCACCGCTGGAGAGCGACTCCACGAGGTCGCTCATCCACTGGATGACGTTCTGCGACTGCTGTCCGTCAGCGGCGGACACCCCGTCGGCGCCGGCGTTGCCGGTCGCACCGGCGGCCGCTTCGTCGGCCTTCTGCTTGGCCACCGCGAAACCGCCGGTGGCCTGGCTCTGGGAGGCCTTCACCTTCGCGTCCAGCAGGCCGTTGCGCACCTGCCCGATCACGACGAAGCCCAGCAGCAGGACGACACCCAGCGACATCACCAGGGTCGTGGCGACGACCCTCAACTGGATGTTGCGCCGCCACAGCCGCATCACGGGCAGCAGCGGACGACGCACCCAGCGCATGAACAGGCGGACGACCGGGCTCCCCTGGACCCCGCCCTGCAACAGCCCGCCCTCGAACAGGCGTCCCCAGCGCGAACCCGTCGACTTCCGGCCGACAGGCCGCCCCGGACGGTCCCCGGACCGGCCGGGAGCCGAAGCGGCACTGTCCCCGGACATGTCAGCTCGGTCCTGCCTTGTAACCGACACCACGGACGGTCACCACGATCTCCGGCCGCTCCGGGTCCTTCTCGACCTTGGAGCGCAGCCGCTGGACGTGCACGTTGACGAGTCGCGTGTCGGCCGCGTGCCGGTAGCCCCACACCTGCTCGAGCAGCACCTCGCGCGTGAACACCTGCCACGGCTTGCGGGCGAGCGCGACCAGCAGGTCGAACTCGAGCGGGGTCAGCGCGATCGACTGCCCGTCCCGCTTCACCGAGTGCCCGGCCACGTCGATCACCAGGTCACCGATGGTGAGCTGCTCCGGCGCCGGCTCCTCGGACCTCCGCAGCCGCGCCCGGATACGGGCCACCAGTTCCTTGGGCTTGAACGGCTTCACGATGTAGTCGTCGGCACCCGACTCCAGGCCCACGACGACGTCGACCGTGTCGCTCTTCGCCGTCAGCATCACGATCGGCACCCCGGACTCCGCCCGGATCAGCCGGCACACCTCGATGCCGTCCCTGCCGGGCAGCATCAGATCGAGCAGCACCAGATCAGGCTTGGTCTCACGGAACGCGGCCAGCGCCTTGTCACCATCGGCTACGAAAGACGGCTCAAAACCTTCACCACGCAGCACAATGCCGAGCATCTCGGCCAGTGCGGTGTCGTCGTCGACGACAAGGACTCGTCCCTTCATAAACGACATCATCCCATTCTCGTAACGAAGACAGAGCCGCAGGTGAGGCAGGTCACTGGCCAGTGACGATAGTCGTACCGGACGGTCACTGTCTGCCCCTGACGCTCACGACTGTCCGCCCGCGCCTAGCCGGTCGTCACCTGTGGCGAGCGCCCGCACAGGTCCGCGAGCGCCTGCGCCGTCACCGGTGAGACGACTCCCCGCTCGGTGACGATCGCCGTCACCAGCTCGGGAGGCGTCACGTCGAACGCCGGGTTGTAGGCCCGGGTCCCCAGCGGAGCCACCGGAATCCCGTTCCCCGCTCCCGTCGCCGAGCCCCGGGGCGCCATCATCTCGGTCACCTCGAAGCCGGGGCGCTGCTCGACCTCGATGGACGCGCCGTCCGGTGTGTGCGGATCCACGGTCGTCACCGGCGCCACCACGATGAACGGCACATGGTGGTACCGCGCGAGGACCGCGAGCGGATAGCTCCCCACCTTGTTCGCCACCGAACCGTCGGCCGCGATCCGGTCCGCGCCGACGAGGACCGCGTCGACCTCTCCCGCCGCGAACAGCGAACCGGCCGCGTTGTCGGTGAGCAAGGTGTACGCCATGCCGCTGCGTGCCGCCTCGTACGCCGTCAGGCGAGCGCCTTGCAGCAGCGGACGCGTCTCGTCCACCCACAGGCGCCTCAGCTGCCCGGCCCGGTGCGCGGCCAGGGCCACCGCGAACGCCGTGCCCTCCCCGCCGGACACCAGCGCCCCGGTGTTGCAGTGGGTCAGTATGCGGTGCCCGCCGCCCGGCAGCAGCTCGCCCAGCAGGGCCAGGCCGTGGGCTCCCATCCGGGTGCTGCCCTCGGCGTCCTCCCGGTGCAGCGTCCGCGCCGCGTCCAGCGCCGCCGTCGCCGCCGCACCGGTGTCACCGGTCCCGGCGAGCGCCGACCGGTACGCGGACAGGGCCCTGCGCACCCCGACGGAGAGGTTCACCGCGGTCGGCCGGGCGCCCTCGAGCGCCCGCGCGGCCTCCTCCACGTCGAAACCCCGCACGGCGGCGAGCGCGACGCCGTACGCCCCGGCGATGCCGAGCACCGGCGCACCTCGCACGGCGAGCGTACGGATCGCCTCCACCAGCGCCGACGCGTCCGTGCACACCAGCTCGTCCTCTTCGGCCGGAAGCCTCGTCTGGTCGAGAAGGACCAGTACAGGACCTTCGGGTGGTTCCTCCCAGCGCAGTACGGGTATTCCGGTCGACCGCGTGTCCTCGCCCGCTTGTGCCTGCTGATCAGCCATGCGGTCAGTCTGCCCCGTATCCACAGGACAATTGAAGGTGCGCAGCTCCTACCGCGGCCGGTCACGCTGTCACCACCCCATGGCACGATGTCTGCCAACCTGCCGCCGCGCCCGCGGACGGGCACCGTGAAGGAGCTTCGATGACTGACACTCCGGGCTGGGCCTCGCCCGGATCCGACCCGTCGTCCGACGGGCGGGAGCCCGGCGCCGCCGAGCCCGCCGACCGTCCCGGCCCCACCGTGCCCGCCCAGCCGGGCACGCAACCGCAGGGCCCAGGCGCGCAGTGGTCTGGCCAGCAGCCACCGGCCGGCCAGTGGTCCGCGCCCACCGGAGCCCCGAACGCGGGCCAGACCCCGCCGCCGCCTCCGCCCGGACCGGGCTGGGGCGGCCCGCCGCCCGCCGGTCCCGGTGGGTACGGAGGCCCCGGCTGGGGTGGCCCCGGCGGCCCGGGTGGTTACGGCGCTCCCGGCGGTTATGGCACTCCTGGCGGTTACGGAGGCTGGGGAGGTCCCCCGCCCGCGGCCAAGCCCGGCGTGATCCCGCTGCGCCCGCTCGGCATCGGCGAGATCCTCGACGGCGCCGTCTCCACCATGCGCACCTACTGGCGCACGGTACTCGGCATCTCGCTGACGGTCTCGGTCGTCACACAGCTCGGTGTGATCCTGCTGCAGGGCTTCGTCCTGGACGACACCACCGACACCCTCAGCGACCCCAGCGCCTCGGCGCAGGAGATACTCCGGTCCTTCGGCACGCTCATGGCCGGCACCGGCATCGTCGGCCTGGTCACCGTGGTCGGCACCATCATCTCGACCGCCCTGCTGACGACCGTCACCAGCCGTGCCGTCCTCGGCAAGCCGGTCAGCGCCGGCGAGGCCTGGCGCGAGTCCCGCCCGCAGGTCCCTAAGCTGTTCGGCCTGCTGCTCCTGCTGGGTCTCATCTCCGTCGGCGTCGTGGCCGTCGGCGCGCTGCCCGGCATCCTGGCCGCGATCATCGGCGGCAACGACGCCCTCACGATCGCCCTGCTCGTCCTGGGCATCCTCGCCGCCATCGTGGTCGAGATCTGGCTGACGGTCCGCTTCTCCCTGGCCTCGCCGGCGCTGATGCTGGAGCGGCAGGGTGTCGTGAAGTCGATCAGCCGGTCCATCAAGCTGGTCCGCGGCTCCTGGTGGCGTGTCCTCGGCATCCAGCTGCTCGCCGGGATCATCACCAACATCGCCGCCTCGATCATCGTGGTCCCCTTCACCTTCATCGCGGCGGCCGTGAGCGGCGACGGCATGACGGGCCTGTTCGCCACCGCCCAGCACTCCGCCGGCTGGTCGTTCCTGATCATCAGCGGCATCGGCTCGATCATCGGCTCGACGGTCACGCTCCCGATCAGCGCGGGCGTCACCGTGCTCCTCTACATCGACCGGCGCATCCGCAGCGAGGCCCTCGACCTCGAACTGGCCCGCGCCGCCGGTGTCCAGGACCACGGCGCCCCCGCCCCCGGCGCGGTTCCGGGGAGCTGACGGGGTGAGCCTGACGGGGGGAGTTCTCATGGCGGCACCGGCCCTGCCCGGCGCCGCCGGCTCGGCCGGGGCACGCCTGCTGCGCGCGGCGGACACGGCCGTCCTGGCACTCGGTGGCTCCGGGGACGAGCCGCCGGTGACCATCCCGCGCGACCCCGCGCGCGAGGCGGCGCGCCGCGAGCTGTCCAAACGGATGTACCACGAGAACGACCCCAGCCTGTTCCAGCGCGCCCTGAACGCGTTCTGGGACTGGGTCGGCAAGCTGTTCGGCTCGGCCGCCTCCGTCACCCCGGGCGGCACGCTCGGCCTCGTCGTCGTGATCCTGTTCGTCCTCGCCGTCCTCGCGGCACTGTGGTGGCGCCTGGGCACTCCGCGCCGCCAGCCCTCCTCCGCCACGGCCCTGTTCGACGAGCGCCCCCGCAGCGCGGCCGAACACCGCGCAGCCGCCGAGGCGCACGCCGCCCAGGGCCACTGGAACCAAGCCGTCCAGGAACGCATGCGGGCCATCGTCCGCTCCCTGGAGGAACGCACCCTCCTCGACGACCGCCCCGGCCGCACCGCCGACGAAGCCGCCGCAGAGGCCGGCCGCACCATGCCCGCGCACGCGGACCGACTGCGCTCGGCGGCCCGGGAGTTCGACGACGTCACATACGGCGGGCGCCGAGCGAGCGAGTTGTCGTACCTGCGCGTCGCCGAACTCGACCGCGACCTGGAACGCACCCGCCCGACGCTCGCCGGCAGCGCCACCGGCGCGGCCCACAACACCCCCAAGGGGGCAGCCGAATGAGCACCCGGGCCGCCACGGCGCCCCCGGCCACGTCGCTCTCGCCCACCACCCGGCAGGTGTGGACACGCACGCGAGGCATCGTGCTCGCCGTCGTACTGCTCCTGGTCGCGGCCGTCGCGATCGCCGTCGTCCGCTCGCAGACCCGGCACGGCGACCTCGACCCGCGCTCCGCCGACCCCTACGGCAGCCGCGCCGTCGCCGAACTCCTCACCGACCGGGGGGTCTCCACGCGCGTGGTCACCTCGCTCGCGGCAGCACGCGCCGCCGCCGGCCCCGACACCACTGTCCTGGTCGCCGTACCCGACCTGCTGACCCACCGCCAGCAGGACCAACTGCGCGCCGCGACGGCGTCCTCCGGCGGGCGCACCGTCCTCGTCGCGGCCGGCCCCTGGTCCGTCGAGCGACTCGCTCCCGGTGTCACCGCGTCCCCCGCCACCAGCATCGACTCCGTACTCGACCCCGACTGCGCCCTGCCCGAGGCCGAGCGCGCCGGCAGCGCCGACACCGGCGGCATCCGCTACACCACCACCGCCCCGGGCGCCGAGTCCTGCTACCCGAGCGACCGGCTCGCCACCCTGATCCGCGTCCCCGCGGCCTCCGGCGACGGCGACACCGTCGTCCTCGGCGCGCCCGACATCCTCTTCAACGACCGCCTCGACGAGCAGGGCAACGCCTCGCTCGCCCTCCAACTCCTCGGCTCGCGCCCTCATCTGGTCTGGTACCTCCCCTCGCTCGCCGACTCCCCCGTCACCGACACCGGCGACCGCAAGAGCTTCTTCGACCTGCTCCCCTCGGGCTGGCTGTGGGGCACCCTGCAGCTGTTCATCGCCGCAGCCCTCGCCGCCTTCTGGCGGGGACGCCGGTTCGGCCCCCTCGTGGCCGAACGACTCCCCGTCGCGATCCGCGCCTCCGAAACCGCCGAAGGCCGCGCCCGCCTCTACCACAAGGCCAACGCCCGCGACCGCGCGGCCGCCGCCCTGCGCTCCACCACCCGCACACGCCTCGCCCCCCTCGTCGGCGTCCCCGTCGCCCAGGCGCACGCCCCCGAAGCCCTGCTCCCCGCCCTCTCCGCCCACCTGCACGGCGACGGACAGGCCCTGCACACCCTCCTCTTCGGACCGCCGCCCACCGACGACGCGGCCCTCATCAAACTCACCGACCAACTCGACGCCCTCGAAAGAGAGGTACGCCGTCCATGATGGACCCGACCACTGACAACGCCGGGATCCCTGGGGACGCGGGCGCCGCCCGAGCCTCCCTGGAGGCTCTGCGCGCCGAGATCACCAAAGCCGTGGTCGGCCAGGACCCCGCCGTGACCGGCCTCGTCGTCGCCCTCCTCTGCCGCGGACACGTTCTCCTTGAAGGAGTCCCTGGAGTCGCCAAAACGTTGCTCGTCCGCACGCTCGCATCCGCGCTCGAACTCGATACCAAGCGAGTCCAGTTCACACCCGACCTGATGCCGAGCGACGTCACCGGCTCCCTCGTCTACGACACGCGCACCGCCGAGTTCTCCTTCCAGCCCGGCCCGGTCTTCACCAACCTCCTCCTCGCGGACGAGATCAACCGCACCCCGCCCAAGACCCAGTCCTCCCTGCTGGAAGCCATGGAGGAACGCCAGGTCACGGTCGACGGCACCCCGCGCCCGCTGCCCGACCCGTTCCTGGTCGCGGCCACCCAGAACCCGGTCGAGTACGAGGGCACCTACCCCCTGCCCGAGGCCCAACTGGACCGCTTCCTGCTCAAACTGACGATCCCTCTGCCCTCCCGGCAGGACGAGATCGACGTCCTCACCCGCCACGCCTCGGGCTTCAACCCGCGCGACCTGCACGCCGCCGGCGTACGCCCCGTCGCCGGACCCGCCGACCTGGAGGCCGCCCGCGCCGCCGTCGCCAAGACGGCCGTCTCCCCCGAGATCACGGCCTACGTGGTGGACATCTGCCGCGCCACCCGCGAGTCGCCCTCCCTCACCCTGGGCGTCTCCCCGCGCGGCGCCACCGCGCTTCTCGCCACCTCGCGCGCCTGGGCCTGGCTGACGGGCCGTGACTACGTCATCCCCGACGACGTGAAGGCCCTCGCTCTGCCCACCCTGCGCCACCGTGTCCAGCTGCGCCCCGAGGCCGAGATGGAGGGTGTGACCGCCGACTCCGTCATCAACGCCATCCTCGCCAACGTCCTGGTCCCGCGCTGATGGCGCTCACCGGACGTGCCGCCCTCCTGGCGGCCCTCGGCTCCATCCCGGTCGGCGTCCTGGAACCCGGCTGGACAGGCATCCTCGCGGTCAACGGCCCGCTGGCCCTGGCCTGTGCCTGCGACTACGCGCTCGCTGCGCCCGTACGACGCCTCGTCCTCGCACGCTCCGGCGACACCTCCGCACGCCTCGGCGAGACCGCCGATGTCACCCTCACCCTCACCAACCCCTCCCGTCGCCCCCTGCGGGCACGGGTGCGGGACGCCTGGCCGCCCAGCAGCTGGCAGCCCGGCACCGAGGTGGAAGGCTCCCGGCACCGTGTCATGGTCCCGCCCGGCGAGCGCCGCCGCGTGACCACCCGGCTGCGCCCCACGCGTCGGGGCGACCGCCAGGCCGATCGCGTGACCATCCGCTCCTACGGCCCTCTCGGTCTCTTCTCCCGCCAGGGCGCCCACAAGGTCCCCTGGACCGTACGGGTCCTGCCCCCGTTCACCAGCCGCAAGCACCTGCCGTCGAAGCTCGCCCGGCTGCGTGAACTCGACGGCCGTACCAGCGTGCTGACCCGCGGCGAAGGAACCGAGTTCGACAGCCTGCGCGAGTACGTCCCCGGTGACGAGACCCGCTCGATCGACTGGCGTGCCACCGCCCGTCACTCCACGGTCGCCGTCCGTACCTGGCGGCCGGAGCGCGACCGCCACATCCTGATGGTCCTGGACACCGGCCGCACCTCGGCCGGCCGCGTGGGTGACGTGCCCCGTCTGGACGCCTCCCTGGACGGGGCCCTTCTCCTGGCCGCGCTCGCCTCCCGCGCGGGTGACCGCGTGGACCTGCTGGCCTACGACCGCCGGGTGCGCGCCCTCGTCCAGGGCCGTTCGGCCAGCGACATCCTTCCGTCCCTGGTCAACGCGATGGCGACGCTGGAACCGGAGCTCGTCGAGACCGACGCCCGCGGCCTCACCGCCACGGCGCTCCGTACGGCCCGTCGAGGCTCTCTGCTCGTCCTGTTCACCACCCTCGACGCGGCACCGGTGGAACAGGGCCTGCTGCCCGTCCTGCCTCAACTCACCCAGCGCCACACGGTGCTCATCGCCTCCGTGGCGGACCCGCACATCACCCGCATGGCTCGGGCCCGGGGGAACACGGACGCGGTGTACGAGGCCGCGGCTGCGGCTCAGGCACAGAACGAACGGCAGCGTACGGCGGAACAGCTGCGTCGCCATGGAGTGACGGTGGTGGACGCGACGCCGGACGATCTGGCGCCGGCAGTGGCGGACGCCTATCTCGCCCTGAAAGCAGCGGGCCGGCTCTGATGCGCTTGGGATTTCGCGGCTCGCTCCCTCTTCGGAGGGAAACGAGCCCTGAACGCAGAAAACCCCCGCATCCATAGATACGGGGGTTTCTCCAAAAATTGTTCGGCGGCGTCCTACTCTCCCACAGGGTCCCCCCTGCAGTACCATCGGCGCTGTGAGGCTTAGCTTCCGGGTTCGGAATGTAAC
>NZ_JBICZA010000024.1:0-130599 GCF_043201585.1 Streptomyces sp. NPDC048297
AACGCGGGCCTACTCGGAGACCTTACGGATCATTCGGGAAGGTACGCCCTCCGCGTCCTCGCCCGGGGCTGATCCACAAGTCCTGAGCATTGCTCCATCTACGGGTTCGGGGCAGGTCGCGGGCTGGCGAGATTGGCCCTTGCGTCGTGTGCCCTGTTGTCCGTGCTCTCTATAGTGCGGCTCCTGACAACGTATCAAATAGGGAACCTCCGGCTGTCCGCTCCAGACGACACCAGTCGCCTGAAGGCCGCTTGCGATCCAGGTCCGGTCACAAGTCGTCATCCGGCACACGGGCAGTCGGCGCATGGGGTGGCCACGCCAGCATGGATTGCACGGTCGTGCACGAGAACACGGTGCAGCGAGGGGTGAAGCCCATGGCCAAGCTCACTGAGGAGCAGAAGCAGCAACGAGCCGCCAAGCGTGCTCTGCGCTCGGCCCTCGAAGCCGAAGCGGATGACCGGCGGCGCCGCGAGCGGGATGAGCAATGGGAGCGAGAAGGTACACGCCTCAGCTGGGCGGAGTACGTGGCTGGTGAGCCCTGCCGCGGTTGCGGACTGCCCATGACGGATGAGCTGGGGAGCTGGCCACCCCTCCTGAAGTTGTCCGAGGCGGAGAAGCTCGAATACGAGGAAGCCAACCAGAGGTTCCGGGAGCGGCACGCCGACTGCCGGGACGCGCGGTGGACCGTCAGCGGTTCTCGGGTAACGCACTGCTGTTTCTGCTGCCCGCCACCGCCGATGGGGCCGAAGCAGGTGGAGAAGCTCGCCAGGCTGTTCGCCTCCTGGCCCTCACGGGAGGAACGCAAGAAGGACCTCGATAGATGGGATCTCACTCTCCGTTGCGACCACGTGGTGCCTTACATTCAGCATCGCGAGAACACCCGCGTCTCTGCCCGCGTCGTCGACTGCCCAGAGTGCGGAGAGCGTCGCGGCGTAGTGAGCAGTGAGCAGGTAGGGCCGGCGTACCGCGATGACGGGACCATCCGTGAGCGGGTGGCAGCTGATCGAGAGCGGCTCGCTCGGGAACTGGCTGCGGCCGAGGCGAAACTGACCCGTCAGCAGAAGAGCGCGGCGGCAACCCAACGGCGCATCGCCGAGTTCCAGGAAGAGCTCGGCAGTGAGTCTTGATGAGACGAAGCGCAGGCGGCGATGCCAGATCCTTTCCCGGCATCGCTTCCCATGGGGTACCGGCCGGGAACCCTCGTGTATCGAGGCGTCAGGGCTCAGAGGCCAAAATCACGCCCCGGCCAGTGCTTCGGCGGGGCGACGGCCGGGTCCGTGATCTGGAGGCGCTTCTACCGGGTCGGGTCGATCGACGTCAGAGAGACGAGACGCTGGCCGTCAGCTGCTTCGAGTTCGGAAAGGGCGTGAGGAAGGGCCGCGCAGACAGTGGCGATCGCCGTGCCCAGGCCCACCAGGCCCACCATGCTTGTTGTTCTGGCGATACTCGACGCGATGCAGGCCCGACTGCGCGATGGCCGCCACTTCGAGTGGCCGGCTGAGCTGCTTGGTGTCGTTGGTGATGACGACCTCGAAGCCGTCGGCCTTGGCCTTGGCGTACAGCTCGATGTCCTTCGTGCCCGTCCAGCCCTTGAGCTCGTGGACGTGGACGACGTCATGAGCCTTCAGCAGGATCCGCACGATCTCGGCCATGGGCCGGGGCACGTTCTCGTCGAGCAACAGCTTCAAGCGACGACCTGCCGGGGCTCGCTGCTGCCGTAGCTGTCGACGTACTCGCTGAAGTCGGCCGCGTCACGGGCGGCCTCGGCCGTCACGCCTGGGTAGAACTCACCGATCTGGTCCGGCGGGATGCCGTCTCTTACGAGGGCAGCGACATCTGACGCCGGGATCCTGGTGCCTTGGATGACCGGTTCTCCGCCACGGACCGACTCGTCGACCGCGACGTGCTCACGGGGGGTGAGCGGAGCGGGAATGCTGCGGCCGTCCTTATAGAAGGGCGCGAGAACATCCACCATCTGGTGGATGACCACGTTGCCTCCCTTGATCAGGTCTACGGCGTGGTCGGGTTCAGCCAGATAGATCGTGTCCGGGCCCGCGACGAGTTTGTACGAGGAGAGGTGCTCCCACTCGCCGAGGTCTTCTCGAAGCGTGTTCAGCGCACGGCGGATCTTCTGCAACGAAGCCTCTTCGCGCAGCTGCACACAGATGCGGAGTGCGACAACGTCGCGGAACGAGTAGAGGATCGGCCTCTCGCTGGAGATCTCGGGCACGAGCACGGCGCCCTTGGGCCCGGAGGCCCGGCGCCAGTGGGACAGCTGGCGCAGAGTCGCGCCGGAAAGAGCCGCGGCGAGTTTGGGTTCGTACGACACCGCGTGCCTCCTTCCGTCTTCCGCCCCCATCGATATCGGCCTGAACGTACCCCATTGTCCTGGAGGCCACCCAGCGCAGAAACCGAAGGGCCCATTCAGGGTGAGCCGGGGACGCCGAACGCCCGCATGCCGCACAGGCCGCTGCCACGGGAATCGCCACAGGCCGGCACACGTCCGTGGCATTTTCGGCCACCCACCGGCGGCGCCCGCATGCTCCGCGTAACCTCACGGGCATGGGGGCATCAGCATCCGGTGCAGGTCAGGACGCCGACGAGGAGGCACGGCGGCGGCTGAACGCGTACACGTACCTCAGCGCGCCCGAGCGGCTGGAGCATGTCGCGATCATGCGGGTCTTCTGCGGAACGCTGCTGGCGGATCTCGCCGTCCCGGACATCATGGCGAAACTGCGCCAGGCCGGTGATTCCGCCGCAGTACTCGACGCCGACACCCTCACGGTCCGACTGGAACAGCTGGTCCAGTGGGGAAACCTGCTCCGCAGCAGCCACACGGTGAACGCGTCCAGCATCAGCGAGTACCAGCGCTCCCGCTCGCGCTACCAGCTGTCGAAACTGGGTGAACGCATCCAGCGGGACGCCGACGGGGTCCTGGCCGAGGCCGACGCCGCCCGCGAGGTGAGCAACGAACTGCTGGCACTGGTCGAGCGCGGGCTACGGGAGCTGGCCGACCTCGTGACCGCGCCGGGCGGCGTCGAGCCGCAGGACGGACTGGAGCGGATCAGCACGCTGTTCGTGCAGTTCACCGAGTTCGCGGACTCCATACGCGACTTCTACGCCTACCTCGGCCAGGTGCTGTCCCGCTACGACCTGGACAGCGCCGAGTACCAGGGCTTCAAGGAGCTGCTCCTGGACTACGTCGAGGCGATCACGGAGGATGTGGCGTTCCGCGCGCCCCGGATCTCGGCGGCGTTGGACACCCTGTGGCCGCACATCCCGGCTCTGCTGGACCGGCTGGACTCCCACGCCCAGGGGCTCACCGGGCTCTCGGCGCAGGCGCAGGGCGAAAGTCGCCCGGAGGTCCGGATCCAGCGCAGCCGGGGCCGCGAATTCGCGGACTGGGAGGGGCTGCGCGGCTGGTTCAGCAACACCGACGGCCAGGGCAGCCAGGTCGACCAGCTACGCGACGCCACCCTGCGCGCGCTGCAGTCACTGCTCGCCAACGCCAAGCGGATGCTGCGGTCGGCCACCGGTGAGATGTCCCGGCGCAAGGATCTGCTGCGGCTGGCCCGCTGGTTCGACGAAGCGGCGCCGCGGGACGCACACGACATCGCCGTCGCCGCATTCGGGCTGTACGGCGCCCGCCATCTGGGCATACCTCCGGCCACCGACGAGGTGGTGCCCGCCTACACAAGCTGGTGGACCGGTCCGGTGGTCGAGGTGCCGGTGGCCCTGCGCGAAAGAGGCAGCCGAGCCCAGCGGGGCCGGGCCTCAGCGGTGGAGGACCACTCTGCACAGAAGCAGCTGCTGATGGGGGCAGCCCGTCATCGGGCAGCGGCCAGAGCAGCGGCGGCAGACGAACTGCGCAGCGCGTCCGGCCGGTTCGCCGAGGTACGCCTCACGTCAGCGGCGCTCGGCCTGCTCCTGGAGCTACTGGCCACAGCGCTCGGAAACGCACAGCTCAGCAGGCCCGTCAGCACGGACGGGGAGAGGACGGCGGGGTTCGACCTCGACTCGGCCAGCAGTGAAGACGCCGAACTGCGTATCCGCCTCACCGTGGGCCGGACGGCGGGCACGCGAACGGTGCTGTACTCGGCCGACGGCGACCTGCTGCTGGACGACCTGGAGCTGGACATCGGTCGTACCTCCGCCGCGGTCGAGGGCGAAGCGGAGGCGAGCGTGTCATGACCCTCCCCTCGACTCACGACGTAGCCCTGGCAGCCGAGCGCCGCACCGCCGCCCGGCTGCTGCTCGCCCACCCGCTGGTCGCGTCGGACGGCCCCCACGCCGACCTCTTCCCACTGATCCGCAGGCATGCCGACTGGCTGGGCAAACGGTTCCAGCAGGTGCTCGGCTACCGCCTGCTGGTCGACAGCTCCTACGCCCGGCTGTTCAAGGCGGGGCTGGGGGCGGGTTCGGGGCATCGGCTGGAGCGCTCCACCGGCACCCCGTTCACCCCACACACGTACGCCTGCCTCGCGCTGGCCCTGTCTGTTCTGGTGACCGCGCCCGAGCAGATGCTGCTGTCACACCTGGTCGCCGATATCAGGGCTGCCGCAGCCGACGCCGGGATTGAGCTGGAGGAACCGGGCCGGGCGGCCGGGAAGCGGACCCTGGTCGCGGCTCTGCGCCAGCTCGTCGACTGGGGCGTGCTCATCGAGACCGAGGGCCATGTGGCCGCGCTTGCGCAGGAGGCGGGCGGAGAAGCCCTGATCACGATAGATCGGGAGCTGGCACGCGTGGTCGTCGCCGGCCCGCTCTCCCAGGCACGGGACGGCGCCGACCTGGTCCGGCGGGCAGCGGACCCGGGCTTCGGCGGACCACGCACCTACGTGCGCCGGATGCTCGTCGAGACACCCGTCGTCCACCTCGACGAGCTGACGGACGCCGAGCGTGACTGGCTGCGCACCCGGCAGCGCCGGGAGGCCCAGGCTTTCTCCGAGCTCCTGGGCCTGGAGATGGAGATCCGTGCCGAGGGCGTGGCGCTGGTGGACCCCGAGGAAGAGCTCACGGATTTGCACCTACCGGGCACCGGGACCGTCGCACAGGCCGCGCTGCTGCTGGCGGAACGGCTCGTGGAACGGCTTCGGCCGCAGGAACCGGGGCATCCGGCGACCGGCGGGACGCTCGTCATCGGGGTGGCCGTCCCGGACGGCCTGGTGGACGAGGTGCTCGCCGAGCTCATCACCGAGTACGGGCAGCGCAGCAGCTGGCAACGCGGCTACCTGGAGGACCTTCCCTCCCTGCGAGAGGCCGTACTGGACCTGCTGGTCCGCATGCGGCTGATGGCCCGCGCGGACCGGCTGCGCGCCGAGGGCGAAGGACTGCCGGAGGGGTACGTCGAAGAGGCGTCGGAAGGACGCACGGTGACCGATGTCCATGGTGCACGGCCCGGCGGCGACGGCTGGGTGCTGCTGGCCGCAGCGGCCCGCTACGCCACCCACGTCACGGTGCGCCCGGCCACCGCAGCCGGCAAAGGCACGGACGTTCAAGAGGAGTTGCCGCTATGACCACCGACGCGCGTGGCCTCGTACCGCTGCCGCGTTCCGACCCCGCGACATCCACCGGCGCGCGCTTCCGGCTGCACCGGGCGGGCATCCAGAACGTCTGGCAGTACGACGAGCAGGAGTTCTCCTTCGGCGACGGACGGCTGCTGCTGCGCGGCAAGAACGGCGCGGGCAAGTCCAAGGCCCTGGAGATGCTGCTCCCGTATCTTCTGGACGGCGACTCCCGGGCACTGGACGCGACCGGCACCGGCCGCACCACGCTCGCCTGGCTGATGCTGGACGGGTTCGAACAAACCAACCGTCTCGGGTACCTGTGGGTGGAGTTCCGGGGCACGGCCGACGACGGCGGTCACCGCCACCTGACACTCGGTGCCGCCATCCGCGCCTCGAAGTCGACACAGAAGGCGCTGCCGACGTTCTTCGTCACCCCGCTGCGAATCGGTGAGGACCTGCACCTGGTCGAGGCCGGTAAGCCGCTCCCGGTCGACCGGCTCAAAGAGATCATCGGCTCCGACAACACGACCGACCGCGCGGTCCAGCACCGTGCGCGTGTGGCCCGGGAACTGTTCGGCATCACCGACGCGACGCGCTACCGCAACCTCACCCAGCTCCTCCACCGGCTGCGGCGCCCGACGGTCGGCGATCGGATCGAACACGGGGGCCTGGTCTCCCTGCTGAGCGAGACCCTGCCGGGGCTCGACGAGGACGTCGTCGAGAAGGTGGCGCGCAACCTCCACGACCTTGACGCCGTACGGGACGAACTCGGCCGCCTGGAACGCACCGACGCGGCCTTGCGCACGTTCCTCACCAGTTACCGCAGCTACCTGGCCGGGGTCCTGCGCACCTCCGCCCAGAGAGTGAGCCACGAGCTGGGCGTCCTCGCACAGCGGCGCCGGGCAGCCGGAGACGCCGCACAGCGGACGAGCGACCTGAGGACCCAGGAGGAGGAGTCGGAGGGCCGACTGGAGACCTTCCGTGAGGAGGAACAGGCCGCCAGGACCGACCTGGCCGCCCTGCACGCCAGTCACGCCTACCGCAGCCTGCGCGAACTGTCGGAACGCCGCGGCACGGTGGAGGCGCTGCACACCGCCGCCGCGGCCGCGTTCACCACCCTGCGGAACGCACACGATGCGGAGGAGGGCTCGGCGGAGCGGCTGGCCGAAGGTGTCGAACACCTCGGAAGTCGGCTGGCCGAGCTGGGAACCGAACACCGGGAGCTGCTGACGCAGGCGGAGAAGGCGGGGCTTCCCACCGGCCATCTCGGCGAGGCGGTAGCCCTGCCGCGCACGGTTCTGGCCCAGGCCGCCGAGACCGAACTGACGACTCCGGACGGGGAGATGCGTACCGTACGGCACCGATCGGTGGCCCGTGTGGACACCGTCACGGCGCAGGAAGGGCTGCGGTCCTGGCAGAACCAGCTGGAGGACGCCGAGTCGGTCGTGAGAAACCGGGCCCGGATGGTTCAGGAGGTGACCCGCCTCATCTCACGGGCGGACGAGGCCCGGGCCGCAGCGGCTCAATCCGATGCCGAGCGGGAACGGTTGGAAGGCGAGGCAGAAGAGGCCGCCGGCCATCTCGACAGCAGCCGTCAGAAGGTCGCCGAGGAGAGCAGCGCCTACTCCCTTCAAGTCGCCGAGTGGGCTGCCCGCACGCGGAATGCGCTCGGTCCCGACTGCCCGTCGCTGAACGCCGTCCACGCCACCGTCGGCCACGAGACCGCTGCTGACGCGCCATTCGCGGACCGCACGCTGCCGCCCGATATCGACAGCCAGGCGTGGCGGACAGCTCAGGCCACGTTGGAGCCGTACGGCGAGGAACTCACCGGACGCCGGGACGCCCTGGCACTCGGCGTCAACCGACTCGGCGAGGAACTCGACCACCTGGCGGAGCAGAAGCGGGACTGGGAGCAACGTACCGACCCCGAGCCGCCGGCCCCGCACCATCGCGCCGCCGCGAGGACGCCGGGCAGTGGAGCCCCTTTCTATCGGCTCGTGGACTTCGTGGAAGACCTGGCTCCGGCCGACCGAGCCGGTCTGGAAGGGGCGCTGGAGGCGAGTGGAATCCTGGACGCGTGGGTGAGTGCGGACGGCGTCCTTCTCGATCCGCGCACCCGGGACACCCTTCTCCAGCCGGGTCCCACGCTGTCCGACGGGCCGACTCTCGCCTCGGCCCTGCGCCCAGCCCCTGAACCGGGTTGCGGCGTCACCTCCGAGCAGGTGGGGGGTCTCCTGGCCACCATCGCACTCACATCGGCACAGGAGACCTCCGCGCACAACGCGGTCTTCTACGACGGCAGTTGGCGTCTGGGCGTACTCAGCGGTCGTCATGACAAGCGCGGCACCGAGTACGTGGGGGCCGCCGTACGCGCCGAGACTCGGCGGCGCATTCTCGCCGAGTTGGAGGAGCGGATCGCGCATACGGAACAGCGGCTGGCCGATGTCCGCGAAGAGCTCGCCGTAGCCGATGCCATGCGTCGGGCTCTCACGCTCGCGGAACGGGACTTTCCCAGGGCGCGGAGTCTCGCGGACGCCTGGAGCAGGACCGAATCAGCCGAGCGGACGCTGCGCGACCTGACCGCCAAGGCGACCCGGGCGGCGCGGCTGGCCGAGGAGGCACGCGCTCTCGCGGTATCGGCGCGGACCGAGGCAGAGGCCACCGCCACCGCCCACGACCTGCCCGGCGACCCTGCTGCCCTGGACCGTGTGCGCACCGCACTGGCCGGCCTGCTCAGCGGTGTCGGGCATCTGCGCAGGGCCGTCGGCGGCACGGGCGAGCGGCTCGGTACGAACCAGGCCGATGCCGACCGGTACCGACGCGCCCGAGAGGACCGCCTGGCCGCAGACGAGAGCTACCGGCTCCACCTCGCTGGACTGCGCACCGCTGAGCAGGACCTACGTACCCGCGAGGAGGCCATCGGGTCGTCCGAGGAGGAGATCCTCTCCCGTGAGCAGGAGGCCAAGCAGCGCATCTCGAACGCCGTCCAAGCGCTCCCCACGGCGCAACGAGCTCGCGACGATTTCCACGACCTGCGCGTGCGCGCGGAAGAGGACGAGAAACGCCTGCGCGGGACCCTGGCGGACCAGGAGACGGCGGTCATCGACACCGGCAGCGCTCTGCGCGGGGCTCTCGGCCGACCGGAGGTGGTGCTCGGCGCCGGCCTTGACCGGTCCTCGCTGCCCGAGTACATGTCGGACGATCCCGGCACGGACGTGCGCAGCCGTCTGCGAGCGCTTCGGGCCCTCGCCGACGCCGTGGAACAGGCCCTCGGCCGCCCGAAGGGCGAGGTGTCGGACAGCACCCTGCTCAACCGCCACACCGATCTGCGCGACCAACTGGCTGGCGGATTCGACGCGCAGCTGGAGGAGCGCGACGGAATCAAGGTGTGCCGCTTGGTCGACGACCACGGGTCTCATGACGTCGCATCCGTGGGCGAGCGGATCGCGGTTCAGGCCGCGGAGGCCCGGGGACGGCTCACCGAACGCGAGCGCGAGGTGTTCCAGCGGTTCCTGACCGGTGAGCTCGGCGACCACCTCTCGGCGCAGGTCATCACCGCGGCGAACCTGGTCGCGGCTCTCAACGACACCCTGAAGACCGTGCGCACCTCCCACGGCCTCGGCGTCGAGCTGTTGTGGAAGCTGGACGAGGACGTGGATGCGGATGTGCGCGCGGCCGTCGAGCTGCTGCGCAGTCCGTCGAGCCTCAGGACTCGCGATCAGACCGAGCAGCTGCGCGAGGTGCTGCAACGCCGGATCGAGGACGCCCGTCGTGCCGACCCGTCAGCCGGTTACGCCGCCCATCTGCGGACCGCGCTGGACTACCGCGACTGGTTCCGTTTCCACACCTTCGTGGTCGAGGACGCGGCTCCGGGCCGCCGTCGGAAACTTACCGGCCGGACCGGTCTCAGCCAGGGCGAACAGCGGGTCCTCTCCTACCTCGTGCTCTTCGCCGCGGCGGCCGCCCACTTCACCAGCCTCGCCGAGTCGGCACCGCACGCGCCGCGGCTGATCCTCCTGGACGACGCCTTCGCCAAGGTCGACGAACCCACCCACGGCCGGCTGGGCCGTATCCTCGTCGACCTCGATCTCGACTTCGTCCTCACCAGCGAACGGCTCATGGGCAACTGGCCCGAGGTTCCGTCCCTGCACATCTACGAGTGCCTGCGTGACCCCCACGTACGCGGGGTGGCCACCCTGCACTACACCTGGAACGGCCGGCACCGGCGTCTGGTGTCCGTATGAGCGCGCTGCCCGCCGCAACGCGCGACTGGCTGACGGGACCTGGACTCACCCGGCTCTGGCAGGGGGCACGGAAACGCCTGGAGAGCAACGGCGTACAGGCCACCGGTTCCCTCCGGCTGACCGCGATGAACGCCCAGGAACGCAATGACCTTTCTCTGCTACTGGGCAAACCCCTCACAGGTGCCGCCGTGACCATACGGCTCGACGTGCTCGACGCACGGCTACGCGCTTCGGCCGCCGGACTCGGCCTCAGACAGACCCTGGAGGAACTCGGCCCGCCACTCACCGACCGCCGTGCCGCCCGCGCGGACGTGGCGGCACGGCGGGAACAGGTGTGGTCATCCCTCGCTTCGTCACTGGACGCCTCCCCACTCGCCGACCAGGAATGGCCCCGGCAGTGGTGCGACCTGCTGCGCCGTGCCGGCGTTCCGAGAGGAGTGACGCCCGAAACGGCGATCTGGACACTCCAGCAGGCGGTCCAAGTCCTCACCGCTCTCCTCGGACCCGAAGGACCTGAAAGACCTGAACGCAACGGCACACGCGGCCGAGGAGAACTCGCCGCCATGACGACCGGCTCCGCGCACGGCCTGGACGACGGCACCTGGCTCGCACGCCTCGTCCAACGCGGGGTCGCCCTCGCCCACGGCACCGAGTTCCCCGACGACGCCGCCGGTAGACGCGCTCTGTGGCGGCTGGTGTCCGTCACGCCGGACGAGGTCTCCAGCACGGTGCTCACCTACGGGCTGCGGCCCGACGGCGAGGGCTGGCGGGAGCGTGCCCTGCGGGAGCGGGCCGACCATCACGCCGAGGTTCACGTCACACCACGCGACCTGCATGACCTCCGGCTCCAACTCCCCGCCGCAACGCTCATCCACATCTGTGAGAATCCGCGCGTGGTGGAAGCCGCGGCGGACTCGGCCTGCGTCCAGCCCCTCGTGTGCACCTCCGGCAGCGGCGCCACCGTGGTCTTCACGCTTCTTGACGCCCTCGCCGCCACGGGCTGCCGCTTTGCCTACCACGGCGACTTCGACTGGCCGGGGATCGCTCTGGCCAACCGGGTCATCCGCCGCTACGAAGCCCGGCCGTGGCGCATGGGCACCACGGACTACGAGCACCTGGCCGCTCGCAGCCAGGCTGAGGGCATCCCTCAACTGGCGCTCGACGGCCAGCCGGTCGACGCGGACTGGGACGCGGATCTCGCCCCTGCCATGACCGCCCTCGGCGTCGCGCTCCATGAGGAGGCGACCCTCGACCTCCTGGTGGACGACCTGTCACGCCGGGCGTAGGGACATCGACGCCTCCGTGCCGGCGTCTGGGAGCCATCTGGGAGCCGACCCGCTCCCCGAGCCCCTTCCACACCACCCGAAACCGTTTCTCTCCAACACCCTGACCAGGCAAAACACCAAACTACCCGGTGTGCATCTTGAGCGAACCTCATTCGGGACGAAGAGGTCGTGGGTTCAAATCCCGCCACCCCGACAGCCGTAATAGCAGGTAGACCACCTAGGAACGCTCCTAGGTGGTCTTCTTGTCTCTGCCTGCGTGCCTATCTGCGTGCCTACCGCTTCCCGCGTGCCTACGGCCGCCGTTCCTGCGTGCCGAAGATGCCGTCCATGACCACGGCGCCGGTCTGGATCACAGGCCGGATCTGCTCCCGGTGGACCTCCTCGGTCACGGGCGTCCCGGAGTGCCCGACGAGCCGAGAGATCTCCTCCAGCGGCACGCCCCTCGGTGCGGGCGCCGGTCAGCAGGGCGACGACGTACGCGTACATCGAGGTCCCCTCGGCGCCCTTGAGGACGGCCTCTGCCTGGGTGAAGGTGAGCGCCATGGACGGGCACCCGGCCAGTCCCTGGGGCACCGAGCACAGCTCGACGACATTGCGCTACACCTTGTCCCGCGCCATGGCCCGCTTGACCGCGCGGTTGAGGCAGGAGTGGATTCCCTGGAGCGTGCGCGTGCTGAGCGTCAGTGAGGGAGTCTCCCAAGACCCGGAACTCGTGCATCACCTGCAACAGCGGCTCACGCACCTCGCCACCGAAGACCGCAGCCCGCTCGAGGCGAGCGAACGTCTCGCCGTAGGAGGCCGGCTCAACAGGGTCGACCGACACACGCTCGCTGTCGAACGTCTCCACCACGACCGCCCGTTGATCGCAGAGAGTGAACCCGTGACGCGGCAACACGGGCACCGGCCGGCGCCAGGGGATGACCCCGATCCGTACCGTGTTCAGGCTCTCGACAGCCAGCAGCCGATCGATCTGGGCAAGCATCAGCGCAGGGGTCCCGGGCCAGGTCCGCAACACGGCCTCCGTCAGCACGAACACCAACTCTCGGCCCGGCTCGTACAACACACCTTGCCGATCCACACGGGCAGCGACAGCCCGACCAACAACCTCAGGCGTCAAGTCGGGCGCACTGGCGAAGCCGTGCCGGGCATACTCCGCCCTCTGAAGCATGGCCGGCACAGCGACGCACTGGAACGAGCGCACGAGCCGCGCGAACCGGATCTCTTCATCGACGGTCGCACCAGCCCCAACGGTGCCGTCTACAGGCGGCTCGGAATCCTCGGCAGCAGCCACGGCAGCCAACAGTTCACGAATCTCACGAGAGGTCGGCTCACCGAGGCCGAGAGCCCGCGAGAGCCGGTCGAGCACATCCAGACTCGGAACCATGGGCCCGGTCTCAACCTTGGACACGGTCGGCTGCCCCACACCAGCACGCTGCGCCAGCACAGCACCCGTCAAGCCGGACTCCGCCCGAAGCACACGAAGACGCGCTCCCAACGCCTTCATCAACTCCCGCCGTCCACTCCCCACGTCAGGGTTCTACACCCCAGGCCAGCCCCGCCATGATTCAAACTTTCTCTACTGGTTCAAGGCGGCTCGCTCCGCTCACCGCGCGCAGGCCCGGCCTCCGGCCGGGGCGGTCGGCTCCGCAGGCCAAAGATGGGAATGGCGGTGGGACTCAAACCTAACCCAGGATGAAGGGAGGTCCGGCTTCTACAGTCACGACCGGCACCTTGCCTGACTGACTGCACAGGAAAGGCGTCCCGGTGGTGTTGGCGTTCGCATTCCAGAGATAGATCCACACCTCGAAAGTGTCTCCCTGGCGCATGTCGAACAGGACCGGAAAGAGACGCTGTCCCGGGAAAGGTCCCCCTGACATCCCAGTGATGTCAGGCATCGCGATATTCACGGACTCCCCGGTGGTAGGGGTCATGCCCACCCGGTTCCAGAGCGTGGCCTTGGGATCCACGATCGTGGTCCCGCCGCTTCCATAGACGATGGCCCCGGCCCCGCCCGTCGTCGTCACATTCGGATGGGTCTGCAGGTCCAAGACACCGAACGAATGCTCGTAGCTCCCCTGGGGTGTCACCGCCACTGACGCGTCCGCAGTAGCCGTGAGGAAAAAGCTGAAGCCCGCTCCGGAGAACTCATCACCCCCGAGCAGAGCCATGTGTCCGTCGACCTTTGAAAGGGGAAGCCCGAGTCCGGTCTCCCAGCTGTTGTCATACGGTGCTGCGACTACCTGCGTTCCGGGGTGGATGTCCAACCTGAGCGGAGTGAGTTCGGGCCGAAGTCGGTTGGTGAGGCCGTCAAGCAAGTCCCTCTTCAGCTCCTCCATCGTCCCGCCATCAGCAAGCGCTGCGGAAGCGTCAGATTCAAGCTCGGTGGGATACCGACGGTGACTGCGCAGTTCGACCAGCCGAGCATTCCCAAAGGTCGTCATGGACTGCTGAAGCTTCTTCAGCGAGGTGCCCCGAATGGCATCGTCCGAGGTGGTCCGGCTGATCGGCCGGGTAGTTTTCCGAGTGGAGGGAGCCAGCGTCATGGTGTCACCTCGTTTTGCTGTCGTCAGTGCTGAGAGCGCGTCACATCGCCGTTCGCGCGCAAACGATTTCCGGCCACCGCGCCACGATTCCTCGTCCAGCCGCACCAAAGGCGCTGAAGCGCCGGGAGATCTGGTGGCCGCCGGACAGGTGTCGCCCCAAATCGGCAAGCAAACAAACGATCCGCATCGTGCCAAATCGGGGTGCTGCAGCAGCGGCACGCTGTGCCGGCGTCCCTATGAGCACCCATACGCGCGCTAAAGTCCCTGGTTCCAGGGTGCATCCAACTACCTGAACTTGCCACTCCCCATTGCGCGTGACACCAACGGCTGAAGTCGACCGGCGGTGAACGCGACGGGAGAGAGCGGCACCCAGCTGATCGATCGATCCGAGCAGGGCCAAGGTCCCTCCACTCTCGGAAAGTCCGCGATCGACCTGATTAAGTTCAGCCACGATCAGGCGTCGTTGAGCGGTTCGCTCATCGACCACGGGTGTCCCCCAGGCGCGCAAGGTCCCGCGCCCGCGCCGACCAGGGTACGCAGCCCTGCGGGTGGGCCTGTCTCCAAGTGGCAGCACGGCCCGGCCGGTGTTTGCATGGAGTTGTGCCGTAAGACGGACGCGCATGGCGCATCGTCCCGCAGGTCCGGACGAGGAGGGGCGCCCAGGGCCGCGTCACGCGGGTCCCAGACAGCAAAGGGAGCCGTTCTATGGCCGCCAGTTCATCGAAGATCGATCCCGAGTGCACTTCCGACGTCGTACTCGTGGGCGACGTGCAACTGCACCCCCACACCGAGAAACCAGACTGGCCTCAGCCGCATGCCACTGCGCTTCTCAGCATCGACGTGCTGACATCTACGAAGTACCAGACAATCACCTTCCAGGACGTCTTGCTCACGCTGGAGATCGTGGCCACGGACGCTACGTCATCGTCGGATCAGCCGCAGTTCGTGGGCTACAGCCAGATCCCCAACGGCTACATTTGGGGCGCGCCCAGCGCGACTGACCCAACCAGCTGGGACGAGTCCCACTTCGGTGCGGCCACCGCCAAGCTCCGGATCAGGAGGCTAAAGGGCGTGCTCCTCTCCGAACACTCAGGTGACGGCCTCTCTTACTGGATCGGTGTGACCGGACTGTCCGAGGGGGCACCACTTGCGTTCACCGCTTCAGCCTCCGCCAGCAAAGTCACAGCCACCGCAGCCAGTTGCCCTATCCAGGTCAAGGATCTGCACGTGGACGACAGACTCCCCGGCCCCTTGTCGTAGGGCATTGGGCTACAGGGCGGGGGTGTTCACGCAGGTCAGCGCCCGCAGCTCCCCCGGATGACCACAGCTTCCCAAGCTGGGGCTCAGGCAGGGCATTGAAGGTGTCGGTCGTCAGTTGAGTGCGCCGAGCGGTGAGAGCCTGTCGTTTGGATCAGGCCGTGGAACGGCGGCGAGCGCGGAGCCAGTGGACGCCCTTTGCGGCGTAGACGACGGCCATGAGCGCGAAGCCGGCGAAGGTGAGCCAGATCCAGGATTCGGCCGCTGCAAGACTCAGCAACAGGCCGCCGAAGAGCAGTAGGGAGCCAATGCCGTCCATCAGGTCTAGGCGTGCCTTGAAACGCACCGACGAGTCGGATCCACGCAGTCGACGAATGGCGGGAACGAGGCCGAGGGCCTGCAAGACGGTCAGACTCAGAGCGATCCAGACGGACCAGTCGGGTATGTCCACGGCGCGCACTGTACCGCGCCCCCGGCACCCCCCGAGTGCCCAACTGCGTGACAACGCCGACGAACAACGGCGGATGAGGACGAACGTCTGCGGACCCTCAGTGCAGGTGAGAGCCGCACCAGCCTAAAGCCAGGCACGCACCCACGTTGCTTGGGGACGAAGAGGTCGTGGGTTCAAATCCCGCCACCCCGACGCTGGTCAGAGGCCGCATATGGATTTCCGTATGTGGCCTCTGCCGTGCTTGGGGGGCAAACAGGGGGCCGAACGGTCCCCTCGGCGAGGAAGCGACGGCTCTTCTTCCCGCTGTCGGCCTTCTGTCGGGCACGACCCAATTGGATCAGTCCGTAACCAGCCTGACAGTCCGAGCGGTTGTCCGTGATGAAGTACATCCGACGGGGCTCTTCTTGGCTGCCGTCACGGCTTGCGATCAGTTCGCGGGCGGCGCCACGGGTGTGGGCGAAGTCGTTGTCACCCAGTCGTCCACGATCGCTCCATGCCGTGCGCGGTCCAGGGACGAGCGCTGACGAGTCGCCCACACGGCCCTGTCGGAGTTCGGCCGGCGAGACTTTTCTGCCCAGTTCCTGGGAGAGCACGTAGGCGGCCGCCATCGGCAACGGCGAGCGCGGCAGGGAACCGGCGTCCCGCCAGTGGTACGGCGCTGACTCGGCCGTCGTGCCCGCTCCGAACACCCTGTTGAGCTTGCGAGCAAGCGCCTTCGGGTCCAACCGAGTTCGTCGAGGCACCCCGCCAGTACGGCGTTGGGTTCACCTGTCGGCGGCGGCACGTCCGGCCGCCTTTCGCTCCAGTGGTTCGGCTGTCACTTCGCGGGCTCCGTGGTGATGCCGCTGGGTAGGCGATTCACCACCGTCTTATGGAAGTTGACCGAGTTGACCCACTGATCGGGTGCCGTGTGACCGGCCCCTTCCCGTGTTCTTGGATCCCGGCTGAGGCACCCGTCTTCCACAAGCCGACGGAGAAAGAGGGGGCCTTGAGACAGCGCACAAGACCCTCCCCGGGCCGACCGGCCGGCGTGCTGGACCGTGACGCTGGTCAACCAGCCTCTGCCCCCGGGACGCGATCTCGTCGCTGAGACGGCACGACCACGCTGATCACGGATCTGCCGTACGGACCCGAAGCGGCCGCGGTCGCCCGGGGCGCCGTGACGCCGGCGCTGCGGGGCACTGAGACGGACGTGCTCGCTGATGCCCGCTTGATCGGGTCCGAGCGCGCGACGAACGCCTTCGTCTCGGGCAGTCCGCCGTTGGTTCTGTGCATCGACCGCAGGAGCCTGGCTTGCGGCGGCCTGGAGATCGAGATCACCGTCACCGACGGCGACTGCTCCCGCCCCGCGCCCGCTTCTCCTACCGCTCCCGACGGCCAGGCAGGCGGTCTGCTGGGACCTGGGGTCAGGGACAGGAGTCCGGGGCCTGGATCAGCGCAGTGGACCTTCCGGTCGACGGCGACGCCGGTGCCGGTGCCGGTGCCCGTCCCGGCTGTGACGCCCCACGCCCCCGGAACCCGGACCGCCAGGACTTCAGGACTGTCCTTTCGTGCAGATCTTCCCTCGCGCCGAGGACCGGCGTCTACCCGCGGTGATTGACTGAATCCCCAAGGTGACATGCCAAGGAGGCCGGTCCATGGACACCGAGGGAAGAACCCGCCCCAAAATCGGGGCGACGGTACTCGTAGCCGCGCCCAACGGTTTCTGTGCCGGCGTCTTCCGAGCCGTCGCCACTGTCGAGCAGGCCCTCTCGCTGTACGGCGCACCGGTGTACCTACGCGGCCGGATCGTCCACAACCAACACGTCCAACACACCGTCGAGGAGCTGGGCCGGCAAGGGGCGGTGTTCGTGAAGGGGGTGGGCGAAGTCCCCAAAGGGGCCGTCGTCGTCTTATCCGCCCACGGCGTGGCGTTACAGGTACGCGCCGCCGCGAAGGACAGGGGCCTGCGCACGATCGACGCCACGTGCCCCCTCGTCTCCAAGGTCCGCAAAGAAGCGCGGAGGTTCGCGGCCGCTGGTTGCGACGTCCTGCTGATCGGCCAACCCGGCCACGACGAAGTGGTCGGGATCCTGGGGGTCGCGCCCGAGCGGACGAGGATCGTCGCGGGCCGGGACAGCGTCGACAACATCGAGGTGACGGATCCGGACGGGGTCGTCCGGCTCGCCCGGACCACGCTGACCGACAGACCGACAGACCGACAAGGTGGCGGCGCTGCGCCGACGCTTCCCGCAACTCCGCGATCCCCCGAGCGAGGACATCCGCTACGCGGCACAGAACCGGCAGGCGGGCATGAGACGCCTCGCCGTCCGGAGCGAGCTCGTCCTGGTCGTCGGATCACCGGACTCGCACAACACCAACCGCCTCGTCCAGGTGTCCCTCACCGCGGGCACTCCCGCCCATCTGGTGCGGGACGCCCACGACATACGGGACGAATGGCTGGAGCGCGTGCGCGTCGTGGGCGTGACAGCAGGTGCCCCAGCCCCCCCGGCACTCGATCGACGACGCCCTGACGGCACTGGCCGCACGCGGCTATGGTGAGCCGCTTCCCGCCGAAGTCGCCCGGGAGAACCGGATCTTCGGCCTGCCACGGGGACTCGGACAGCAGACGCCGGATCGACGTCCGACCTGATGACACCCCCGAGCGGCCGACGCGACCTCGCCGACGTACAAGGGTTCCCCCGCCTCGCGGACGAAACGGGACCCGCCACGAGCACCCCTTCCCCCAGATGACGCCTGCCCGCGAAAACACCAGGCCGGCATGCGCGAGCGACCATGCGGAGTTCACGATGTGCGCGACAACAGTCCACCTCTTCCCGGGACAAGGGGACTTCTCCGTCCGAGCGTTCACGGTGGGACTGGCCCAGGACACCCACCTTCGCCGGGCCGCCCAGGACGTGTTCGCCGAGATCGACGAGGCGACGGAAACCCGCGGCTTGCCCGCCCTTGGACCGCGCCTGCTCGGCGACGCCCCACCGAGCGGCCTGGAACTGGCCCGACTCGGCGACGGTGCGCAGCAAATCGCGCTCTACGGAGCCTCGGTGAGCGTGCACCGGACCCTCGCGGCCCGGTACGGCGAACCGGCCGCCCTGCTGGGCGTCAGCTTCGGAGAGATCGCCGCGCTCACGGCGGCAGAGGCGTGGTCCGTGGGGACCGGTGCGCTCGTCGCCCACGATCTGACCCGCGTCCTGGGAGACTGTCCGGGCGGCCTCACCCTGCTGACGTGCGACGAAGCCACGGCGGCCGAGCTGATAGCCCAATCCGCCACCGCCTCCGTCGTCATCGCGTGTGTGAACGACGACCAGGAGACGGTCGTGTGCGGTCCGCTCACGGAGCTCACCGCCGTGGAAACGGGCGCCCAGCGGCTGGGCCTGGCGGCACACCGCCTGAAACTGCCCTTCGGCTCCCACCATCCGGCGTTCGACGCGCAGGCGGCACGCTTCGCCGACTTCGTACGCTCCCACACCTGGCAGCGACCCCGGCACCCCGTCTTCTCGGCGGTGGCCGGACGGTCGTACGCCCCCGGCGAAGACCTGGCGGCACGGCTCGGGGACTGCCTCGACCATCCGGCGAGACTCCCCGGTCTGCTGCACCTGATGGACAAGACCGGCTACACCGTCTTCCGCGAGGCCGGCCCAGGCAGCGCGCTCGCACGCAGTGTCCGCCGGGTCCTTCCCACGGACCGGACAAGCGTGACCGCGCCCCTTGCCCGCACCACCGCGCCCTGACCAGGACACACCGGACCACTCCCGAAAGCCGACCCATGCCGTCGAACCGTCCCACCCATGACACCCACTCCGCCCCGACCGGGGGAAACGCGCTGCACCGGCTCATCCACGGCGCCTGTGAACCGGCCTTCCGCACCGGCCTGCACAAGGCCCTCGCCGCGACCCCCTTCCGCACCGCCGTGGAACCGGACGACCGCGATGCGTACCTGGACACGCGCCTGCGCGATGTGTCCCGGGCCCTGCCTCCCGCACACCGCCTGCTGAACGACCCCGATCGGCTCGCCGAACTCATGGCGTGGACCGGCGTCGCCGACCCGCGTCTGTGCATGAACCTTGTGACCCACCTCGTGCTGGGGCAGGGCAGCATCTCCCGGTTCGGTGCGGACGAGGCGGAGCTGACATCGGTACGCGAGGAACTGGAGCGAGGAGACGCGAAATGCGGCTACCTCATCACCGAGGCCGGCAACGCCAACAGCCACCTGGCGACCCGGACGACAGCCGTCTTCGACCCCGAGACCCGTACCTTCGCCCTGCGCACCCCGGACGACGGCGCGGCGAAGTTCGGCGGGGTGTCGTCGTTCCCCGGCCGCCGCCTGGCCGTCGTACTCGCCCGGCTACGGACAGGGCAAGAGGAACACGGTGTGTACCCCTTCCTGGTGGAACTCGCCGACGACCGGGGCCTTCGGCCCGGCGTCCGCCTCTCCCCGCCGATGCCTCTCACCGACCTGCCACTGAACTACGTCCTGGTGAGCTTCGACGACGTGAAGGTGCCCTACAGCTGGTGGCTGCGGGACGACGCGACCATCGACAGCGGAGGAACCCCGCGGGATCCACTCGGATCCGAGGCCGCCAGGCTCCAGCGCACCCTGAGCGTGGGAAGGGAACTGTGGGCCACGCTCCCGGCCGCCGCCGCGGCCCAGACCCGCCAGTCCGCCGTCCTCGCGCTGCACTACGCACGCGGCCGCCGCACTCAGGCGCGGCTCGCTCCGGGTACCCCCCTGTTCGAGTTTCCCGGCCAACGCCACGCCATACTCGGCGCCCTGGCCGAAGCGTTCGCGCTGACGTGCGCCGCCGCGCGGGCCCGCGACGTACTTCGCACCGTTCAAGCCCCCGACGAGGGGGGAGAGCGCTCCGTGGACGAGATGGAGTTCTCTCCCTGGGCCGCGGTCAGCCGCTCCCTGTCCGCGTACAAGGCGCACGCCGCCCGGACCGCATCCCGCGTCATCGCCCACTGCCAGAGCCTGTGCGGATACTCCGGACTCCTCGACGCCAACCGGCTGGCCGGCTACCACGGGTTCCTGCGGGCCTTCGACCCGGCGGGCGGCGACAGCCAGCTGATCTACTACGACCTCGGACAGCGCCTCGCCGACGAAGTCGGCTCCACCCCCCTCGGTGACATCGCACGGCCCCGTGACGTCACCGACGTCCACTGGTGGCCCGCGGTACTACGGGCCCACGAACGCGGCCTCGCCGTGCGGCTGCGCCAGGCCCGTGACGCCCGGCTCGCCGAGGGACACGACGACTTCGGGGTATGGGGACCCCTGCTCGAACTCGCCGGCGAACTGGGCGAGACGTACGCCGCACGGCTCGCGGCGGACGACGTGGCCTGGGCCGTGCAGCGGTTCGTGGAACCGGACGACGTGCCCGCGCATGAAGCGTTCACCACCCTCGCCGCCCTGAACGCGACCAGGGCGGGCGCGCACTGGGCGGGGCGGCTGCTGACCGCGGGAACCGTCTCCCGACAGGAGATGAGCGCCCTGGCCGAATCCGCCGACCAGCTCTGCGAGCGACTGCTCCCCCACCTGCCGCAGCTGGAGGAAGCGTTCGCGTACCCCGACGACATCGTCCACGCACCGTCGGCCCCCGCCGAAGCGGCCGGGCCCCCGCACACCACCCCCGGTCAGGAGAACGACCTCTCATGAGCACAGCCCCCGGCATCGGCGTCCTCGGCATGGGCAGCCACCTGCCCACGAGAATCCGCACGAACAAGGAGATCACGGACACCTTGGGTCTCCCGTCCGGCTGGATACTCGAACGCACGGGTATCCGCGAACGACGCGTCGCGGCAGCGGACGAGGCAGCCTCCGACATGGCGGCGGCCGCGGTCCGCAGCGCCCTGGAGGCCGCTGGACGCGACCCCTCGGATCTCGGGCTGCTGGTCTGCGCGACCTCCACACCCGATGAACTCGGCCCGTCCACCGCCTGCCGGATCCAAGGGCTGCTCGGCGCCAAGCAGGCGGTCGCCTTCGACGTGGCGGCCGCCTGCTCCGGCTGGCTGTTCGCCGCGAAAACGGCCCACGACTGGCTCCGCCAAGCGCCTGGCACCGGATACGCGGCGGTCGTCGGCGTCGAGGCGTACTCGAAGTTCCTCGCTCCCGGCGACCGCGGCACCTCGGTCCTGTTCGGCGACGGCGCCGCCGCCGCGATCCTCGGTCCCGTGCCCGCCCAGGAAGGCTTCGGCGACTTCCACTTCGGTTCCGACGGAACACTTGCCGACTGGGTGCTCATCCCTGGAGGCGGCAGCAGACGACCCGCCAGCCCCGACACCCTCGGCCAGGGCGACCACTACATCCACATGGACGGCCGGGCTGTCAGCCGCTTCATCCAAGAGACCTTCCCCCGCCTCGTCCACGGCGCCCTCGCCCGCAACAACCTCACCCTCGACGACATAGACTGCGTGATCGCCCACCAACCGAACCCCATCCTGCTGCGCACGTTGGGTGATCAGCTCGGAATCGGCGACGACCGCATGATCATTGTCGGCGACGAGGTGGGCAACATCGGCTCGGCCAGCGCCCCCTACGCCCTGACGGCCGCCGCCGACCGCCACGCGCTCCGGCCCGGCGACCGCGTACTCATCACCGTCTTCGGCGCCGGCATGACATGGGGCAGCGCCTTGCTGAACTGGTCCGGGGCCCCAGCCGTCAGCGCCGCCCCGGCGCGGACGGCCGACTGAGCGGACGGCCGACTGAGCGGACGGGAGACTGAGTGGCCGACTGAGCGGACGGGAGACTGAGCGGCCGACTGAGCGGACGGCGGCTCGGGCCGGGACGCGACGGCGGGACCGGCGCGTCCACCAGCTCTCGTACACAACAGCCCTCCGGTACAAGGGAATTGGTCGAACGGGCGGCGTCGATGCTTGTGGCAGTTGCCGAGGTCGACTGCCGGCCCGGCGCGGCGTATCTCTAGGTGAGCAGTCAGGCGGTGCCTCGGCCGCTTGCCCGTCAACGACTCCAGCGGAGCATCCATGGATCTGGCCCATCCTCTCCTCACCCTCGATCCGCTCGCCCGGGACATCCAGGCCGAAGGCCGGCGGTTGCGCGCCCTGGGTCCGATGGTCCCGGTGGAACTCCCCCAGGGTGTGCCCGCCTGGGCTGCCACCGACCACGAGACGGTCAGCTCGGTGCTTCACCATCCGGACCTGCTCAAGAACCCCAAGAACTGGCGTGCGTACACCGAGGGGAAGATCCCTCCGACATGGCCGCTGCTGGGCATGGTCGTGGCCGAGACCATGCTCAACTACGACGGCATGGACCACATGAGAGTGCGCTCTCTCGTACAGGCGGCCTTCACCCGGGCACGCATAGAGGCGCTGCGCCCACGGATCGAGGACATCGTCGCCGGTCTGCTCGACCAGCTCGCGGGGACCGAGCCCGGCACGTCGACAGACCTGCGCAGCCGGTTCGCTTCCCGCCTGCCCATGGAGGTCATCTGCGAGCTGTTCGGTCTTGACGACGCGGCCGCCCGCGATCGGCTCGCCTCGGACATGGACGCGCTGCTGGACAGCCGTACCAGCGGCGAGCGGATTCTGGCGGCGCTGGAAGGCGTCCAGAACGTGACGAGCGACCTGCTGATGCGCAAGCGCGAAGAGCCGGGGGAGGACCTGACGACGGCGCTGATCGCGGCGCGGGACGAGGACGAGGACCGGTTGTCCGAGAAGGAACTCGGAGACACCCTGTTCCTGATGCTGCTGGCCGGACACGAGACCACACAGAACCTCATCACCAACGCGGTGAAGAATCTGCTGCAGCATCCCGATCAACTGTCCCTCGTCCGTGAGAAGACCGTCGGCTGGTCCGCTGTCGTGGAAGAGACCTTGCGACGGGACGGACCGGTCAATTGCGTGCTGTTCCGCTACGCGGCGAAAGACCTTGAGCTCGCGGGCCGGCTCATACGCACCGGAGAACCCGTCCTCGTCTCGCTGGCCACGACCGGACGGGACCCGGACGCCGTGCCCGACCCCGACGCCTTCCTGCTGGACAGACCGGACGGCAGCCGCCGCCACCTGGCCTTCGGCCATGGCCCGCACTTCTGCCTGGGCGCCCCGCTCGCCCGGCTGGAGGCCGAGGTGGCTCTTGAGGCACTGTTCGCCCGTTTCCCCGAGCTGTACTGCCCGGTCGATCTCGACTCGCTCGAGCCGGTGCCTTCGCTGTCGACGAACTGTGTTCGTGAGCTGCCGGTCGTTCTCACCTGACACCGGGCACGACGAGTGGGCCGGGTTCTACGACTGGGCCGGGGTCGGGCTGACTTCCCGTACACACCATTGCCCGGTCGTCCCATGTCGGACGAGGTGGACGCCTGCGATGTCGTGCCCCCATGAGCTCGCGGCACGCACGGCGGTCTCCCGCGCCTTCGGATCCAGCCCCTTCAGAGAGCGTTGAGTCCGTTTCTGGTAGCGGCCGCGACCGGGTTGTTCGATGGGTCCCTGGCGGACAAGTCGTCCCAGGCGGGAGCGGGTGACGTTTATCAAGGGCTCGTCGGTAGGCAGACCCGAGGTGCTCGTGCGGATCGCGGACGCGGAACACCTTCTTTGGGTGCTCGTTGAACGTGGTCACGATGGGCTGGTGCGGGTCGCGGTGACGGGCGACACCACATCAGTACCTGCCTGATCTGTTTCTGCGTGGCTTGTGGTGCGGTGGCATGGGGCCGCCCGCCCGGGAGTTGCCAGAAGCTTCCGGGCAGGCGGTCGGCGGGGGGTTGGGTGGGTGTGGGGGTCAGTTCCAGAAGTCGTGGTGGACTTCGCGGGCCTCGGGCAGGTCGATGGGGCCGAGCACCGGGAGGGCGCGCTGGCCGGCGTTGAAGACGTCGCGGCAGGGCAGGGCCATGGTGGGGTTCTCCGCGTTGGCGCCGGTCATGGCGAGGAGTTCGTCCTCGCCGAGGGCGTAGACGACGCGGCCGATGTTGCCCCAGTAGATGGCGCCGGAGCACATCGCGCAGGGTTCGGTGCTGGTGTAGAGGGTGCAGGTGCGCAGGAAGTCGGCGTCGTACTTCTGGGTGGACAGGCGGACGAGGTTGGTCTCGGCGTGGCCGGTGGCGTCGCTGTCGGTGGTGACCGTGTTCTCCGCCTGGAGCAGGACGGTGCCGTCGGGGCCGGCCAGGAGGGCGCCGAAGGGGTGGTTGCCGCGGTCGCGGGAGCGCTGGGCGACGGTGACGGCGGTGCGCAGGTGGGCGAGGTCGGTGGCGGAGGGAGAGAAGGAGGGGGAGGGGGTTTCGGCTTTGGGGTGGACGGTGGTCATGCGGGGATCTCCTCAGGGTTGGTAGGGGAGTTGAGGTGCCTGCGCGTGCGTGTGGTGCGGGTGAGCAGGAGGTGGGTGAGCCCGGCGGTCGTGAAGGCGACGGCCGCGGCGTAGGGGCCGAGGGACGGGTGGTGGTCGGCGAGGGGGCCGGTGAAGACGCCGGGCTGGCTCATGAACGGGATCGCCGCGGCGATGCCGAGCAGCCAGGTTGCGAAGCCCGCGCCGAAGCGGGGCGTCTCCCCGTCCGAGGGGGCGGGGGCGGAGTAGTGGTGGACGAGCATGACGGCGATCCAGGGGGCGATCCAGTTGCCGAGCAGGATGAGGAAGTTCTGGAAGGACTCCCAGTAGTCGCCCTGTCCGGCCGCCCAGCCGATCGCGGAGCCGATCGCGGAGCCGATCGTGCCGACCACCAGGACGGCCTGCCAGCGGGCCATCCTGACCCCGACCACCAGCCAGGCCATCGCGCCGGAGTAGCAGTCCAGGCAGGAGGAGGTGATGGTCGAGATGCCCAGGGCGAGCATGGTGAGTGCCCCGAGGGCGGGTGGCAGGACGTTGTTGACCAGGTCGGTGGGGGTGCCGACGAAGGTGAGCGTGCCGATGGCCGCGCCCAGGCTCGCGATCCACACCGAGCCCAGCAGTGCCCCGCCGAAGGCGTTGCGGACGAGTCTGCCCGGTGGTGTGTCGCGCGGCAGGTAGCGGGTGTAGTCGGCCGCGTAGGAGGAGAAGCTCAGCGAGCGCGCGGCCTGGACGGCGCCGGCGACCGCGTCGACCTCTACCTCGCCTGCGCCCTCCCCGGCGACCCGCCCACCTAGGCGTTCGGTGGCATCGGGCGGGCGGGTACGGGGAGTTGGTCCGGCCAGGGGAAGGTGTAGCGGGGGTTGCCGCCGCGGCTCAGGCGTACGAAGCGGAGGAGTTCGCGGACGATGCCCGCGTTGCCCATGGCCCAGCCGGTGGCCGGTTCGAGGTCGCTCGGGGTGGCCCGGTGCTCGACGTTGGACCAGCGGGCGCCGGCGCCGTCGCGGAGGGCGCGGGCGGTGAGGTCCGCGACGAGGACGTGGGCGAAGTCGTACGGGTCCCGCTGTTCGGCGATCCGGTCGCAGGCCAGGGCGAGGACGCCCGCGGTGCCGCAGCAGCGGCCGTTGTTGTCCCAGAAGCCGGGGCGAAGGCGGCGGGGCAGGCCGGAGTGGGTGACCGTGTGCCAGCAGCGGTCGGCGAGGGCGGACCAGGCGGGGTCGGCCGTGACGTCCCGCAGGATCCGGAAGGCCTGGGCGTCGCCGGCCGGGCCGTGGCACCAGCCGTAGCTGACGGGATCGACCACGTCGGGGCGGTGCTGAGGGGTGGAGTGCGGCACCAGGAAGCCCTCGGGCCCCGCTTCGTCACGGGCGACGACGTCCGCGGCGCCGGCCAGCGCCAGTTCGACCAGGTCGGCGCGGCCGGTCGCCTCGCCGACCCGGGCAAGTGCCAGGACGATACCGAGCGTTCCGTGCGAGACGTGGTGCAGACGGGAGTCGATTCCGGGGCGGTGGGCCCACTGGACGCCCGCCGGGGTCTGCTCCGCCGTGCGCAGATACGGCTCCAGGGCGAGGACGGCGAGTTCGGGGTCGCCGGACAGGAGTGCGCCGAGGCCGATGCCCGCGTTGCCGCCCATCAGTTCGAACAGTTCGCCCCAGCGGGTGCCGTCGAAGCGTGACCGTACGAGTTCCAGCGTGCGGTCCGCGGCGGCGCCGGCGGCCGTGTCGCCCAGTTCGTCGTGAACTGCCCGCAGGACGAGGGCTGTTCCGGTGCGGCCGAAGTAGAGGGAGTCGTCGTCGGCGCCGTCGACGGATTCCGCGAGGCTCCGGGCCGCGCGCACGGCGGTGTCGGCGTAGGAGTCGTCGCCGAAGTGCCGCCAGGCGTCCAGGAGTACGGGGATGTTGCCGGCCGTGCCGTTGTAGAGCATGGGGTCGGCGTCGTCGTCCGACGGCTTGGTCGTCCACGCGAGGCCGCCTCCGGCGGTTTCGCGTGCCGCCGCGGTCAGCCACCTCAGCCCGTCCACCGCGAGTTCCTCGACGTCCCCGATGTCCCCGACGTTCCCGATGTCCCCGATATTCCCTATGCCCTCGCTCGCTACGACCTTGATTTCTGGTGCCGTCATGGGCCCACCCTCGCGTGATCTTCCGGGCCCGTCCAGAGGGGGGAGGAGAGGGAGGGGCGGGGGCGAGGTGGGGTGGGGATTTCCCCCGGTGGTGGGGCGGTCAGCCGGGCGACCGTGCCGGGGTCCTGAGCGCGCCGCTCACTCGATCGGGGTCGCCCCGCATGCCGGAGCGCGGGAAGGGGCGTGCACTGGGATCGCGGCGCGTTGTCGGCATGAGTGCGAGGCAGACCCCATGGTGCATGAGGATTCCGTTCCGTCCCGGCGTCCGTACGGGTCCCGGCGCCCCGCTCCGTCGCGGCGTTCGCTGCTGCGGGGCACCGCGGCGGCCGGGCTGCTCGCCTCGGTGCCCGGGGTGGCCCTGTCGGGCTGTTCCGCGGCGACGCGGACGGAGACCGCGGAGGCGCGGCCCCGGCAGGACCGGTCGGCCTCGGGTGCCGGGCTCACGTCCAACGGGTACGGGCACACCGACGCCGACTTCGTCCGGGTGGGGCTGCGGCGCGACAGCGTCGAGATCTGGGAGGACGGGTTCCGCACCGCCGCCGACAACGGCGATCCGAGCGTCTTCGAGTGGTGGTACGCCGACTTCACCGGCAGCGACGGCACGGTCGTGTCCTTCACCCTGCACACCCGGGTGAACGACGGCTTCGTACCGGCGCCGGGCGAGACCGGGCGCAGGCCGGCGGCCTCCGTCATCGTGACCGACCCGGACGGCACCAGCCACGGAGGCTCCCACACCTACGGCTGGGACGAGTTCACCGCCTCGCAGGAGCGCTGTGACGTGCGCGTGGGGCCCTTCAGCATGACCGGTGACCTGAGGACGTACCGGCTGCGGGGGCAGTCGGGCGACGTGGGCGTCGACCTGACGCTGACCAGCCTGGTGCAGCCGTTCCGCCCCGGCACCGGTGTCCTCTACCTCGGGGACACGAACATGTACCTGGGCTGGCTGTGCGCGGTGCCGTCCGGGACCGTCACGGGCACCGTCACCGTGAAGGGCGAGCAGCGCCCGTTCTCCGGGCACGGGTACCACGACCACAACTGGGGCAACGAGCCGTTCCCCTCCTACGTCGATCACTGGCGCTGGGGCCGCGGCAGCGTCGGCGTGTACTCGGTGATCGGCGCCGACATGCATCTGCGCGAGGAGTACGACTCCGCGTTCGTCCCGGTCCTCATCGTCGACGACACCCGTACGGGCACGCGCCTGGTCGGCGCCTTCGACCCACGCATGGTCACCGCCCGCGAGTCCGACCCCGTGCCGCACGCCGACCCGGCGTTCCCGCGGGACTACTACAGCAAGGTCCACTGGTCCTACCGCACCGGCGGCGACAACGCGGACTGCACCTTCACGGACACCGACCGGCTGGTCGTCAGCAGGCGGTACGCCGCCGATCCCACCCCCGCCCAGCGGGCCGCCCTCGACAGGCTCGGCACCGACCGGATCTGGTACACCCGGTACGCCACCACGAACGACCTCAGCCTCGACGTCGGCGGCACCCATGCCTCGGGCTCGGGGACGGGCACCCTCGAAGCCGCGCAGTTCGGCCTGGGCACCGCCCCGCCGAAGACCACGCAGTGACGGAACCCGCCGACGGCACCTGTGGAAGACACCCGCCGAAGGCATCTGCTGACGACCGGGCCGGTCACAGGCCCACGTCGCGGCTGCGGAAGTCGGCCAGGGACTCCCGGCGGACCAGCAGGCGGGCGAGGCCGTCGCGGACGGCGACCACCGGCGGGCAGCCGACCAGGTTGTAGGCGGAGGCCATGGACAGGTGGTACGCGCCCGCGACGGGTACGGCGAGCAGGTCGCCGGGGCGGATGTCGGCGGGCAGTTCCACGTCGGCGGCGAGCACGTCGCCGGCCTCGCAGTGCCGGCCCACGACGGTCACCCGGGCAGGGGCCCCGGTACTGTGCCGGCCGACCAGCCGGGGCTGGTAGCGGACGCCGTACAGGGCGGGGCGCGGGTTGTCGCTCATGCCGCCGTCCACGGCCACGAACACGTTCTCGCCCGTGTGCTTCACGGACAGGACGTGGTAGAGGGCGACTCCTGCGGGGCCCGCGATCGCCCGGCCCGGCTCGATGATCAGGCGCGGCACGGGCAGCCCGGCGCCGGCGCACGCGTCGGCGAGTTCGGCGCGGACCTTGCGGGCCAGTGCCGTCAGGTCCAGGGCCGCCTCACCGGGGCGGTAGGCGATGCCGTGGCCGCCGCCGAGGTCGAGTTCGGGCAGGACCAGTCCGTGCTGCTCGTGCAGGCGGGTCATCAGGCCGACCATGCGGCGTACGGCGACCAGGTACGGCTTGACGCTGGTGATCTGGGAGCCCAGGTGGCAGTGCAGGCCGGTGAGGTGGAGCTGCGGTTGGTCGAGTATGCGGGCGATGGTGTGCTGGGCGTAGCCGTCGGCGATGGACAGGCCGAACTTCTGGTCGTCCGTGCCGGTGTGGATCTTCTCGTGGCCGCCCGCGCTGATGCCGGGGACGACCCGGACCATCACCTTCTGGTGACCGTCGGGGCCGACGGCGGCGGCCAGCCGTGCGATCTCCGAGGGGCTGTCGATGACGATGCGGCCGACGCCGAGCCGCAGGGCGGTGTCCAGGTCGCGTGGCGACCTGGCGTTGCCGTGCAGCACGATCCGCTCGGGCGGGAAGCCGGTGGTGACGGCGAGTTCCAGTTCGCCGGCGGAGCAGACGTCCAGGCCGAGGCCCTCCTCGTCCATCCAGTGGGCCATGGCCCGGCACAGGAACGCCTTGGCGGCGTAGAGGACGTCGGCCTCCGGGAAGGCGTCCTTGTAGGTGCGGCAGCGGTCGCGGACCTCGGCCTCGTCCAGGACGTAGACGGGGGTGCCGAAGCGGTCGGCGAGGTCGGCGAGCGGGACGCCGCCCACCGCGAGGTCGCCGTGCGGGGACCGGGCGGTCGAGGCCGGCCACACCGACAGTTCGGCGGACGGGGTGGCGGTGCCGGGTTCATGAACGGTGGTCATCGTGCGGACCTCTCTCGGTCTCAGGCGATCCGCAGCGCGCGGACGGGCGCGGGGGCGGAGGCGGAGGCGGAGGTGGAGGCGGAGGTGGAGAACCGGGAGCCGGACCTGCCGGCGGAGGCCGCGGCGGCCGTGGCGGCCGTGGATCCCTCGACGGCCTGAGCCACCGGTGCGAGGGCCGGGGCGGGGGCGGGGGCCGGGGCGGTGAACAGCGGGTCCACCGTGACGGCGGCGATGCCCAGCGGGGCGGTGAGCGCGCGCAGCGCGGGTTCGGCGAGGCGTATCCACGCCTGGCCGGGGGCGAGGGTGGCGGTCAGCCGCCGCTCGGAGGTGAAGGCGACGGCCGTACGGTCGCCGACCGGTGTGCGAAAGAGCCGGGCCGCACACCCGGAAGGGCCCGGCCGGACCGGGACGTACAGGGGTCCGGCCGGGAACCGATCGGAGGGTTCGGGGTCGTCGCCGTACAGGACTTCTGCCATGGGGTGCCTCCCGGAGGCATGGTGCGCGGGGAGTGTGCGCGGGGAGTGGGCCGGGCCCCGGCCGCGGGGAGGCGGACCGGGGCTCGCCGTCGACGGTATGCCCGCGGTCCGGGGGATCCGGGCAACCCCTGACGGGACGCTGACGGCGTCGCGGACGACCTTGACGGGACGCTGACGTGCTGGTCGCAGGGCGTGGAAGGGGCCGTCAGAAGCGCGCCAAGAACGGGCGTTGCCCCTGTTCGGGAGCGTAGGAGCGGGAGTGGGATGGAGGGGTCCCGAAGAGGACCGCCGGCCGGAACCCCGGGCCGGAACCTCCGGCGGCCGAACTCCGGCCCGCGTACGCAGAACGGTGGAAACGATGTCCGAGTCCCGCCCGTGCTCAGCCGCTCGTGTCGTGGTCGGGGTGAGCGGCTCGCTGGGCAGCCTCACCGCGCTGACCCGGGCGGCCGAGGAGGCCCGCGGCCGGGGAGCGGAACTGTGGCCGGTGCTGGCCTCGGAGCCGCCCGGAGGGGATCTGGCCGCGCGCCGTTCCCCGGCCGCGTCCGTCATGGTGGAGGAGTGGGAGCGGCTGGCGCGGGAGCGGCTGGTCACGGCGCTGGGCGAGGTGTTCGGCGGCGCCGGCTCCGGGCTGCGCGGGCGGGCGTTGATCGCCCGGGGCGCCCCGGGGCATGCGCTGGTCGCGCTCGCCGACCGGGACGACGACATCCTCGTCGTCGGCGCCGGCCGCCGCGACCTGCTGCACCGCACCCTGCTCCCCTCGGTCGGCCGCTACTGCCTCACCCACGCCGGCTGCCCCGTCCTCGCGATACCCCCCTCCCCCCTCCAGGCCGACCTGACCTCCCTCCACCGCCGCAACACGTGGGGCCTCCGCCTGAACACCACCCACCTGCAACGCGAGTTGCACACAGCAAGGCCGGAAGCCTGAG
The DNA here is from genome assembly GCF_043201585.1 of Streptomyces sp. NPDC048297. Taxonomy (NCBI): domain Bacteria; kingdom Bacillati; phylum Actinomycetota; class Actinomycetes; order Kitasatosporales; family Streptomycetaceae; genus Streptomyces; species Streptomyces sp. NPDC048297. The sequence continues at coordinate 31,038 of NZ_JBICZA010000024.1, forward strand.
ACCGACGGGCCCGCACATCAAAACCAACAGCACCCCACCCCCCAGGGGCGCGGGGAACTGCGCGCCCAACCACACCCCACCCACACCCACACACCCCCACAAGCCCCCCACCCCGACGAGGCCACCCATCACGACCAACAGCACCCCAACTCCCCAGGGGCGCGGGGAACTGCGCGCCCAACCACACCCCACCCACACCCACACACCCCCACAAGCCCCCCGCCCCCTCCCCTCCCTCAACTACCCCCGCCCCGCCGCCGTCCGCACGACAAGCACCATGGTGAGCCCACCCCCCGGCGTATCCTCGGAGAGCACCGTGCCGCCGACCGCCTCGACGAACCCCCGCGCCACCGCGAGCCCGAGGCCGACGCCGACGCCGACCCCGCGGGGCGAGTCGCCGTAGCGCTGGAAGGGCTCGAAGATCCGGTCCTTGGCCTCGTCCGGGACACCCGGTCCGCGGTCGACCACCCGCACCTCGACCCGGTCGCCGAGCGCACTCGCGGACACCAGGACGCGCTGTCCGGGCGGGCTGTACTTGACGGCGTTCTCCACGACGTTGGCGACGGCCCGCTCCAGCAGCCCCCGGTCGACGGCGACCATGGGCAGTGTCTCGGGGATGTCCAGCTCCACGCTGTCCTCGGGCACCCCGCCGAGCGCCATGGGCACGACCTCGTCGAGGTCGGTCTCCCGGATGACGGGTGTGACCGTGCCGGTCTGCAGGCGGGACATGTCCAGCAGGTTGCCGACGAGGTGGTCGAGCCGGTCGGCGCCCGTCTCTATGGCTTCCAGCAGGTCCGCCCGGTCCTGCTCGGACCAGGCCACGTCGTCGGAGCGCAGCGAGGAGACGGCGGCCTTGATCCCGGCGAGCGGGGTGCGCAGGTCGTGGCTGACGGCGGCGAGCAGTGCCGTGCGGATGCGGTTGCCCTCGGCGAGCGCGCGGGCCTGGTCGGCCTCCTCCCGCAGGCGCCTGCGGTCCAGCACGACGACGGCCTGCGTGGCGAACGCGGCCAGGACCCGCCGGTCGGCGGCCGGCAGCACGCGTCCGCGCAGGGACAGTGCCATGTGGTCGCCGACCGGCACGTCGACGTCGGCGGCCTCGGGCGTGTCCGCGGGCCGGGGTCCGGCGCTGCCGGCACAGGTCCAGGGGGCCTTCTCGCCGGTGCGTTCCAGCAGGGCCGCCGACTCCATGCCGAAGGTCTCGCGGACCCGTTCGAGCAGTTCTTCGAGGCTCGTCTCGCCGCGCAGGACGTTCCCGGCGAGGAAGGAGAGGATCTCGGACTCGGCGCGCAGCCGGGCCGCCTGGTGGGTGCGCCGGGCGGCGAGGTCGACCACGGAGGCCACGGACACGGCGACCCCGACGAAGATCGCGATGGCGACGATGTTCTTCGGGTCGGCGATCGTCAGGGTGTGGACGGGCGGCGTGAAGTACCAGTTGAGCAGCAGGGATCCGACGACCGCGGAGGCCAGTGCCGGGAAGAGGCCGCCGAGCAGGGCCGCGGCGACCGTGAAGGTCAGGTACAGCAGCATGTCGTTGGCGAGTCCGACGGCCGGCGCGACGCCGGTGAGCAGCCAGGTGAACAGCACCGGGCCCAGCACGCCGACGAGCCAGCCCGCGATCACGCGGGAGCGTCCGAGCCGTGCCCCGCGCGCGACCGGCAGTCCGCGTCCCTTGCCCACCTCGTCGTGCGTGATGAGGTGGACGTCGAGGTCGGGTCCGGACTCGCGGGCGACCGTGGAGCCGACGCCGGGCCCGAACATGTACTGCCAGGTCCTGCGCCGGGAGACGCCGAGGACGATCTGGGTGGCGTTGACGCCGCGGGCGAAGTCGAGGAGGGCGGCGGGTATGTCGTCGCCGACGACATGGTGGAAGGTGCCGCCCAGGTCCTCCACCAGGGTGCGCTGCAGAGCCAGTTCCTTCGGGGAGGCACCGGTCAGGCCGTCGCTGCGCGAGATGTACACGGCCAGGACCTCGCCGCCCGCGCCCTTCTCCGCCAGCCGCGCGGCACGCCGTATCAGCGTCCGGCCCTCCGGACCACCCGTCAGACCCACCACGATCCGCTCACGCGAACCCCAGATCTTCGACACCCGGTGCTCACTGCGGTACGCGTTCAGGTACTCGTCGACCCGGTCCGCCACCCACAACAGCGCCAGCTCCCGCAACGCCGTCAGATTCCCCGGCCGGAAGTAGTTCGACAACGCCGCGTCGACCTTGTCCGGCTGGTAGATGTTCCCGTGCGCCATACGACGCCGCAGCGCCTGCGGCGACATGTCCACCAGCTCGATCTGGTCCGCCCGCCGCACCACCTCGTCCGGGACCGTCTCCCGCTGCCGCACCCCCGTGATCGACTCCACCACATCACCCAGCGACTCCAGATGCTGGATGTTCACCGTGGACACCACATCGATCCCGGCCGCCAGCAACTCCTCCACGTCCTGCCACCGCTTCGCGTTACGCGAACCCGGAATGTTCGTATGAGCCAGCTCGTCCACCAGAGCGACAGCCGGAGCACGACGCAGCACCGCGTCCACATCCATCTCGGTGAAGGTGCTGTCCCGGTACTCGATCTCCCGGCGCGGAACCTGCTCCAGGCCGTGCAGCATCACCTCCGTGCGCGCGCGGCCGTGGTGCTCGACGAAGGCGACGACACAGTCGGTGCCGCGCTCCACACGGCGGTGCGCCTCGGACAGCATCGCGTAGGTCTTGCCCACGCCCGGTGCCGCGCCCAGGTAGATCCGGAGCTTGCCGCGTCCCATGTCATCCCTCGAAGCGATAGCCCATGCCGGGCTCGGTGATCAGGTAGCGGGGGTGCGACGGGTCCGTCTCCAGCTTGCGGCGCAGCTGCGCCATGTACACCCGCAGATAGTTGGTCTTGTTGCTCTGCGAGACGCCCCAGACCTCCTGGAGAAGGTGCTTCTGGGTGATCAGGCGGCCGGGGCTGGTCACCAGGATCTCCAGCAGATGCCATTCGGTCGGGGTCAGCCGGACGTCCCGGCCGGCGCGGACGGCCTTCTTGGCGAGCAGGTCGATGGTGAAGTCGTCCGTCTCGACCCGGGTGGTCTCGGGGACGAGCGGAGTGTCCTCGGTGCGGCGGACGGCGGCCCGGAGCCGGGCCAGCAGCTCGTCCATGCTGAACGGCTTGGTGATGTAGTCGTCGGCGCCCGCGTCGAGCGCGGCCACCTTCTCGTCGGACGCCTGCCGTGCGGAGAGGACCATGATCGACACACGGGTCCAGCCGCGCAGCGCCCTGATGACCTCGACGCCGTCCATGTCGGGCAGGCCGAGGTCCAGCAGCACCACGTCGGGCTGGCGCGCGGCGGCGAGCCGCAGGGCCGTGGCCCCGTCGGGGGCGGCGTCGACGCCGTAGTGACGAGCCTGCAAGTTGATGACGAGGGCCCGTACGAGTTGCGGGTCGTCCTCCACCACAAGCACCCGGGTCATGGGTGTGTGCCTCTCCTGTCATGCCTGCGGGAGTTGGCACCCGCAGGGCGCCAACTCCCGTCGTGAATCGCGTAAGGCCGTCACGAGCAAGGCCGTCACGAGCAAGGCCGTCGCACGTAAGGCCGTCACGCGAAACGCCGCCGCACGTAAGGCCGTCACACGTAAGGCCCTCACGCGCAAGGCCGTCACTTCCTGGCCACGAGGTCCTTGAGCGCGATGTTGAGTTTCAGGACGTTCACCTGCGGCTCGCCGATGAACCCGAGGGCGCGGCCCTGGGTCTGGTCCTTGACGAGCTTCTCCACCTGCGCGACCGGCAGGCCGTTCTTCACGGCGACCCGGTGGACCTGGAGTTCGGCGTACTGCGGGGAGATGGCCGGGTCGAGTCCGGAGCCGGAGGAGGTGACGGCGTCAGCGGGGACGTCGGACGGCTTGACGGGGTAGCCGGGGACCGAGTTGTCCTTGACGACGGCGGCCTTGGCGTCCTCGACCTGCTTGATCAGCACCTTGTTGTCGGCGGCGAGGTTGGTGGCGCCCGACAGGATCAGCTTGTACCGCGTGTTGATGCTGTTGCCGCCAAGTCCGTTGGCAGGGCGTCCCTGGAACCACTTCAGGTCGGGGTCCGGGGTCTCCTGGCCCTTCTTCAGCGGCAGGTTGTACGACTGCCCGATCAGGGACGAGCCGACGACCTTGCCGTCCGCCCTGATCTCCGAGCCGTTCGCCTTGTCGCCGAACAGTGCCTGGGCGACACCGGTGACGACCAGCGGGTAGAGGACGCCCGTCACCAGGGTCAGTACGAGGAGGGCGCGCAGGCCCGCCCCGAGCAACCGGGCGGTGTTCGTTACGGAGTTGTTCATGGCGATCAGCCGATCCCGGGGATGAGGGAGATGAGAAGGTCGATGATCTTGATGCCGACGAAGGGCGCGATCAGGCCGCCGATGCCGTAGATCCCGAGGTTGCGGCGGAGCATCTTGTCGGCGCTGAGCGGCCGGTACCGCACACCCTTCAGGGACAGCGGCACCAGCGCGATGATGATCAGCGCGTTGAAGACGACGGCCGACAGGATCGCGGAGTTCGGCGAGGACAGCTGCATGACGTTCAGCTTGTCCAGACCCGGGTAGACCGCCGCGAACAGCGCCGGGATGATCGCGAAGTACTTGGCGACGTCGTTGGCGATGGAGAACGTGGTCAGCGCGCCGCGCGTGATCAGCAGCTGCTTGCCGATCTCGACGATCTCGATCAGCTTGGTCGGGTTGGAGTCGAGGTCGACCATGTTGCCGGCCTCCTTGGCGGCCGACGTACCGGTGTTCATCGCCACGCCGACGTCCGCCTGGGCCAGCGCGGGCGCGTCGTTCGTGCCGTCACCGGTCATGGCGACCAGCTTGCCGCCGGCCTGCTCCCGCTTGATGAGGGCCATCTTGTCCTCGGGAGTCGCCTCGGCGAGGAAGTCGTCGACGCCCGCCTCCTCGGCGATCGCCTTGGCGGTCAGCGGGTTGTCACCCGTGATCATGACCGTCTTGATGCCCATGCGGCGCAGTTCCTCGAACCGTTCCCGCATGCCGTCCTTGACGACGTCCTTGAGGTGGATGACGCCCAGGACGCGGGCGCCCCGCTCGTCGTGGACGGCGACCAGCAGCGGGGTGCCGCCGGCCGCGGAGATGCGGTGCGCGACGGTGTCGGCGTCCTCGGGGACCGTGCCGCCCTGTTCCTCGACCCAGGCGATGACCGAGGCGGTGGCGCCCTTGCGGATCTTCCGGCCGTCGACGTCCACACCCGACATCCGGGTCTGGGCGGTGAACTCGATCCAGTCGGCGTGCGCCAGCTCACCCTGGTGGCGTTCGCGCAGCCCGTACTTCTCCTTCGCCAGGACGACGACGGAGCGGCCCTCGGGGGTCTCGTCGGCCAGCGAGGACAGCTGGGCCGCGTCCGCGACCTCGGCCTCGGTCGTCCCGCGCACCGGCACGAACTCGGAAGCCTGCCGGTTGCCCAACGTGATGGTGCCGGTCTTGTCCAGCAGCAGCGTGGAGACGTCACCGGCGGCCTCGACCGCGCGGCCGGACATGGCGAGCACGTTGCGCTGCACCAGCCGGTCCATGCCCGCGATGCCGATCGCGGAGAGCAGGGCGCCGATGGTGGTCGGGATGAGGCAGACCAGCAGGGCGACCAGGACGACCATGGTCAGGTGCTGGTGGCTGCCGGCGTTGTTGAAGGCGAAGTCGGCGAACGGCGGCAGGGTCGCCACCGCGAGCAGGAAGACGATCGTCAGGGACGCCAGCAGGATGTTCAGCGCGATCTCGTTCGGCGTCTTCTGCCGGGCCGCGCCCTCGACCAGGTTGATCATCCGGTCGATGAAGGTCTCGCCGGGCTTCGTCGTGATCTTGATGACGATGCGGTCGGAGAGGACCTTCGTACCGCCCGTGACGGCGGAGCGGTCGCCGCCGGACTCACGGATGACCGGGGCGGACTCACCGGTGATCGCCGACTCGTCCACGGAGGCGACACCCTCGGCGACGTCACCGTCGCCGGGGATCACGTCACCGGCCTCGCAGACCACCAGGTCGCCGATCCTCAGCTCGGTGCCGGGCACCTGCTCCTCGGACGCGCCGTCCGCGAGCAGCCGGCGGGCGACCGTGTCGGTCTTGGCCTTGCGCAGGGTGTCGGCCTGCGCCTTGCCGCGGCCCTCGGCGACCGCCTCGGCCAGGTTGGCGAAGACCACGGTCAGCCACAGCCAGACGCTGATGGTCCAGCCGAACCAGTCGCCGGGGTGCTGGAAGGAGAAGACGGTGGTGAGGATCGAGCCGACCCACACCACGAACATCACGGGGGACTTGACCATCACCCGCGGGTCGAGCTTGCGGAAGGCGTCCGGCAGGGACCTGACCAGTGCCTTGGGGTCGAACAGGCCCGCGCCGACACGGCCCTCGGCCTGCTTGTGCCCGGTGGGGACGTCGCTGTGCGGCGCCCGGGTGGGAGTGGCTGTGGACATGGAGTCCTCTGAGTTCTCGGTACGGCTGGTCATCACGCAAGCCCTTCAGCGAGCGGGCCCAGCGCGAGGGCGGGGAAGTACGTGAGGCCGGTGATGATCAGGATCGCGCCGACCAGCAGTCCGGTGAACAGCGGCTTCTCGGTGCGCAGGGTGCCCGCGGTCTCCGGGACCGGCTTCTGCTCGGCGAGCGAGCCGGCGAGCGCCAGGACGAACACCATCGGCAGGAAGCGGCCCAGCAGCATCGCGAGTCCGGTCATGGTGTTGAACCAGTCGGTGTTCGCGTTCAGGCCGGCGAAGGCCGAGCCGTTGTTGTTCGCGGCCGAGGTGAACGCGTACAGCACCTCGGAGAACCCGTGGGCGCCCGGGTTGAGCATCGAGTGCGGCGGGGTCGGCAGGGCCATGGAGGCGGCCGTGAAGACGAGGACCAGGGTGGGGGTGATGAGGATGTAGCAGGCGGCGAGCTTCATCTCGCGGCCGCCGATCTTCTTGCCCAGGTACTCGGGGGTGCGGCCGACCATCAGACCGGCGATGAACACCGCGATGACCGCCATGATCAGGATGCCGTAGAGGCCGGAGCCGGTGCCGCCGGGCGCGATCTCGCCCAGCATCATGCCGAGCATGGTGATGCCGCCGCCGAGGCCGGTGAAGGAGGAGTGGAAGGAGTCCACCGCGCCGGTGGAGGTGAGCGTGGTCGACACGGCGAAGATCGACGAGCTGCCGACGCCGAAGCGGACCTCCTTGCCCTCCATCGCCCCGCCCGCGGCCTGCAGCGCCGCACCGTGGTGGGCGAACTCGGTCCACATCATCAGGGCGACGAAGCCCAGCCAGATCGTGAACATCGTGGCGAGGATCGCGTAGCCCTGCTTCACCGAGCCGACCATCACGCCGAAGGTGCGGGTCAGCGCGAACGGGATGACCAGGATCAGGAAGATCTCGAAGAGGTTGGTGAAGGGGGTGGGGTTCTCGAAGGGGTGGGCGGAGTTGGCGTTGAAGTAACCGCCGCCGTTGGTGCCCAGCTCCTTGATCGCCTCCTGGGAGGCGACCGCGCCGCCGTTCCACTGCTGCGAGCCCCCCATGAACTGGCCGACCTCGTGGATGCCGGAGAAGTTCTGGATCGCGCCGCAGGCGACCAGGACCACCGCGGCGATCGCGGCACCCGGCAGCAGGATGCGCAGCGTGCCGCGCACCAGGTCGGACCAGAAGTTGCCCAGCTCACCGGTGCGGGAGCGGGCGAAGCCGCGCACGAGGGCCACGGCCACGGCCATGCCGACGGCGGCGGAGACGAAGTTCTGCACGGCCAGACCGGCGCTCTGCACGACGTGCCCCATGGTCTGCTCGCCGTAGTACGACTGCCAGTTCGTGTTGGTCACGAAGGAGACGGCCGTGTTGAACGACTGCGCCGGGTTGACCGAGGAGAAGTGCAGCGAGCCGGGCAGGACGCCCTGGAGCCGCTGCAGCAGGTACAGGAACAGCACGCTGACGGCGGAGAAGGCGAGGACACCGCGCAGGTAGGCGGGCCAGGTCATCTCGGTGTCGGGGTCGGCGCCGATGCCCTTGTAGACCCACTTCTCCACGCGCAGGTGCTTCGGGGAGGAGTAGACCCGGGCCATGTAGGTGCCGACGGGGACGTAGACCAGCGCCAGCGCGCCTATGAGGGCGAGCAGCTGGAGCACGGTGGCGAGTACGGGACCCATGAGATGTCTCAGAACCTCTCCGGGTAGATCAGGGCGAGGACGAGATAACCCAGCAGGGCGACGGCCACGACGAGGCCGACGATGTTCTCGGCGGTCACAGCTTCGTCACCCCCTTGGCGACGAGGGCCACCAGCGCGAAACCCGCGAGCACGGTGACGACGAAGGCCAGATCGGCCATCGCGAACTCCTGGAGTGAGGTTCGGTTGAAACGGACGCTTAGAAGGAAAACCCCTGGATGGCCGGATCCGACCGGCCGTTGACGGCTCCCTTACGGCGCCGCGTACGCCTTTGACGGGACTCTTACGAGGTTGACTCGTACCGGTGGGTAAAGCCTGGTGACGATCTGTGACCGGCGTCACGGCAGCCGGAAACGCAGCCTGCAGATCACGGCATTCGTCTCGCGGCGCACCGCGTGGGCGACGACCGCGCCCCACTGGTTCTGCAGCAGCCTCCCCCACGCTCGGCTTCGCTCGCGCGGGGGCACCCCCAGCCACAGCCGCTCCGGCTCCGTCTCCGGGATCAGCACGGTCACCCGGGTACCCGGCTCGGCGGCGGACACGTCACGGACGTACGCGGCGATGGGACGGCCCAGGCCGCGCCGCTCGCAGGACAGCCGCACCGGCTCCACGCCCGGGTCCCAGTCGGCCCAGGCCCGCTCCAGGGCGTGCAGCTGGACCCGGTCCTCGGGGTCCGGGTAGCAGACGGTCACCGCGCGGACCTCGTCGCCGAGGGAGGCGGCCGCGGTGAGCGCCTCGGAGGTCAGCCGGGTCAGGGAGGAGACGGGGACGATCACCAGCGAGCGTTCGCGGTGCGGGGCCCGCGGGATCCGGCCGAGGCCGAGCCGCTCGCCGATCCGGCCGTAGGCGCGGTGCACGGTCTCGAAGGCGGCCACGAGCAGCGGCAGGGCGATCACGATCAGCCAGGCGCCCTCGGTGAACTTGCTCGCGGTGACGACGACGGCCGCGACGCCGGTGAGGACCGCGCCGAAGCCGTTCAGCAGCGCCTTCCCGCGCCGGCCGGTGCCATTTTGGCCGGTGCCACGCTCCAGGAACCAGTGCCGGACCATGCCCACCTGGGCGATGGTGAAGCCGACGAAGACCCCGATCGCGAACAGCGGCACCAGGGTGTTGGTGTCGCCGCCGGAGAAGACCAGCAGGGCCGCCGAGACCAGGGCGAGGGCCAGGACGCCGTGCCGGTGCACCTGGCGGTCGGCCTTGAGGGCGAAGACGTGCGGCAGGTAGTTGTCACGGGCGAGCAGCCTCAGCAGGACCGGCAGGCCGCCGAAGGACGTGTTCGCCGAGTTGGCGGACTGCGCCAGGGCGGCCGTGCGGTGGACGCGGGTGAGGTGGGCCTCGTCCGTCACCGTCACGACCTCCAGCCGGCGGGCCCGCGCCGCCAGTTGGGCGACGACCGTGCCGACGGCCAGCAGGAGCACCGCAGTCTCGGCGTCGGCGGACGCGGTGATGTCGAAGGAGCGGTAGGGCGGCGTGAGGAAGAAGTCGTACCAGGCCGCCGCCGACAGCGCGCCCACGGCACCCGCCGTACGGCTGCCCAGCGCGGCCACCGCGACCACCGCCACGACGAGGACGAGCGCCGCGTTCGCGTGCGTGAGCGTCGTACGGAACGGGACGAGCGCGAGGGCCACCAGGAACGGGGCGGCCAGGGCTGCCACCAGGGCGATGCGGTCGCGCACCGGCCAGGTGCGGTGCGGGGCGCGGGTCTCTCCGCGGTGATGCTGCTTGCGGATACCGGTCACGGTGCTCATCACGCACCTCCTACGCTCTCTGCCGACTCTCCAGGCTCTGCTGGCTACGCCGGCTCTGTGGGCTCTGTGGGCTCCGTGGGCTCTGTGGGCTCTGTGGGCTCTGCCGGTCGGTCGGTGCGGGCCGGGTGGCGATCGGCAGGGACACGACCATCGTGAGGCCCCCGCCCGGCGTGTCCTCCGGGGTGAGGGTGCCGCTCATGGCCTCGGTCAGTCCCCGGGCGAGGGCCAGTCCGAGGCCGAGTCCGGTGGTGTTGTCGGTGTCGCCGAGCCGCTGGAACGGCTCGAACATCCGCTCGCGCCCGTCGGCGGGCAGCCCGGGTCCCCGGTCCACGACCCGCAGCTCCACCCGCCCCGCCAGGGCGCTGGCGGTGACCAGTACCTTCTTCCCGGCCGGCGTGTACCGGGCGGCGTTGCCGACCAGGTTGGCGATCACCCGTTCCAGCAGGGGCGGGTCGGCGAGCACGGAGGGGATGTCCTCCAGGTCGGCGACCTCGACCTCCGGCACGTCGGCCAGCGCCATCGGGAGCACCTCCTCCAGGCAGGCGGCCCGCAGGTTCAGGGTGAGGGCGCCGGCCTCCAGGCGGCTGAGGTCGAGGAGGTTCTCCACCAGGCGGTTCAGCTTGGCCATGGACTCGTCGGCGGTGGCGAGGAGTTCGTCGCGGTCCTCGTCGGAGAAGGCGACGTCGCGGCTGCGCAGCGAGGTGACGGCGGCCCAGCCGGCGGCGAGCGGGGTGCGCAGGTCGTGGCCGACGGCCCGCAGCAGGGCCGTGCGCAGCCGGTCGGCGGCCTTCACCGGCTCCACCTCGGCCGCCGCCTCGGCGAGCCGGGCCCGCTCGACCGCGGAGCCGACGTGCGCGGCGAACGCGGCCAGCACCCGCCGTTCGGAGGAGGAGAGCGTACGGCCGGTCAGGGCGAGGTGGGCGCCGGATCCGGCGGGTACGGCCGTCACCCCGGCCGTGTCGACGGCTTCGTCCACCAGGTCCGCCGACTCCATGCCGAAGGTCTCGCGGGTGCGCTCCAGCAGGGCCGGGATGGTGGCCTCGCCGCGCACGATGCTGCCGGCCAGCGACGACATGGTCTCCGCCTCGGCCGTCGCCCGCGCGGAGCGCCGGGACAGCCTGAGCGAGCGGTCGACGACGGCGGCGACGGTGGCGGCCACGACCGCGAACACCGCGAGGGCCAGCAGCGCGTTGGGATCGTTCAGCGTGAACTGGCCGACGGGCGGGATGAACCAGTAGTTCAGCAGCAACGACGCCGTCACCGACGCGATCACCGCCGAGGCGACCCCGCCTATGCAGGCCACGCCCACCACGGCGAGCAGGAACAGCAGTGCCTCGCTGGTCAGGTTCAGGGTGCCGCGCGACTGGGTGAGGCCTGCCGTGAGCAGCACGGGCAGCACCAGTCCGGCGACCGGGCCGGCGATCAGGCGGGCCGTCGACAGTGTCCGGCGCCGCGAGGGCAGGAGGGTGCCGAGCCCGGCCCGCTCGTGGGTGACCCGGTGCACGTCGATGTCCCCGGACAGTTCGGTGACGGTCTCCCCGGTGCCGGGCCCGGTCAGGAACCGGGCGAGCCGGCCACGGCGGCTGGTGCCGAGGACCAGTTGGGTGGCGTTCTCGGCGCGGGCGAAGTCCACCAGGGAGGTGGCCACGTCGTCGCCGACCACGCAGTGGTAGCTGCCGCCGAGGTCCTCCACCAGCCGGCGCTGGCGGGCCAGCGAGGCGTGCGAGACGCCGGCGGCGAGGCCGTCGCTGCGGGCCACGTGCACGGCGAGCAGGTCACCGCCCGCCGACCGGTCGGCGATCCGGGCGGCCCGGCGTACGAGCGTGTCGCCCTCCGGGCCGCCGGTCAGGGCCACGACGACCCGCTCCCGGGTCTCCCAGACCCGGCCGATGCCGTGCTGGGAGCGGTACTCCTGGAGTGCCTCGTCGACCCGGTCGGCGACCCACAGCAGCGCCAGCTGACGCAGCGCGGTGAGGTTGCCGGGCCGGAAGTAGTTGGCGAGGGCGGCGTCGATCTTCTCCGGGGCGTAGACGTTGCCGTGCGCCATGCGGCGACGCAGGCCCTCGGGCGGCATGTCCACCAGCTCGATCTGCCAGGCGCGTCGTACGACCTCGTCGGGCACGGTCTCGTGCTGGGGCACCCCGGTGATCTTCTCGACCACGTCGCTCAGCGACTCCAGGTGCTGGATGTTCAGGGCGGTGATCACGTCGATGCCCGCGTCGAGCAGGGCCTCGATGTCCTGCCAGCGCTTGGGGTTGCGGCCCTCGCCCGGGATGTTGCTGTGCGCGAACTCGTCGACGATCGCGACCTGGGGGCACCGGGCCAGGACGGCGGGCAGGTCCATCTCCTGGAACCGGCCACCCCGGTGGACGCACGGCGCCCGGGGGACCGACTCCAGACCGGCGAGCATCGCCTCCGTGCGCGGGCGCCCGTGGCACTCCGCGAGTCCCACCACCACGTCCGCCCCGCGGGCGGCGCGGCGCCGGCCCTCGTCGAGCATCCGGTAGGTCTTGCCGACCCCTGGGGCAGCTCCGAGGTAGATCTTCAGTCGTCCGGGCCGTACGTCACTCATCGCCGCTGACGCGCTCCGCTCGCTCGGCCGACTCCTCTGTGCGGGAGGGCTTCTTCCTCCAAGGAAGCGGGTTCGTGGGGCGGCGGGGTCTATTGTTAGCGCTTCCTTGGCGCTGCTGTCGGGCACCTTGACGCTGTCTTGACGTGAGTGGCTCTGGCCCAGGGCTTGTGTGGGATCCCGCTGACGATGTCCCGACGCCTGCTCTGCAGCCTGCGCCCTTCTTGGCTTGTCTCAGGTTGTGTCCGCGGACCTCGGTCTCACGACCGTGTCCAGGTCCTCGGCGCGACGGGAGGACCAGTCCTGCCGTTGACGGTACTGACGGCGGCGTGGTCCATCCCGTTCCGGCGGAACGGCAGAGTCTGCGTACGAGGCTCGTACTCGTCATCAGCCAGCGGAAGCTGAGCGTTTATGGCGTAGTCCCTGTCGCTTCTTCGGGTGCTCCGTACGATTGCCCTCATTCGAACGGTTCGGTTGTTGTTCCGCTCGCAGGGGGGTGTCGTCATCGTTGACGATCCGAGTCTCGCTGAGTTGCTGCGTCGTCATCGGCAGGCGGCTCGTCTGACGCTCGAACAGCTCGCGGATGTCTCCGGGGTAAGTGCCAGGACGCTGTCCGACATGGAGCGTGGCCGCAGCAGAGGGCCCCAGCACCGGACGGTCGTCGCGGTGGCGCAGGCTCTCGCCTTGGCGGAGGCTGACCGCAAGCGGCTCGTCGAGATGGCGCGCGATGGTCGTCTGCGGGATCACTGGGGGCGGCCCAGCGGGCTGTGTGAACTGCCGCGCGCGGTGGACGATTTCACTGGCCGGGGCGCGGAACTGGGCTGGATCGATGCTCTGGCCCGGACTCCTGATCCGCCCGGCAGTGCCCTGGTGGGGCTTGTCACGGGTTCGGCCGGGTCGGGGAAGACGAGCTTTGTGATCCGTGCCGCGCACACACTGCGGCCGGACTTCGCTGACGGGGTGCTCTTCCTCGATCTGTTGGGCATGGCCACGCATCCCCGTTCGTCGTTCGACGCGCTGGGTCTGCTGCTGGGGGCACTGGGGATCACGGAGCGGCAGGTGCCGACCGGTCCGGAGGAACGGGCCTCGCTGTACCGGTCGTTGCTGGGTGAGCGCCGGATCCTGGTGGTGCTGGACAATGCCGCCTCCGAGGAGCAGGTCCGTCCGCTGCTGGGGGCGGGGGGATCCAGCCGGGTCCTGGTCACCAGCCGACGGCTGCTGGCGGGCATGGAGGGGGTGCGCCGCCTGGTGTTGGGCCCGCTGCAGCTGCCGGAGGCCACGGAGCTGCTCACCGGCATCGTCGGCGAGCGGGCCGCCACCGATGGGCAGGCCGCGCTGGACCGGCTGGCCCGTTTGTGCGGAGGGCTGCCGCTGGCGCTACGGATCATCGGCAACCGGCTGGTGAGCCGCCCGCGGTGGAGCGCGCAGGAACTCGCCGCTCGTCTGGCGGATGAGGAGCGTCGTCTGGAGCAGTTCACCGCGGGCGACTTGAAGATCGCCAATGCGTTCGGGATGTCGTACGAGCAGCTGGGCTCCGTGGCCCGGCGGGTGTTCCGGCGTCTGGCGGCGGTTCCCGGCCCGGACTTCGATGCCGCTCTCGCGGCGGTGGCGGGCGGTATCGGTCTCGGTGACAGCTGGGACGCGTTGGACGAGCTCGTCGATCTCGGGCTGCTGCAGGACGGCACCTCGGGCCGCTACCGCTTCCACGACCTGGTCGGCCTCTTCGCCCGGGACCGGCTGCGGCGGGAGGAGTCGCAGGCCGACCGGACCACGGTCGCCCTGGAGGTGCGGTCGTGGCTGCTGCGGATGGCGACCATGGCCGGGCGCTGGTTCGAGCCCGGCTACGGCAAACCCGACCGGCCCGGCCTCGACTTGACCGTCCTGGCGACGACGCAGGAAGCCGACACGTGGCTGCGGGCCAACGTGGACAGCTGGCTCGGGGCACTACGCCAAGCCAGGGCGGCCGGGGAGGACCAAGCGGTGCTGGACTGCGCCGAGTCCATGCACTGGTACTCGGACCGGTGGATCCACGGTCCGCACTGGCGGGAGGTCTTCACGCTCGGCGCGGAGGCCGCCGCCTCGCTGGGGGATCTGCCTCAGCAGGCCACCCAGCTGAACTACCTGTCCTGGGTGCACAGCACGCCGATGAACGATCCGGTGCCCGCCCTGCGGTATGCGACCCAGGCACTGGACTTGGCCGTGCGCAGCGGTGCGGCGGCGCAGGTCGCCTGGGCCCACAACTACCAGTCGGTGGCCCAGCGCAAGCTGGGGCAGTTCGACGCGGCCGTCAGCGCCGCGTACCGGGCGGTCGATTCCTTCAAGGCGCTGGGCGACAACGACTCGCACCTGACCTGCATGGGCAATCTCGCCCACTGCCTGCGCGACGCCGGACGCCACCGTGAGGCCGTGGAGCACTACCACGAGGCCATCGCACTGCTCGACGACGGCTACGACGTGGCACCGACCCTGGCCGAGTATCTGCGCACGCACATGGCGGCGGGGCTCGGGCTGAGCCTGCGGCAACTCGGCGAGCGCGCGCAGGCCATCACCGCCCTCACCCAGGCGGACTCGGCCCTGGGAAAGGACCCCAGCTACGTCAACTGCCTTGTCCTGGAGGCCCTTGCTCCTTTGCTCGCCGAGACCGGCCGGGTGCAGGAGAGCCGTCGCGCCTATGCCCGCGCGGCCGAGGTCTACGAGGCGATCGGTGACGTCGAAGGACACCGGCGCTGCCGGCGACTCGCCGTCACTGAGTGACCTTCGTGGGACGCGAGGCGGACGCTTCGCGGGCGGTTGTGCGCAGAACTTCTGCGTGCTGTTCTGCATGGTCCGCCCCGGCTCGGACGGCTTCACTGGGGGGCACCGGACAGGCGCTGGGCCTGTCCCTCTCCGGCAGGAGTGACCATGGCGACCATCAGGAACATCGTGCTGGTGCACGGCGGGTTCGTGGACGGCTCGGGCTGGCAGGGCGTCCACGAACAGCTCACCGCGGACGGCTACCGGGTGCACATCGTGCAGAACCCGACCCAGTCGCTGGCCGGCGACGTGACGGCCACTCACCAGATCCTCGACGCCCTCGACGGACCGGCCGTGCTGGTCGGCCACTCCTACGGCGGCGCCGTCATCACCGAGGCCGGCAACCACCCCAACGTCAGCGCACTCGTCTACGTCACCGCGTTCGCCCCGGACAAGGGTGAGTCGGTCAGCACCCTGATCGCCGACCCGCCGCCCGGCGCACCGGTGCCGCCGATCCTGCCTCCTCGGGACGGGGTGCTGTTCCTGGACCGTGCCAAGTTCGCCGACTCCTTCGCCGCTGACCTGCCCGCCGTCCAGGCCGCGTTCCTCGCGGACTCCCAAGTGCCCTGGGGAGTGGCGGCACTTGAAGGTGCCGTCTCGGAGCCGGCCTGGCGGACCAAGCCCGCCTGGTACCTGGTGGCCACCGACGACCGCATGATCCCGCCGCCCGCGCAGCGCGCGATGGCCGAGCGGACCGGCGCGACCGTCTCCGAGACCCCCGGCAGCCACGCGGTCTACATCTCCCGCCCCGCCACGGTCGCCGCCGTCATCACCCAGGCCGCCGAAGGCCGCGGCGGCAACGCGTAACCCCATCGCCGCGCCACCATCCTCGTGCCCTGGACGGCACCATCCGCCCGGGGCACGCCTTTGTCCACACGAGGGAGATGCTCATGCCCGCACGCCCCATGTTCACCCGCCGCAGAGTCCTCGCCACCGGCGCGGCCGCCGCGGCATCCGCCGCGGTCCTCGCCCCGCACCCCGCCACCGCCGCGACCGGCAGCACGCACTCGCCGGGCGCCCGGCCGACGATCGTGCTGGTCCACGGCGGCTACGCCGATTCATCGTGCTGGAACGCGGTCATCCAGCAACTGCAGAGCAAGGGCTACGACACGATCGCCGGATCGAACCCGCTGCGGGGCATCCCCACCGACGCCCCGTACATCGCGAGCCTGCTGGACTCCATCAGCGGGCCGGTCGTGCTGGTGGCGCATTCCATGGGCGGCACCGTCATCACGAACGCCGCGGCGGGCAAGAGCAACGTCAAGGCGCTGGTCTACATCGCGGCGTTCGTGCCGGACGTGGGCGAGAGCCAGGCCGATCTGATCGCCAAGTTCCCCGGCAGCGAGGTCCAGGCGGTGAGCGTGCCCGTCCCTTACACGAAGCCGGACGGCACCACCGGCACCGACCTGTATCTGAGCAAGGACGGCCAGGCCGCGTTCGCGGCCGACCTGTCCCCGTCCGCATTCCGGCTCCTTCAGGCCACGCAACGCCCGTTCGACGCGGACTCCTTCACCTACACGACCCAGGCCGCTGCGTGGCGGACGATCCCGTCGTGGGGGCTGGTCGCCGGCCGCGACCGGACGATCCCGCCCGCGACCGAACGCTGGATGTACCAGCGGGCCAAGTGCCGCAAGGTCGTCGACGTACCCACCTCGTCGCACGTCGCGATGATCAGCCACCCCAAGGCCACCGCGCAGCTGATCGAGGACGCCGCCCGCGCCATCCGGTGACGCACCTCCGGCCCCGGCCCGCTCAGGGCCGGGGCACGGGGCGACGGAGCACTACTTCTGGACCGTGTACCGCAGTTGGGCGAAGCCGCCGCCGACGCCGGTGGCCCGTGCCGATCAGGACTGGGCGACGCTGATGATGAACACGCTGACGAGCCGGGCGGCACCGGCACGAGCGGCACACCAGGATGACGCGGCACCCGCCCCCGCTGGTTCACGAAGGTGCGTGGGCACGCCAAGCGCGTCAGGTGTTGGGGGACAGTGTCTTCATGGCGACGTAGCTGGTGACGGTGGCCACGCCGGGCAGGCTGGCCAGCTGGTTGGCGTGGAGGTTCTCGTACGCGGGCAGGTCGGCCACCTCGATCTGGAGCAGGTAGTCGAAGTTGCCGGTGATGTGGTGGCAGGCGATCACCTCGGGCAGCTGTGTGACCTTGCGCTCGAACGCGACCACGTCGGGGCGGGTGTGCCGCATCAGCCGTACGCCGGCGAACACCCGCAGGCCGCGATCGATGGCGGCGGGGTCGATCAGTGCGCGGTAGCCGCGGATGACCCCGGCTTCCTCAAGCTGGCGCACGCGCCGCAGGCAGGGGGACGGCGACAGTCCGACCTGGGCGGCGAGTTCGGCGTTGCTGATACGGCCGTTCTTTTCGAGTACGGCCAGGATCGACCGGTCCACTTCATCCATGGAAGCAGAATATTGCGCTGGAGTGCCTGCTAGCACAATCTTGTGCCTGCCGAGGGAGCAATTTACTGCCAACGTTGCGGCGATTCGGGCATCTACGACTGCCGGAGGGCCAGGCTGGATGGCGTACCCCGCCGGTCCACGGAAGGTCAGCCATGCCGGGCAACAGCACCATCGCCGTTCACGCCGATCGCGACATCCACCCCAGCCGCGCCGTGGCGCCACCCATCTACCAGACCGCGACCTTCTCGGCCGAGGACGCGGAGACGTTCGCGCAGGCCGCCGTCGATCCGCGCGGCACCAACTTCTACACCCGCTTCGGCAACCCGAACCATGCACAGGCCGCAGCCGTCGTCGCGGAGTTGGAGGGCACGGAGGCCGCGATGGTCACCGCCTCAGGGATGGCGGCGATCACCACGGCCGTGCTGGCCGTGGTGTCCGCCGGTGACCATGTCATCGGGCAGCAGTCCACCTACGGTGGCACGGCCTCGGTGCTGCAGAACCTGCTGCCGCGCCTGGGGGTGTCGACCACCCTGGTGGACCAGACCGACCCCGAGGCGTTCGCCCAGGCTCTGACCCCCCGGACGCGCCTGATCCTGGTGGAGACGCCGAGCAATCCGCTGCTACAGATCACCGACCTGCGGGCCGTCGCCGAGCTGGCCCGCGCCCACGGCGCGCTGACCCTGGCGGACAACACCTTCGCCACGCCCTTGAACCAGCGCCCCGTGGACTTCGGCATCGACCTGGTCATGCACAGCGCCACCAAGTACCTCAACGGCCACTCCGACGTCTCCGCCGGAGCGCTCGCGGGGCCTGCGGAGATCCTGGACCGCATCTGGGACACCAGCCTGCTCACCGGCGCCACGCTCGGCCCGGTCGACGCCTGGCTGCTGCTGCGCGGCATACGCACCCTGCCGCTGCGGATGCCGCGCCACAACGAGAACGGTCTCGCTCTCGCACGGGCGCTCCACGAGCATCCAGCGGTGGCCACGGTGCACTACCCCGGGCTGGTGACGCACCCGCAGCACAAGCTGGCCCTCGACCAGATGAGTGGCTACGGCGGGGTGCTCAGCGTCGAGTTCGCCGGCGGTTTCGAGACCGCCGACGCCTTCCTCGGCCACCTGCGCTACCCGCGACGCTCGGCGAGCCTGGGCGGCGTGGAATCACTCGCCGTGCACCCGGCGTCCATGTGGCGCGGCATGCTCGACGAGGAACAGATCGCCGCAGCCGTTCCGCCTGGCCTGATCCGGCTGGCAGCAGGGACCGAGGACACGTCCGACCTGGTCGCGGACGTGCTCGCCGCGGCCGACGCGGCGCGCACCTGAGCGACCGGCGCGGGCTTCGGTCACGCCCCTCGGCGGCGAGCCCAGGGCTGTGCATCCGCCTGCCCTTGCAGGCCCGGACAGGATCGACCGGCTCGCCCCGTCCGAGCGGCAGATTATTGCTCGTTCACCCCCTCCAGCACGGCCTGATAGCCGGGTCTGGCGCAACTTGCTGCCAAAACTGCCGCCATCGCGCGCACCCGGCAGGCAGCCGGATAAACGCTTGAGGGGGTCACGAATTTGCACGAACTGGAACATTTACCTGAAGGAGCCCGCGATGAGGACCCTGCTCACTGGCGGCACCGTGGTCAGCATGGACCCGGCGGTCGGCGATCTCGACCGCGGTGACGTGCTGATCGAGGACGGCGTGATCGTCGAGGTGGCCGAGCGGATCGAGGCACCGGACGCCGAGGTGATCGACGCGAGCGACCGGATCGTCATGCCCGGCTTCGTCGACAACCACCGCCACAACTGGCAGACCGCTTTCCGTGGCATCGGCGCGGACTGGACGTTCGGCGAGTGGGCGGCGGCCATGCACGGCACCGTCAAGCCGCACTACACGCCCGAGGACGTCTACGTGGCCACCTTGGTCGGCCGCCTGGAGGCGCTGCACTCCGGCATCACCACGATGCTGGACTGGTACCACGTCGCCCAGGGCCCCGAGCACGAGGACGCCGCCGTCGCCGCGCTGCGTGACGCCCCGGCGCGCTCCGTCTTCTGCCTCGGCGCCGGATGGGCCGCCCCGCACTCCGTCGACGATGACATCCGTCGCGTCCGCTCCGCACTGCCGGGCGAGGGCCTGGTCACCATGGCCTGGGGACTGCGCGGCGCCGACGACACCGGCATGGACGCCCTGGCCCGGGAGCTGGAGCTGGCCGCCGAACTCGGCCTGCGCACCAGCCTGCACACCGGGTCCGACGGAACCCAGCGCCCGATCGCCGACATGCACAAGCACGGTCTGCTGCGCGCCACCACGACCTTCGTCCACGGCAACGGGCTGAGCGATGAGGAACTGCGCATGCTCGCCGACGCGGGCAGCTCGATCTCGATCAGCCCGGACGTCGAGCTGAAGATGGGCTTCGGTGCCCCCATGACCGGGCGGGCACTGGCGGCAGGGCTGCGCCCGACCCTGTCCATCGACGTCGTCCCCTCGGTCGCCGGCGACATGTTCTCCGCGATGCGGGTCGCGTTCGCCGCGCAGCGCGGCCTGGACGGCGGCCTGCGCTCGCGCGACCTGCTGGAGTTCGCCACCGCCGACGCGGCCGCCTCGTGCGGGCTCGACGCCCGCACCGGCAGCATCACCCCCGGCAAGGACGGCGACATCATCCTGCTGTGCACCGACGACCTGACCGTGTTCCCGGTGACCGACCCCGTCGGCACCGTGGTCTCCGCCGGGCACGCCGGTCTGGTCGACACCGTCCTCGTCGCCGGCCGCGTCGTCAAACGCGACGGCGCGCTGGTGGACGTGGACCTGGCGACGCTCAAGGCCCGCCTGCTCGCATCCCGCAACCGCATCGCAACGGCAGCCGGGGTCCCGCTCGATGGCACCTGGAACCCGCAGCCCGCAACGAACTAGCCGCACCGAGCACGGCCAACAGCCTGCTCAACCCACCTCGGATAAGGGACAGCCGGCTGATGAAGCTGGTCACGTTCACCAATGTGGGACGTGTGGCGCTCGGCCTCGTGGTCGGCGAGGGCCGGGTACGCGACCCGAGCAGCGTCCCACGAGGTCTGAGATCCCACAGCTTGGGGGTGGGGGTTGGGGGGGGTGGTTCGCCGGTGCGGGTGTGTGGGGGCTGGTCGCGCCCGCGCGGCGGAGCCGCAAATCGATACAGCCCCGCGCTCCTTGGGAGTTGGGGTGGGTTGGGGTGACTCTGGCCGTGTGTCGGTGGGGTGTTGGATGCGCCCGTAGAGTGGAGCGGTGATTGTTACGCAGCCCGTCGATGGCACGGCCGGGGGCCGTCGTTCGGTGCGGTTCGCCGTGTTGGTGGCGGTGTTGTTCGGGCTGTTTCTCATGCACGGTGGGCCGGCCTCGGCAGAGGCGGGCTGTCATGGGGGGATGCCTGTCGATACGGGTGCCTGGCACACCGGACACGCGGTGCACGGGGGTGGCGGCAAGGTCGTCGTGCAGGCGGATCCCTCCATGCGGGGTGTGCAGTGCGTGGCCACTACGCCCCGATCGGCGTTCCCGATTCCTCCGCTGTCCGCGGTCGCCGTCGTCCTCCCGGCGGTGGTCCTGGTGCCGGGAGGGCGCCGTACGTACGACGGCACGCGCCGGCGGGGGCCGCCGCCGAGCGGTCGTCGGCTCCTTCTCCAGGTGTGCGTCGCGCGGACGTGACGAGAGCACCGGGCCGCCGCCCAGCGCCGCGGTCCGGCACCGGCTCTCCCGTTCACCGCGCCTCTTCACGGCGCCCACCTGGAAAGACGTATTCATGTCCCAGCGTTTCCGGACGTCCCGTCATGCCCTGACGGCGGCCGTCGCCACCGCCGCGCTCACCCTCACCCTGGCCGCGTGCGGCTCCGACTCCGGCTCAGATTCCGACTCCGGTTCCGGTTCCGGGCAGCACTCCGGGCACAGCCCGGCCATGCCCGGCATGCCTGGTATGGGTGGCGCCGAGGCCGGTAATGGCCTGGGCGCCGCGAAGGGGGGTTACCGGATGGACCCCGTCACCGCCGCCGCCCTGCCCGCCGGCAAGGCGACCGGCTACCGCTTCACCGTCGCCGGTCCCGACCGGCGGCCGGTCACGGACTTCGCCGTCGACCAGACCAAGCGGATGCACTTCTACGCCATCCGCTCCGACCTCACCGGATTCCAGCACCTGCACCCCACCATGGCCGGCGACGGCACCTGGACCGCGCCGCTGGACGCGCTGCGGCCCGGCACCTGGCGGCTGTACGCCTCCTTCACCCCGGACAGCGGGTCCGGCAAGGGCAAGGGTCTCGTCCTCAGCCGCACCGTCGAGGTGAACGGTACGGCGACGGCCACCCCGCTGCCCAAGGCGTCCGCCACGGCCACGGTCGACGGCTACACGGTCACGGTGAAGGGCGCCCCGATGGCCGGCATGGCCCACCAGCTGACCGCCACCGTCACCAAGGACGGCAAGCCCGTCACCGACCTCCAGCCGTACCTCGACACGTACGCCCACCTCACCGCGTTCCACCGGGGCGACATGGCCTTCGCGCACCTCCACCCGGAGACCGAGGTCGACGGCGACCACGGCGGACCGTCCCTGACCTTCCACGCCGAGTTCCCCGACTCGGGCGACTGGCGGCTGTTCCTCCAGTTCCGTACGGCGGGCCGGCTGCACACCGCGGCCCTGACCCTGAACGTCGGCTGACCCTCCCCGCTCACCGGGCCCTGTCCCACGAAGCCTGTAGGACAGGGCCCGTCCTAGCGGTCCGGTGTCAGCGGCAGGTCGTCCGTGAAGGCGTTGACCGGCTGGGCGACGGTCCGGCTCGCGCGGACGTCGAGGGCCGGTTCCGCGGACCGGGTGCCCAGGGCCCCCCGAGGATGCCAGGTGCCGGTGACGGACAGCCAGGTGTTGGCCGGCGGGGCCTCGGTGCCGTACATGCGGACCTTGACGGACTGGGAGTCGGCCGCGCAGCAGGTGAAGATGATCCGGGTCAGGTACCAGCCGCCGCCGTTTCCGGCGATCGGGGTGACGAAGCCGGTGAGCTGGACCGTACGGCCCTTGATCGCCAGGGCGCGGTCCTGCTGGACGCGGGTGGTGAAGCCCGTGAGGGTCATGGGGACCGGGGAGGCCGCGGGCAGCGCGTCGAAGCGGCTCTGCTTCGTGACGGCCTTGTTCGCCGAGTGCGCCGCCGTGTAGGCGCCGAGGGCCGGTGGGGCGTAGAAGAGCAGGCTGAACGCGGGGAGGAAGAGCAGCCAGGCGACACGGGGGGCGGTGGAGTGGTCGTGGCCGTGGCCGTGGTCGTGGCCGTGGTCGTGGCCGTGGTCGTGGCCGTGGTCGTGGGAGTGGTCCTCGGCGTGGTGGTCCTCGGTGTGGTGGGAGTGGGCGCCTGTCGAGGGCTTCGGGGGTTCAGGGAGGTCGATCCGGCGGGCCGCTCCGCGTCCGTCGAGGGCCGCGTTCGCCACGCCCAGGATCAGCAGGACGAACCCCGACACGATCAGCAGCGGGCGCAGGCCGTCCTTGACGTAGCGCAGGTAGAGGTCCGTGAAGAGGGTCGTGTGCAGCAGGCCGATGCCGGTGAGGGCCAGCAGGGCCGACTGGGCGGGGCGTCTCACAGCAGCGCGCCTCCGATCAGGGCGCTCGCGGCGACCGCCACGACCGTGGTCGCCGTGGAGAAGCGCACGGCGAACGCGCGACCGAAGGTGCCCGCCTGAAGAGCGATCAGCTTCAGGTCGACCATCGGCCCGACGACCATGAACGCCAGCCGCGCGGTCGGCGAGAAACCGGTGAGCGAGGCCGCGACGAACGCGTCGGCCTCCGAGCAGACCGCCAGGAGCACGGCGAGGCCGGCCAGGAAGAGCACCGACAGCAGGGGCGATCCGGAGAACGTGTCGAGGACGGAACGCGGCACGCTCACGTTGAAGGTGGCCGCGGCCATGGCGCCGAGGACGAGGAAGCCCCCGGCGTGCAGGAAGTCGTGCTGGAAGCCCTGGCGGAACTCGGTCCAGCGGCTGTGCCCGTGACGATGGCCGGTGTGCCGTACCGCCGGGCGCAGCCACTTCTCCTTGCCGAGCCAGAGCCACAGCCAGCCCATCAGCGCGGCGGTGGCGAGCGAGGCGAGCAGCCGGGCGGCGACCATCGCGGGGTTGCCGGGGAAGGCGACGGCCGTGGCGGTCAGCACGATCGGGTTGATCGCGGGGGCGGAGAGCAGGAAGGCGAAGGCCGCGGCCGGGGTCACACCCCGGCGGATCAGGCTGTTGGCGACCGGTACCGAGGCGCACTCGCACCCGGGCAGCACCGCGCCCGCCACGCCGGCCACCGGCACGGCGAGGACGGCGCGTTTCGGCAGCACCCGGGTGAACAGGTCGGCCGGTACGAAGGCGTTGATGGCGCCGGACAGGGCGGTGCCCAGCAGGAGGAAGGGCAGCGCCTGGACGGTGATGGCCAGGCAGACGGTGCGCCAGGCCTGGACGGCGGGGTGGCCGAGCCACCCGGCGGCGGCCAGCAGCGGCACCGCCAGCCCGACGGCCGCCACCGCGGACGCGGCGACCAGCGGCCGTACGGGGATCTGGCGGCGTACCGGCGGGCCCGTGGAGACGACCGCCTCCCCGTCGAGAACGCCGACGCTCACCATTTCATCCGTTTTTCCCATTTTCACTCCGGATGTTGGCGTTTGGCCGACGATATGCGAGGGACGCAGTCGTAGCCGTGCGCACACGCCGTCGCGAATGGATGACGGGACGGCGGCGGGATGAATGACGGGGCGGATGGTGGGGTGGGCTGCGGCGCGGATGGCGGGGTGGGACGTCGTGGACGGGATGGGTGAACGGCAGTGCCGTCCCGCCTTACGCGAACATGCCGGGCTCGTAGTGGCCGGCCGGCTGCCGGACCATGACGTTCACCCGGTTGTAGGCGTTGATGAGGGCGATCAGGGCGACCAGGGCGGCGAGCTGCTCCTCGTCGTAGTGCTTGGCGGCGTTCGCCCAGACCTCGTCGTCGACACCGCCGGCCGCGTCCGCGATACGGGTGCTCTCCTCGGCCAGTTCCAGGGCGGCGCGCTCGGCGTCCGTGAACACCGTCGCCTCGCGCCAGGCCGCGACGAGGTTGAGGCGCGGCCAGGTATCGCCGGCGGCGACGGCGTCCTTGCTGTGCATGTCGGTACAGAAGCCGCAGCCGTTGATCTGGCTGGCGCGGAGCAGCACCAGGTGCTGCGTCGCCTCCGGCAGCGACGAGTCGGCGACGACCTTGCCGGCCGCGTTGAAGTGCTTGAGGATCTTGCCGGCGAGCGGGCTGCCGAAGAGGTTCAGACGGGCTTCCATGGCGGGCTCCTGTGTCGTCGTCGGGCGGTCGGGCGGCCGTTCTCGCGGTTTCACTGTCACGACGGGGCGGAGCGCGGGGATGTGACAGGACCGCATGTGACCCGCGCCACAGGCGTTCACGAATCCGCTGAGAATGTGTGCAGGAGAGGCACACCGGGCGCACACAGTCTTCCGAAAGGGTCGTTAGCGTTGCTGGCCGTTCGAGCCCGCGTACGAACGTGACCAGGCCCGGTGCCGAGGCCGCAGGCGCCATCGACTCAGGAAGACCGAAATGGACTACTGCTCCTCGTGCCGTCGGCATCTGAACGGCGCCCTCGTCTGTCCCGGGTGCGGTGCGTACGCCCCTGACATAGCCCCGTCCACGGCCCCGACCGGCCGGCACGGCGCCCCTCAGGGACCCCGGGATCCCCAAGGTCTCCAGGATCTCCACGACCTCCAGGACTTCCGGAACTTCGGCGACCTCCACACCCCGCACCACGCGGCGGCGTTCGACGACGACCTGTACGGCGACCTTCACAGCGACCTGCACGGCGAGACCGCGGCAGCCGCAGCGGCCGACGCGGCCGGCGCGGACGACGCCACGGAGTTCCAGCCGTCCGGCGGCGCGGGCCCCTCCTTCGACGCGCCGCGAGGCCGGGCCGCCCGGCGCCGTCAGCTGGCCCGCTGGAAGAAGAACAAGCGCCGGGCCGCCGTCGCCACCGCCGTCGCCCTCGTCGGCGGCGGCATCACGCTGGCCTCGATGAACAGCCAGTCCACCGACCGCACGCAGGCGGCCTCGGCACCGGACAACCGCAGCATGGGCGTGGCGGGCGAGGAGACCACCGGCGACGAGAGCACCGGCGACGCCACCCCGCAGCCGGCCGCGCCCGGCGCCCACCATCCGGCGCACCGCACGAGCCCTGCGCACCCCCAGCGGCAGACGGCCGGAGCCCCGTACCAGCAGGCCGCGCACGCCGTCGCCGCCGCGCCGCACACCTCCGTGTCGAACGCGCACACCGACTCCGCGGCTGCTTCCGTGCCCGCCCTGACAGCGGCCGTACCGCACCAGGCCTCCTCCGCCCTCGCCACGACCACCGGCAGCAGCACCGGCGGCAGCAGCGGCAGCGGCACGACGAGCACCGGTCAGACCAGCGTGGCCCCGGCGCAGCAGCCGGCGGCCACCCCCGCGCCCGCGCAGACCGGCGGGACGAGCACCTCCGGCACACCCCAGACGCCCCCCTCCCCCGCGGCGACCCACCCGAACCAGCTGTGCCTGGTCGTCCTCTGCCTGGGCGGCTGACAGTCGTCCTGATCTCTGGGCGGCTGACGGCTGACGGAATGACGGCTCAGTTGTTCCAGGTCTCGTCGTAGGGATCGCGCGGGGTCGGCACCGGCTTCGCCCGGTCGACCCTCAAGTACGGGATCGGGCCGTCGTTCACCGGGTCGCGGGTCACCCCGGGCGTGTAGGTGCCGGTCACCTCCAGCCAGGCGTCCGGCTGGAGGACCGGCGGCAGCTCGCCCCTCAGGGCGATCTTGACCGGCTGGGCGTCCGCCGCACAGCAGTTGAGGGCCATCCGGACCAGGTACGGGGTGCCCCCGTGGTCCAGGGCGAGGAAACCGGTGACGCGGACGGTACGGCCGTGCAGCGAGCGGCCGTTCCCGTAGGCGGCGCGTGAGGCGTAGTCCACCACGCTCAGCGGGACCGGGTCACCGGCGGGCAACCTGTCGTATCCGTACGGCTGTTGCAGCGCGGTCCCGGTCCGCACGGCGCTGTACGAGCCGAGGGCCGGCGGCGCGACGAGGATGAGCGCGAGCAGGGGCAGCACGAGGAGCCAGGAGATACGGGGCTCGGGGTGCGGGGTGCCGGCGTCGGCGTGGGCGCCGGCGTGGGCGTGACCGGCATGGGCGTGGGTGTCGCCGGCGTCCTCCGAGCGGGACGCCTTCGCGCGCCGGCGCTCGTACCAGGCCGTCGCCGCGGCCACCGCGATCAGGACGGCTCCCGAGGCCAGCAACAGGGGTTGCAGGCCCGCCTTCACATAGCGCAGGTACAGGCCGGTCGAGCCCGCGTGCAGCAGGGCCGCGCCGAGCAGGAACATGACCGCCGCCTGGGCCTGCCGGTTCACAGCAGCACCGCCCCGGTCAGCAGGCCGCCCGCGACGGCGAGGGCGAAGGTCGCGGGGGCGAAGCGGAGCGCGAAACCGCGCCCGAAGGTGCCCGCCTGCATCGCGAAGAGCTTGAGGTCGATCATCGGGCCCACCACCAGGAACACCAGCCTGGCCGTCAGCGAGAACTGGGTCAGCGACGCGGCCACGAACGCGTCCGCCTCCGAGCAGATGGACAGGACCACCGCCAGGACGGCGAGGGCGAGCACGGAGAACACCGGGCTGTCGGCGGCCGTGCGCAGCCAGGACGCCGGGGCCACCGCCTTGAGGGTGGCCGCCGCCATCGCGCCCAGCACCAGGAAACCGCCCGCGTGCATGGTGTCGTGACGGACCGAGTCCCAGAACGCCTCCCCCTTGGTCGCGCCCTCGTGCGCCGCGTGGGCCGGCGGGCGCAGCCAGTCCGTGCGGCCCAGCCGCTGCCACAGCCAGCCCATCACGCAGGCCACGAGGAGGCTCGCCACGAAGCGGGCCAGGACCATCACGGGGTCGCGCGGGAACGCGACCGCCGTCGCCGTCAGCACGATCGGGTTGATCGCCGGGGCGGAGAGCAGGAAGGCGAGGGCCGCGGCCGGGGTCACGCCCCTGCGCACCAGCGCGCCCGCCACGGGGACGGATGCGCACTCGCAGCCCGGCAGCACCGCGCCCGCCATCCCGGCCACCGGTACGGCGAGCGCCGGGCGGCGCGGGAGGGCACGGGCGAAGAAGGAGGGCGGCACGAAGACCGCGATCGCCGCCGAGAGCAGCACGCCCAGGACGAGGAAGGGCAGCGCCTGGACCGTCACGGCCACGAACACCGTCATCCAGCTCTGCATCACCGGGGTGCCGAGGGCCCCGCGGATCGGGGACTGCGCGAGCACCGCCAGGACCAGCAGCAGCGTCAGCAGCAGCGGAGAGCTGAGGCGCCGCGCGTCCGGGGCGGAGTCCCGCATGTCCGGCGCGGAGTCGGGGACGGGGATGGGAGCGGGGACAGGCTCGGGGACGGGGACAGGCTCGGGAGCGCAAGCGGGCTCGGGGACGGGGACAGGCTCAGGGGAGAAAGCGGGCTCGGGGGCGGGCCCGGGGTCGGGGACGGCGGTCCCCAGTCGGGCGTCTTCGGTGATGGCCACGGATGGGTACCTCCGGCTGTCCACTGCTCCACTGCTCCGCTGCTCCACTGCTCCACTGCTCCGCTGCTCCACTGCTCCGCTGCTCCGCTGCTCCACTGCTCCGCTGCTCCACTGCTCCGCTACTCCACTGCTCCGCTACTCCGCTACTCCCTCATACGCGCTGCCCCGCAAGCCCGTTCAGCTACTTGCTGGAACCACCCGTCTCCTTGGGGCAGTCTTTCCCCTCGTGGCGAGCGTTCCGTACCAAGGTGGACCCAGTGACACGTCGGCGCACATGGTGGTGTGCGGCGACGACGGACTCGCGCACCGGCTGACGGCCGAGTTGCGCGGTGTCTACCGCGAGCAGGTCGTCCTCGTCGTACCCCCGCACGAGGGAACCGCGCGGCCCCCGGTGGTCGGGCGGGCCCGGTCCGCCTCGGCGTCGCTGTTCGACCGGGTGGTCAGCGCGACGGTCGGGAGGGGCGGCGGCAACGGGAACACCACCACACCCCCGAGCGGCGGCCCCGGGCACGGCAGAAGCGGAAGCGGAAGCGGAAGCGGCAGAAGCGGAAGCGGCGGCAGTGGCAGCAGCGGCAGCGGAGGAAGCGGCGGGACCTCGGGCAGCGCCGGCAGCGGTGGGCAACGGGGCGACGGCGAGCGCGTGTTGGAGGCCTCCCTGCCCACCGAGGCCGTCCTCGCCGAGGCCGGTGTGGAACGGGCCGCCGCGCTCGCCCTCGTGTACGACGACGACGAGACCAACATCCGCGCCGCGCTCACCGCCCGCCGGCTCAACCCGCGCCTGCGCCTCGTCCTGCGGCTCTACAACCGGCGGTTGGGTCAGCACATCGAGGAACTCCTCGACCAGGCAGCCGCGTTGGCCGCCGGGGACGGCGAGGAGGACACCCTGGAGGCCTCCACGACCGTCCTGTCCGACGCCGACACCGCCGCGCCCGCGCTCGCCGCGACCGCCGTCGCCGGCACCAGCAAGGTCGTCCAGACCGAGGGTCTGCTGCTGCGGGCCGTGGAACGGACCCCGCCCCCGGGCGGCCTCGTCACCGACCCCGGGCTGTGCACCCTCGCCCTGCTGTCCACGGTCGAGGACGGCAGGGAGCACGGGCCCCGGCTGCTCCCGGACGACGAGGAGGTGAGCCAGGCCCTCGGGCGCCCCTCCGTCGTCCTGGAGCAGGTCTCCGACGCCGGCGCCGCGGCCTCGGCGACCACCGCGCGCGGGGTGGGCGCGGTGCCGCCGCTCGCCTCGCTGTTCTCGCGGCGGCTGCGCTGGTCGCTGGCCGGGCTCGTGGGGTGCGTGGGCGCGCTCGCCGTCGCGCTGTGGGCGGTCACCGGCATCCATCCGCTGGGGGCCTTCTATCTGACGCTGCTGGACATGTTCGCGATCGACGACCCGGCGCTCGGCAAGTCCCTCGGGCGGCAGATCCTGCAACTGCTGTCCGGGCTCATGGGGTTGCTGCTGCTGCCGGTCCTGCTGGCCGCCGTGCTGGAGGCGCTGGGTACCTTCCGCACGGCCTCCACGCTGCGGAAACCGCCCCGCGGACTGGGCGGACACGTGGTGCTGCTGGGGCTGGGGAAGATCGGCACCCGCGTGCTGACCCGGCTGCGGGAACTGCACGTCCCCGTGGTGTGCGTGGAGTCCGACCCGGACGCGCGGGGACTCGCGACGGCGCGGCGGCTGCGGGTGCCGGTGGTGCTCGGGGACGTCACGCAGGAGGGCGTGCTGGAGGCCGCGAAGATCCATCGCGCCCACGCGCTGCTCGCGGTGACCAGCGCGGACACGACGAATCTGGAGGCCGTGCTGTACGCGCGGTCCGTGCGGCCCGATCTGCGGGTGGTGCTGCGGCTGTACGACGACGACTTCGCGACCGCGGTGTACCGCACCCTGCGTGCCGCGCACCCCCAGGCGTCGACCCGCAGCAGGAGCGTGTCCCACATGTCCACGCCCGCGTTCGCCGGGGCGATGCTGGGGCGGCGGATCCTGGGGGCGGTTCCCGTGGAGCGGCGGGTGCTGCTGTTCGCCTCGGTCGAGGTGGCCGGGAACCCGGAGCTGGAGGGCCGGACCGTGCGGGACGCCTTCCGCGCGGGCGCGTTCCGGGTGCTGGCCCTGGAGGGGCGCCCGGACGTCCGCGGCGATCATGTGCTGACCAAGGACGACCGTGTCGTGGTCGCCGCCACCCGCCGGGGCCTGGCCGAACTGACCTGACCCGTGGCCCTGGGGTCCACCCAGGGCCACGCGCGGACGCTCCATACGGCCGGGGCAGGTGCGCGGACGCTCCTTACGGCCGGGGCAGGTGCCGCTCCGCGAACTCCATTTCCAGGCGGACCTGCTTGATGCGTTCGTCCACGACCAGGGAGCCGTGGCCGGCGTCGTAGCGGTAGACCTCGTGGGGGGCGCCGCGGGATTCCAGGCGCTTGACGTAGTTGTCGATCTGGCGGATGGGGCAGCGGGGGTCGTTGACGCCCGCGGAGATGTAGACGGGGGCCTTGACCTGGTCGACGTAGGTCAGCGGGGAGGAGGCCTCGAAGCGTTCGGGAACCTCCTCGGGGGTGCCGCCCAGCAGGGTGCGGTCCATGGCCTTCAGGGCTTCCATCTCGTCGTGGTACGCGGTGACGTAGTCCGCGACCGGCACGACGGCGATGCCCACCGTCCAGGCGTCGGGCTGGGTGCCGATGCCGAGGAGGGTGAGGTAGCCGCCCCAGGAGCCGCCGGTGAGGACCAGGCGGTCGGGGTCGGCGAGGCCGGAGTCGATCGCCCACGCGCGGACGGCCGCCACGTCCTCCAGCTCGATCAGGCCGACCCGGTGCTTGAGGGCGTCCGTCCAGGCGCGGCCGTAGCCCGTGGAGCCGCGGTAGTTGACGCGGACCACCGCGTAGCCCTGGTCGACCCAGGCGGCCGGGCCCGCGGCGAACGAGTCGCTGTCGTGCCAGGTCGGACCGCCGTGCAGGTCGAAGACGGTGGGAAGGGGGCCGGTCGCGCCGGCCGGCTTCTGGACGAGGGCGTGGATGCGGCCGCCGGGGCCCTCCACCCACACGTCCTCCACGGACACGGAGGGCGGGCACGCCATGCCCGGAGGGTCCAGGACCACACCGCCCGCCGTCGAGCGGACCACCGGCGGCTCGGCGGCCGACGACCACAGGTACTCCACGCTGCCGTCGGGCCGGGCACTCGCCCCGGAGACCGTGCCGGGCGGGGTGGGGATACGGGTCAGCTCGTGGCCCGCGAGGTCGTAGCGGAACAGCTCGCTGCGGGCCTCCTGGCTGTGGGCGACGAGCAGGGCGCTGCCGTCCGGGTACCACTCGGCGCCGACGTCACCGGGCAGGTCCAGGGACAGGTCCGTCTCCTCGCCGGTCGCCACGTCCCACACCAGCGGCTCCCAGTGGCCACGGCGCTGGTGGCCGATGAGCAGCCGGGTGTCACCGGTGACGGGGGCGAAGCCCAGGACCTCCAGGCCCAGTTCCTCGGCACCGCCCTTGGTGTCGTCCAGCTCGGCGACCGTCGTGCCGTCCGGGCGCAGGACACGCAGCGCCGAGTGCATGGCGTCGCCGTGCTCGGTGTGCTCGACGGCGATCAGCGAGCCGTCGTGGGAGAGGTCGCCGACGCCGGCCGACTCGCGGTGCCGGTAGATCTCCACCGGGTCCTCGCCCTCGCGGGCGAGATGGATCGTCGTACCGTCCTCGTCGGTCGAGCGGCCGACGACCGCCGTGCGGCCGTCACGCGCCAGGGCCAGGCCCGCCGGGTAGGAGGGGTCGAGACCGGGGACGGCCGGCTCGTCCGGACCGCCGCCGAAGGGCTGGCGGCGCCAGATCCCGAACTCGTCGCCGTCCTTGTCGTCGAACCACCAGATCCACGCCCCGTCCGGGGAGAGCGTGCCGTCCGTGGTGCCGTTGGGCCGGTTGGTGACCTGCCGCTGTTCGCCGGTCTTCCGGTCCCACGCGTAGATCTCGTACGTGCCGGTCGCGTTCGACACGAACAGGCTGCGGTCGGGGGCGTCCTCTGCCCAGTCGGGCAGCGAGACGCGAGGTGCTCGGAACCGCTTCTCCCAGTCGGGCATGGCTGCATCAGTCGTCATGCCTCTATTCAACCAAATGGCGCGACCTGCCAAGAACGGGTTTCGGAAACGCTAAACCCCGCATTCTTTCACGCATTTTGATCGCTAGGTCGAAACCATGGAACGGGCTAGAACTCAAGTAATTCCTGAGAATCTTCGCGGCCACAGCTCGGCCCCTGGATAACCGAGCGCATGGATGAATGGGACGCGCTGGCTTTCCCGCGTATCGACCGGATATCCCGGGAGGTCCGCTACTTCTCCGAACTCCTCGACCGGGTCGAGGACAACAACAAGCACATCGTTACTGTTGCTGGAAGCGGAAAGCCGCCACCGTTGCCTGCGTCATCCAGAACCCCGTCTGTGTCGGGGGCATCGTCATGTCCGGGCGGAAAGGGTCAGGGAGCTACCGCACGAACGAGCATCGTGCCTACAGTCCTGCCTTCCGGCGGGTCGATGACGAATGCGGAAGCATCGGTGAATCCGTGGCCGGTGAGGAGTCGCTCCCATGCGGTTGGGCTGTGGTCGTGCCGCATACCTGCCCTGCCTGGTCGCGGACTCCGACTTCCGGCAGGCAGGTGCGAGAACGCCAGAATGCCACCCGCTGTCATGCGGGCCCGGATCAGTGGGAGCAGAGTCTCCGGATCGACGAACCAGACGGCGCCGAAGATCGAGAGCACGACATCGAATGTCTGGTCCGTCCCGCGCAGGAACGCCGTCGCCTCCGCCGTCCGGAACTCAAGTCCCGGCAGATCACCCCAGTGCTCCCGTGCCACAGCCTCGCGGGCGGGGGCGATGTCCACCCCGAGACCGGACGCGCCGAGGGTCACCAGGTGTGCCAGGTTGCTTCCGCTCCCCGAGCCGAGTTCCAACACCCGGCGCCCGGCCACAGGACCTAGAAGACTCTCGTTCGGCCCGTGCTCGGCGTACTGAGTCCAGTTCAGCCAGGTCGTATCTCCCTTGGCGTTCTCGGCCCTACGGGGCGTACTCCCGACCGCGTACCTGTCCCAGGACTCAGCCAATGACATGCGGTGTTCCTCTCCGGGAGCGGGGCCCACCCCCAACGTACGGGGATGAGCCCCCAACTCATGTGCTGTTCGGCCCTACTTGGGCGAGTCGTGGCATCCGGCGTGGCACTGGTTGCAGTCGGCCGCACTCTCCATGCCCCACTGGTCGGGGTCGACCTCGAACCCGGCCGCCTCGATGGCCTTGATCGTCCGTTCCAGGACCAGCGGACCGCCGTCCTGCGAGTCCTCAGCCAGGACGAATTCGCTCAGGGCCTACGCGGCGCGGGTGAGGAGCTGGGCGAACCCAACGACGCCTCCAAGCGACTCGTGCAACGCTGGGAGTCCGGGGAGACCAGGACATGCCGTCCGCTGTACGCGCGGGCGCTGAAGCGGTTCACGGGCCGTACCGGGCCCGCTATCACGGCGCCATTCAGATGCTGATCGAGCCGACAGGCCGACGCATGGCGGGCAAGTGGGTGGGGTTCGGGAAGGACTTCGACGTGAACACCGGACCGTGGGAGCTGAGCCTGCTCGACCGGTCGAGCGCCCGTGCGAGCATCGAGCGGTACTCGACCACTCCTGACTGAGGTCGGGGGAAGAACCCCGTCAGGGACCGGAGAGGCGGGGTCAGCGCGTGAGGAGAGCGAGGGATGCCCGGCGGGACCGGACAGGCGTCCCCAAGTCCGGCGTGTCCGGTGTGCCCGGTGTCCTGCTCTCACTCTTCGCCCCAGTCATGCCCCCATAGTGCCTGGCCGCACCCACAATCCGCCGACCACTGTGCCCAGCCTGTGGATAACTTTCCGGCCCCGCGCCCCGGAAGGCGACGGCGGCGCCGTACCGTGGGGGCGTGTACCGGTTTCTGCTGACATCCCGCTGGTGGGGCATCAACGTCTTCGTGCTGCTCGCCATCCCCTTCTGCATCTTCATGGGGTCCTGGCAGCTGGGCCGGTTCGAGGGGCGGGTGCAGGAACATCGCACCGCCACCGAACAGGCCGCCTCCGACCGCGACGAGGCCGCCCGGCCGCTGGCCGACCTGCTGCCGGTCGACAAGACCACCTCGGGACGGCGGGTCACCGCGAGCGGCCGGTACGGCACGCAGCTGCTGGTGCCCGGCCGGGAGCTGGACGGCAGGAACGGCTTCTACGTGCTGACCCTGCTGCGCACCGCTTCGGGCTCGTCCCTGCCCGTCGTACGGGGCTGGATCCCGGGCGCCGCGAACGCGTCGAAGGCGCCCGCCGCGCCCGCCGGCGAGGTCACCGTCACCGGCGCGCTCCAGGCGCCCGAGACGCCCGGGGACAACGGCGTCAGCGCCCAGGGCGGGCTGCCCGCGGGGCAGACGTCGGCGATCAGCCCGGCCTCGCTCGTCAACCTGGTGCCGGACAAGATGTACGACGCGTGGGTGACCCTCGACAGGGCCGACGCGGGCATGAAGGCCGTGCCCGCGACCGCGCCCGCGGGCACCGGCCTGGACCTGAAGGCGTTCCAGAACCTCGGCTACACCGGTGAGTGGTTCGTCTTCGCGGGCTTCACGCTCTTCATGTGGTTCCGGCTGCTGCGCCGCGAGGTGGAGTTCCAGCGCGACGCGGCACTCGGCCTCGTACAGGAGCAGGACCCCTCGGAGCAGGACCCCTCGGAGCAGGACCCCTCGGAGCAGGACCCCGAGAAGAATTACGACGCCGCGAGCACCCCGGTGTAGTACACCGTTCCCGCGCACGCGTTCGGCACCAGCGCCGTCGCCGACGGGGCGCCCGTCTCTCCGGTGTAGGTGACGACGACGCTGCCGTCGGCCGTCCCCTCCGCGAAGGTGAGCTGGGTGGTGGTGCCCGACGACGTGCCGGGGTCCGTGCTGCCGCTGCCGCCCGTGCTCGCGCCCTGCGAGGGCGAGGGGTCGGGCGAGGGGCCGCCGCTGCCCGAACCGCCGGTGCTGGTGCCGCCCGTGGCCGGACAGGTCTGCGAGGGCACGAAGGCGAACTTCTCCTGGTAGGCCCCGCCCGGCTGGAGGACCAGGCTGGAGGCCGCCGCGGTCGGGGCGGGCAGGCCGGCCGCCGGGTCCCCGGCCATGTGCTGGGAGACGGCGAGCTTGGTCTGGTCGGCCGCGCCCTGTGCCGTGGCGCCGACCGTGACCCCGCCGGAGACCGTGCAGGGGGTGCCCGAGACGTTGGTGACGCGGAAGGTGCCGTAGACGGCGCCCGCCGTGTCCGGGGCGGTCGCGGTGCCGGTGGCACCCAGCTGGGCCGACGTGCAGGCCAGGACGCCCGCGGTCGCGGTGGCGGCCGGGTCGGCGCCACTGCTCGCACCGGTCTCGCCGGCACCGGGGCTGCTCGACGCGTCGGGCGTGCCGGTGTCCGTGCCGGGGCCGGGGGTCTGGCCCTGGGAGCCGCCCGTGCCGCTGCCGGCGGCGTCCGGGTGCTTGCTCTGGCCGTTGCCGCCCTCGCTGACCGAGGACTGGCCGGCCATGGCGGTGTTGGGGTCGGAGCCGCCGGAGTTCGAGACGTGCACGAGGGCCGGGATCGCCGTGCCGATGAACAGGGCCGCCGCCGCCATGCCGACGGCCGCCTGGCGCTTGCGGGCCCGGCGTGCGGGCACCGCCCGGCGCAGGTGGTCCAGGGTGCCGGTGCGCGGCTCGATGTCGTCGACCGCCGAGTGCAGCAGCCGGCGCAGCGCCTGCTCGTCCGGTGCGAGCCCGTCGAGCCCGCCAAGCCCGCCAAGCCCGTCGCGCGAGCCGAGCGAGC
Source organism: Streptomyces sp. NPDC048297 (assembly GCF_043201585.1). Lineage (NCBI taxonomy): Bacteria > Bacillati > Actinomycetota > Actinomycetes > Kitasatosporales > Streptomycetaceae > Streptomyces > Streptomyces sp. NPDC048297. The sequence continues at coordinate 66,985 of NZ_JBICZA010000024.1, forward strand.
CGATCCCTTCGAGGCCGTCGAGCCCGTCGAGGCCCTGGCCGAGTTCCTCGGAACCCTTGTCGCCGAGCCCCTCGGGGCCCTTCTCGTCGGGGCCGTGGTTCACAGTTCCGTTCCCAACGTGCGATGGCGTGTGGTCGTGCTCGTGCCGCTTCGTCGGCTCGCGCCAGGCGAAGGGCTCGTGGCGGGCGTGCGAGAGGCGTTCGTGAGGATCGCCCCCTTCGGAGTTGTCGCTCATCGGGTCGCCTCCATGGCGATCCGCAGCGCGGCGATGCCCCGCGAGCCGTACGCCTTCACCGAGCCGAGGGAGACACCGAGCGTCTCGGCGACCTGGGCCTCCGTCATGTCCGCGAAGTAGCGCAGCACGAGGACCTCGCGCTGACGGCGCTGCAGGCCCTTCATCGCCTTGATGAGGTCGCGCCGCTCCAGCGAGTCGTAGGCGCCCTCCTCGGCGCTCGCCATGTCGGGCATCGGCTTGGAGAGCAGCTTCAGACCGAGGATGCGCCGGCGCAGGGCGGAGCGGGAGAGGTTGACGACCGTCTGCCTGAGGTAGGCGAGGGTCTTCTCGGGGTCGCGGACGCGTTTGCGGGCCGAGTGGACCCGGATGAACGCCTCCTGGACGACGTCCTCGCAGGAGGCGGTGTCGTCGAGCAGCAGGGCGGCGAGACCGAGCAGCGAGCGGTAGTGCGCGCGGTAGGTCTCGGTGAGGTGGTCGACGGTGGTGCCGACGACCGCGGCGGGCGCGGTGTCCTCGGCGCCGTCGCGCTGGCCGGGTATGCGGGCGGGCCGCGTCGCGGGCATGGGCGCGATCACCGGCATGCCGCCGGCCGGGCCGGCGACACGCAGACGGTGTGCCGCGCGGGACGGCCGGAGAGCCGCGGCGCCGCCGGCCGCTGGGGACACCCCCTGCTCGAAGAGTCCGGGGGTGAGTTCGAGTACCTCTGCCACGCCGGTTGGACACGTTTACCCCCGCAAGGGTTGTACGTGCCGGACGTCACACGTGCGACGACCGACGGTGCCTCAAGTGCCGCCATGCGCCCCGCTCTTCCCCTATGTCCCATGTGAACGGGCGTCCCCACGCCCCGACCATGGCGTCCCCACGCCAGGATCCTTACGCCCCGGTCCCACCACGGATGAACTCGGAGCCCACCGAGGGTGACCGCAAAGACGCTCCCCGCCCTGCGCGCGGTTGCGCGGGGCGGGGAGGGAAATCCTCTGTTGCTGTGGTTGCGGGTTCAAGTGGTTTGGACCATGGTTCCGGCCACAGTTCTTAAAATGATCCTACAAACGTCTTACCCGCGAGGTTGGACGTCGCCTGTGATCTCCGTCGCCACCAGCTCCGCGATCTGCGCGGTGTTGAGCGCGGCACCCTTGCGCAGGTTGTCGCCGCACACGAAGAGTTCCAGCGCGGTCGGGTCGTCCAGGGCCCGCCGGACCCGGCCGACCCAGGTGGGGTCGGTGCCCACGACGTCGGCGGGGGTGGGGAACTCACCGGCGGCCGGGTCGTCGTACAGGACGACCCCGGGGGCGGTGGCGAGGATCTCGCGGGCGCCGTCGACGCTCACCTCGCCCTGGAAGCGGGCGTGGACGGTCAGCGAGTGCGTGGTGATCACCGGCACCCGGACACAGGTCACGGCGACCGGCAGCTGGGGCAGTCCGAGGATCTTGCGGGACTCGTCCCGCACCTTCATCTCCTCCGACGACCAGCCGTCCTCGCGCAGCGACCCGGCCCACGGGACGACGTTGAGCGCGACCGGCTCCGGGAAGGGCCCGGTGTCCTCCCCCACGGCCCGCCGTACGTCGCCGGGAGTGGTCCCCAGCTCCGTACCGGCCACCAGGGACAGCTGGGCCCGCAGCGCCTCCACCCCGGCCCGTCCTGCGCCGCTCACCGCCTGGTACGACGACACGACCAGCTCGCGCAGCCCGAACTCGGCGTGCAGCGCGCCCAGGGCGACGATCATCGACAGGGTCGTGCAGTTGGGGTTGGCGACGATGCCGCGCGGCCGGGTACGCACCGCGTGCGCGTTGACCTCGGGGACGACGAGCGGCACGTCCGGGTCCGTGCGGAAGGCCGCCGAGTTGTCGACGACGACCACACCGCGCGCGGCGGCGATCGGCGCCCACTCGGCCGCGACCTCGTCGGGCACGTCGAACATCGCGACGTCGATCCCGTCGAAGGCCTCCTCGCTCAGCGCGACGACCTCGGTCTCCTCGCCGCGCACGGTCAGCTTGCGGCCGGCCGAGCGCGGCGAGGCGACCAGACGGATCTCGCCCCAGACGTCCGCGCGCTGGGACAGGATCTGGAGCATGACCGCGCCGACGGCTCCGGTCGCTCCCACGACCGCGAGTGCCGGCTTGCCGGTCGACGCCATCAGCGGCCGGTTCCTCCGTAGACGACGGCCTCGTCGGAGTCGGAGTCGAGCCCGAAGGCGGAGTGCACGGCGCGCACGGCCTCCGGGACGTCGTCGCCACGGGTGACGACCGAGATACGGATCTCCGAGGTGGAGATCAGCTCGATGTTGACCCCGGCGTCGCTGAGCGCCTCGAAGAAGGTCGCGGTGACGCCCGGGTTCGTCTTCATACCGGCGCCGACCAGGGAGATCTTGCCGATCTGGTCGTCGTAGCGCAGCGAGTCGAAGCCGATGCCGCCCTTGTTGCGCTCCAGCTCGTCGATGGCCTTGCGGCCCTCGGTCTTGGGCAGCGTGAAGGAGATGTCCGTCAGGCCCGTGGACGCGGCGGACACGTTCTGCACGACCATGTCGATGTTGATCTGCGCGTCGGCGATGGCGCGGAAGATCGCGGCGGCCTCGCCCGGCTTGTCCGGCACACCGACGACAGTGACCTTGGCCTCGGAGGTGTCGTGCGCGACACCCGAGATGATGGCCTGCTCCACCTTCTTGTCCCCTTGCTCGATCGGCTCGCTGCTGACCCACGTGCCCTGCAGCCCGCTGAAGGACGAGCGGACGTGGATCGGGATGTTGTAACGGCGGGCGTACTCCACACAGCGGTGGAGCAGCACCTTGGAGCCGGAGGCGGCGAGCTCCAGCATGTCCTCGAAGGAGATCCAGTCGATCTTCTTCGCCATCTTCACCACGCGCGGGTCGGCGGTGAACACGCCGTCGACGTCGGTGTAGATCTCGCAGACCTCGGCGTCGAGCGCGGCGGCCAGCGCCACGGCCGTCGTGTCGGACCCGCCGCGCCCCAGCGTGGTGATGTCCTTCTTGTCGGCGCTGACGCCCTGGAAACCGGCGACGATGGCGATGTTGCCCTCGTCCAGCGCGGTGCGGATGCGGCCGGGCGTGACGTCGATGATCCGGGCTTTGTTGTGGACCGAGTCGGTGATGACGCCTGCCTGGCTGCCGGTGAACGACTGGGCCTCGTGGCCCAGGTTTTTGATCGCCATGGCCAGCAGGGCCATGGAGATACGCTCTCCGGCGGTCAGCAGCATGTCGAACTCACGCCCGGCAGGCATCGGCGATACCTGCTCGGCGAGATCGATCAGCTCGTCCGTCGTGTCGCCCATCGCGGAGACCACGACAACCACCTGGTTGCCGTTCTTCTTGGCTTCCACGATCCGCTTGGCGACGCGCTTGATGCCCTCGGCATCGGCTACGGAGGAGCCTCCGTACTTCTGCACGACAAGGCCCACGTGCGCTCCTCGCTCGGTTCGTTTATGTCGGCTCAGTCTATCGAGCGTCCGAATTTTCCCTGTCCGATACCGCATGGTGAGACATTCGGGCCGCCCGTTCCGGACGCTCACATGCCCGGACGGGGGCACGTCACGCACGGAAGTGGGCCGTGTCACACGATCCGGTCGACCAGCCGAACCGTGGAGACGAACGCCGCCCAGGTGGGCGCGGCCACGTGAAGCTCGGGGCCTGCGGGGACCTTGGAGTCACGCACGTGGACGGCGGTGGAGAGGGCCGCCACTTCGACGCAGGCGCCGCCTTCGTTGTCGCTGTGGCTCGACTTGAACCAGTTCAGAGCGACCTCGACGCAAGCGCCGCCTTCGGAGTCGCTGTAGCTCGACTTAAACCAGTTCAGGGCGACCTCAACGCAGTTGCCGCCCTCGCTGTCGCTGTAGCTCGACTTGAACCACTGCAATTGGTCGTTCATCGCTGATCCGCCATCCTCTCGATGAAACGGGCCGACTCGTCGGGGCCGAGAGCCTGCGTCCGGATCATGCTAAGCCGCTCGGTCGCCCGGCTGACAACCCCCGGATCAGCCGACAACTCACTGGCGAACGCGCCTTCCGTAAAGGCGAATCGCTCGTGGTCCCGGGTCTCCAGCAACACCATGGGGCCCATGAGCGCCGCAGGGATGGCCCGCTCGAAAGGAAGCACCTGCACAAGGACGTTCCGAGGGCGAGACGCCTCCAGCAGGTGATGAAGCTGTTCTTTGTCCACCTGGGGGCTGCACAGGGCGGCTTCGTAAACAACGAAGCTCAGACCCACCGTCGGCTTCCGGGCCGTGAGGATGGCCTGTCGCTCCATTCGGGCCGCGATCCGCTCCTCCACCACCTCTTCGTCAAGAGGTGGGACATGGTTGTCAATGAGCGCTCGCGCGTACCGCTGGGTCTGCAACAGGCCGGGGATGTACGTGACTTCGTACCACCAGATGCTGGTCGCCTCGCGCTCCCGCTCCATGAAGTCCTGAGCCCGCGCCGGAAACCGCTCCAGGTTCAGGAACGGTTTCGCCGCGCTCAACATCCCGTGTGCGTCACACAGTTCGTCCGCCACGTCCAGCACCCGAGGAGTCGGTCTGCGGACCCCCCGTTCCATCGACGCGATGGTCTCCGTGGAGTAGTTGGCGGCGGAAGCCAGCTTCTCGCGGCTGACGTCCGCCTTGATGCGCCAGCGCTTCATCTGGTCGCCGCTGTAACGCCAGGCGGCGGGCGGCTGGTTGTTGCTGTCCGTACCCGACAAGGTCACCACCTCCGACCGGGCGCGCCCCCTTGCGCACCCTTTCCGGCTCGCTACCGAGCGTAGCGTTCCGTATGCCGTCGTGTGACCGAATTCGGAACGGGAGGCGTCACTTCCCCTGGCGCATACCGAGCGGTGCGCCGATCTCCTCGGCCATCACCCGGCCCGCCTCGATCTCCAGGGTCTCGTCGCCCACGCCCTGGTCGGTGTCGAGACCGTCCAGCTCCTCCAGGGGCTGGTTGAGGCGGACGTGGATGAGGACCGACTGCAGGGCGCGCAGGACGGCGGAGGCGGTCGGGCCCCAGTTGGAGAAGTAGGAGAACTGCCACCACCACAGGGCCTCCGCGGTGCGGCCCGAGCGGTAGTGGGCCATGCCGTGGCGCAGGTCGGTGATGATGCCGGCGATGTCGTCGGAGAGCCGCGCGGGCACGGGGGCCTTGCGGGGCTCGTACGGGTCGAAGACCTCGGAGTAGACGTCCACCGGTTCCAGCAGCCGGGCCAGGTTCTCGCGCAGCTCGTCGACGTCCGGCTCCGGGCCCAGGTCGGGTTCGTAGCGCTCGTCGGGGAGGATGTCCTCGTGCGCGCCGAGACGGCCGCCGGCCAGCAGCAGCTGGGAGATCTCCAGCAGCAGGAAGGGCACCGTCGAGCCGGGCTCGTCGCCCCTCGCCACCTCGGTGACGGCCACCAGGAAGCTTTCGATCTGGTCCGAGACCTGGACCGCGAAGTCGTCCGGGTTCTGCGACGTGGCGTGCAGCGTGGCGTCAGACATCTAGGAGTCGTCTCCCCTCGAAGGCGCGGCCGAGGGTGACCTCGTCCGCGTATTCCAGGTCGCCACCCACCGGGAGGCCGCTGGCCAGGCGGGTGACCTTCAGGCCCATGGGCTTGATCATGCGGGCGAGGTACGTCGCCGTCGCCTCGCCCTCGAGGTTGGGGTCCGTGGCGAGGATCAGCTCGGTGACCGTGCCGTCGGCCAGCCGGGCGAGCAGCTCCCTTATCCGCAGGTCGTCCGGGCCGACGCCCTCGATCGGGCTGATCGCGCCGCCGAGCACGTGGTAGCGGCCCCGGAACTCGCGGGTGCGCTCGATCGCCACGACGTCCTTGGGCTCCTCGACCACGCAGATGACCGTGGGGTCGCGGCGCGGGTCGCGGCAGATGTTGCACAGCTCTTCCTGCGCCACGTTGCCGCAGGTCGCGCAGAAACGGACCTTCGCCTTCACTTCCAGGAGGGCCTGCGCGAGCCGCTTCACGTCCGTCGGCTCCGCCTGGAGGATGTGAAAAGCGATCCGCTGCGCGCTCTTCGGACCGACGCCGGGCAGCCGCCCCAGCTCGTCGATGAGGTCCTGGACCACGCCTTCGTACACCGGACTGCCCTTCCTGGAGACCTTTCGGTACGTACCGTAGTTGGCTGCCGCCTGTCCTAGGAAGGCGGCGGGGGTGTCGCACAGGTGGCGAACACCCGAACGGTCAGCGGATCAGGCCCGCGTCAGAACGGCAGGCCGGGGATACCGCCGCCGCCCAGGCCCTGTGCCAGCGGGCCCAGTTTCTGCTGCTGGAGGCTCTGCGCGTTCGCGTTGGCCGCCTGGACGGCCGCCACGATCAGGTCGGCGAGGGTCTCGGTGTCCTCCGGGTCCACCGCCTTCGGGTCGATCTTCAGCGCGCGCAGCTCGCCGGAACCGGTCACGGTGGCCTGCACCAGACCGCCGCCCGCCTGCCCGTCGACCTCCGTGTTCGCCAGTTCCTCCTGCGCCCGCTGCAGGTCCTGCTGCATCTTCTGGGCCTGCTGAAGCAACTGCTGCATGTTGGGCTGGCCACCACCGGGGATCACGATCAGCTCCTGGTTTCCTCGTGCACTCTCGGCTGCTTCTCCGTTGTGCACGAGCCTACGTGGTCTACGCGACCGTCGCTCCGCCACTCTTTCGAGTGAGAACGTCACCGTGTCTATACCTGATCAACACCCCCTTACGGGCGGAAAAGCCGGGAAAGGGTCTTCCCCGCCACCCATTGGGCGGTAGGAAGGGGGCCGCACGTCGGCATCCAATGTCACGCAGTGTGAGCGACCACGTCCGATGCGTGGTTCCGTGCCGTGTTCCGTGCTGTGCTCTGTGCCGTGTGTGCCGTATGTGCCGTGTTGTGTGCCGTGTCGTGTGCCGTGTTGTGTGCCGTTTTCCGTCCCGTGTACCGGGTGTCGAGTTCGGTGTCGTGTCAGTAGGGAGTGCCGGGTGGGTCAGCCGGAGATGCAGCCCGAGGGTCCGCCTCAGGACGGGTGGGGCGAGGGTGCGGCCGGGCTGCGGCCGGGCGATCTGACCGGGCGGTCCCTGCCGCTCGGCGACTGGGGCGAGCCGGCCGAGCGGCTGGACGAGCTGTACCGGTGGGTGGAGCGCGGGGCGCTGCAGACCGCGTCCTGGTACCTGGAGGACCGGGTGTGGAAGCGGCGCGGTGCGCGGGCGCTGCGGGGCGGGGCGGCGGCGGGAGCGGTCGTCGGGGCCGCGCTGCCGCTGCTGGACCTCACGCGGGTGGTCGGCGGGGTCGCGCCCTGGGGCTATCTGGCCCTGCTCGTCGCCGTGGCCTGTGTCGCCGTCGACCGCTGCCTCGGGGTCACGTCCGGCTGGATGCGGGACGTGGCCACCGCGCAGGCCGTGCAACGGCGGCTGCAGGCGCTGCAGTTCGACTGGGCGTCCGAGTGCGTACGAGAGGTTCTCGGGCCGGCCGAGGGGACGGCGAGCGAGGCCGCCGAGCGGTGTCTCGGGGTGCTGCGGAAGTTCTCCGAGGACGTCACCGATCTCGTCCGCCTGGAGACGGCGGACTGGATGGTGGAGTTCCGTACCGGGGCGGCGCCGCTCGGGATCCAGGCGGCGGTGACGTCCGGGGCGCGGTCGGAGTCGGGAGGGTCGGCGGGGCGGTTCCCGCTCTCCTCGGCGAACGGCACCCGGCCGAACATGCCGCGGCAGCGGCCGCCGGAGCCGCGGTGACGCTCCGCTGGGTTCCGGTTGGTGTTCGGCTCGGGTCCGGTTCAGCTCGGTCGCTGTCTTCGGGTCACTGTCTGGTGTACGTCAGGCTCTCGCCGCCGGACTTCTTCGCGCGCTTCAGCTGTCCGTCCGGGAGCAGGGTGACCTCCGTCGGCTCGCCTGGAGAGCAGGAGGAGGCGGGCTGTCCGGAGCTGACGGTGGACGGGCCGATCTCCAACGGGCCGTCACCGGTGGGGCGTTCGGACAGAGTCGCCTCGAACACGCAGTGGTAGGAGCCGCCGCCGGTGGGGCCGTCGGCGACGAGGGTGAGGACCTTGTCGCCCACGTGGCCCTGCGTGATGGTCAGTTGCCGGGTGCTGGTGCCGTCGGCGCCGTCGATCGTGGTGGTCCAGGTGCCGAGGTAGGACTCGGGGATCGCGCCGTTCTTGGGGGCGGGGGTGTTGGATTTGGTGGGGGGCTGGGTGGTGGGGGTGGTCGGGGTGCCGGATCCGTGGTCGTCGGCGTGCTGCTGCATGAGGGCGTAGACGGAGCCGCCGGCGCCCAGGGCGACGACGAGGGCGACGAGGATCAGGAGGATGGTGGAGCGGGTGTTTCTGCGCTCAGGGGGGCGTGGGGGGAAGTTGTAGGGGTGGTACGGGTAGGGGTGGGGGGTGCGGTAGGGCTGGGGGGTGCGGTAGGGGTGTGCGTTTGCGGGTGCGTTTGCGGGTGCGGGTGTGTGGGTGGGCACCCGGCCTCCGGCCGGGTTCGGGTTCCCACCCGCACCACCCGTGCGGATTGCGTTGTCGGGTGCCGGTGGCCCCTGTGGGGGGTACCCGCCGTTGGCGACTGCGGGAGCGCGCGCGGGCGCGGGAGCGGACGGGTGCGCGGGGGCGGGGGTGGGCGCGATGACCGTGGGGGTCGGGGGCGTGGGGACGGGTGCGGTGGGGGTGGGGTGTGCGGGGCCAGGCCCGGTGAAGGGCGCGGGCGTGGACGCCGGGGCGGTGGGGGTTGAGTGCGCGGGACCAGGTCCGGTGGGCAGCGCGGGCGTGGAGGCCGGCGTGGTGGGGGTCGGGTGTGCGGGGCCAGGCCCGGTGAAGGGCGCGGGCGTGGACGCCGGGGCGGTGGGAGTCGGGTGTCCGGGGCCAGGCCCGGTGAAGGGCGCGGGCGTGGAAGCCGGGGCGGTGGGAGTCGGGTGTCCGGGACCAGGCCCGGCGAAGGGCGCGGGCGTGGAAGCCGGGGCGGTGGGAGTCGGGTGTCCGGGGCCAGGCCCGGTGGGCAGCGCGGGCGTGGACGCCGGGGCGGTGGGGGTCGGGTGTCCGGGGCCAGGTCCGGTGAAGGGCGCGGGCGTGGACGCCGGGGCGGTGGGGGTCGGGTGTGCCGGGGGCGGGGTGGTGGAGGTGGGGGTTTCGGTGTTGAGGAGTTGGATGGCGTGGCGGCCCAGTTGGGCGACCAGGGCGCTGGGAAGCCAGGGGTCGTGGGAGCGGCCGTCGGAGACGGTGTCGCCGGCGCCCGTGAGGTCGAGGATGTGGTCCAGGGTGGGGCGGGCGGCGGGGGATTTCCGTAGGCACTCGCGCACCAGGTCGGCCATGCCCTCCGGCATCCCCTCCAGGTCGGGCTCCTCCTGCGCGATCCGGAACATCACGGCGTGGACGCCGCTGTCCGAGCCCCCGAAGGGCAGCGCGCCGGTGGCGGCGTAGGCCAGGACCGAGCCCAGGCAGAACACGTCGCAGGCCGCGGTGACCCGGTCCCCGCGCACCTGCTCGGGCGCCATGAAGCCGGGCGACCCGACCAGCGAACCGGTACGGGTGAGCCCGTCGCCCGACGCCGTCTCCAGCGCCCGCGCGATCCCGAAGTCGATCACCCGTGGCCCGTCGATGGTCACGAGGACGTTGGAGGGCTTCAGGTCCCGGTGCACGATCCCGGCCGCGTGGATGTCCTTCAGCGCGTGCGCGAGACCGGCCGCGAGGATGCGGACCGAGCGTTCGGGCAGCGCCCCGTGGTCGTGGCCGACGATCTGCTGCAGGCTCGGTCCGGCCACGTAGCCGGTCGCCACCCACGGCACCTCCGCCTCGGTGTCCGCGTCCAGCACGGGGGCGGTCCAGTGGCCGCCGACCTCGCGCGCGGCCCGCACCTCCTGCCGGAACCGCGCCCGGAACTCCTCCTGCGCGGCCAGCTCCGGCCGGACCAGCTTCACGGCGACGGTACGGCCCCGCTCCGAGCGGGCCAGATACACGTGCCCCATCCCGCCCGCGCCCAGCCGCGCCAGCGGCCGGTACGCGCCGATGCGCGGCGGATCCCCCGGTCCCAGCTTCTCCACGCCCGCCCCGCCTTCCCCCGAGCGCGCACCCCATAGGTGTGCGCCTGACCGAGAATAATGCGGCCGCACGAGGGCGTCGTCGGCAGCCTGTCGACAACCTGTCGCAAAAACGGCCCGCCCACGGAACAGGACGCCGATGTCGCGTCCGCATGCCGGACATTTACGCTCGCCCGCATGACCCCTCAGCCCAATCCGGAAGCCGGCGCCGCAGTGAAGGCCGCGGACCGCGCCCACGTGTTCCACTCCTGGTCCGCCCAGGACCTCATCGACCCGCTCGCCGTCGCCGGCGCCGAGGGGTCCTATTTCTGGGACTACGACGGCAAGCGGTACCTGGACTTCACCAGCGGGCTCGTCTACACCAACATCGGCTACCAGCACCCGAAGGTCGTCGCCGCGATCCAGGAGCAGGCCGCGAAGCTGACCACCTTCGCGCCCGCCTTCGCGATCGAGGCCCGCTCGGAGGCCGCCCGGCTGATCGCCGAGCGCACCCCCGGCGACCTGGACAAGATCTTCTTCACCAACGGCGGCGCCGACGCCGTCGAGCACGCGGTGCGCATGGCCCGGCTGCACACGGGCCGCCCGAAGGTGCTCGCGGCCTACCGCTCGTACCACGGCGGTACGCAGCAGGCCGTGAACATCACCGGTGACCCGCGCCGCTGGGCCTCCGACAGCGCGAGCGCCGGTGTCGTCCACTTCTGGGCGCCCTACCTCTACCGCTCCCGTTTCTACGCGGAGACCGAGGAGCAGGAGTGCGCGCGGGCGCTGGAGCACCTGGAGACGACGATCGCCTTCGAGGGGCCCGGCACGATCGCCGCGATCATCCTGGAGACCGTTCCGGGCACCGCCGGGATCATGATGCCGCCGCCCGGTTATCTCGCCGGGGTGCGGGAGCTGTGCGACCGGCACGGGATCGTCTTCGTGCTGGACGAGGTCATGGCCGGTTTCGGGCGCACCGGTGAGTGGTTCGCGGCCGACCTCTTCGGCGTCGTCCCGGACCTGATGACCTTCGCCAAGGGTGTGAACTCCGGTTACGTGCCCCTCGGCGGCGTGGCCATTTCACAGAAGATCGCGGAGACCTTCGGCAAGCGGCCCTACCCGGGCGGTCTGACTTACTCCGGGCACCCCCTGGCCTGCGCCGCGGCCGTCGCCACGATCAACGTGATGGCGGAGGAAGGCGTCGTCGAGAACGCCAAGCGGCTCGGCGAGAGCGTCGTGGGCCCCGCTCTCACCGAGCTGGCCGAGCGGCACCCGAGCGTCGGCGAGGTGCGCGGCACCGGCATGTTCTGGGCGCTGGACCTGGTGAGGAACCGGGAGACCCGCGAGCCGCTGGTGCCGTACAACGCGGCCGGTGAGGCCAACGCCCCGATGGCCGCGTTCACGGCCGCCGCCAAGAAGCACGGCGTGTGGCCCTTCGTGAACATGAACCGCACCCATGTGGTGCCGCCGTGCAACGTGACGGAGGCCGAGCTGAAGGAGGGTCTCGCGGCCCTGGACGCGGCCTTGAGCGTGGCTGACGAACACACGGTGTGACCGGCGGGCAACTGCCGCCGGGCCGACCCGACGCGTAAGGTGACGTGCTCGTAAGAACTCAGTGCGAGTACGTCACCCTTTCGCGTGAGGAGAGTCCCGGACATGCCCGGCAACGGCACCGTGACGCGGAACACCCTGCGCCGGCAGATCGCGGACGCGCTGCGCGACGAGGTCCTCGCGGGGCGGCTGCTGCCGGGCGGGGCGTTCACGGTCAAGGAGATCGCCGAACAGTACGGCGTCTCGGCGACCCCGGTGCGCGAGGCGCTCGTCGACCTGTCCGCGCAGGGCATCCTGGAGGCCGACCAGCACCGCGGCTTCCGCGTCCCCGAGTACTCGGTGGCCGACTACCGGAGCATGATCGAGGCCCGGAGCATGGTCACCGACGGCATGTTCCAGAGCCTCACCGCCGGCCACCCCGCCTTCGCCGAGTCCCCCGGCCCCCGTACGGCGGCGGCGCTGGCCGCGGTGCGCCGGCGCGGCGAGGAGGCCCAGCGCGCCGCGGCGGCCGGTGACTTCGGCGTGCTCATCGGCTACGACCTGCGCTTCTGGCGCGAGTTGAGCGGCCTGTTCGGCAACCCCTACCTCGCCGACTTCCTGCACCGGCTGCGCGTGCAGTCCTGGGTGTGCGCGGTGCAGCACCTGCGCCGGGTGCCCGATGTGCGCGGCCGGCTGTGGGCCGGGCACACGGAGCTGGTCGACGCGCTGTCCCGGCGCGATCCCGCGGCGGCCCGCGCGATCGTCGCCGCCGCCAACGCGCACTCCCTGGAGCTGGTGGAACGCCTGACCAACGGGTAAGGGACCGTTACCCTTCCCAGACCACCTGCTTGTGTGCGTGTACGCGTGCGTGCCGATGATGCGAGGAGCTCTCTTTGGCCTGTGACCTGTGGCTGGTACCGCTCGTCGACGTGTTGTGCCACACCCCGGACAACCCCTTCGCCGAGGAACTCGCGCACTACAACAACGCGCTGGCCGCGGCCGGTCTCCCGCCGGTGCCGGTGTACCAGTACATGCCGGGTCTGTCCGGCGAGGTCGCCCCGGTGGCCGGATTCGACTACGACGCGCTGCACTTCCTGCGCCGCGCCTATCTCCTCCAGGTCTGCGGGCTGCCGGTGACCCCGGTGGACGAACTCGGCGGCGACTACGAGCAGTTGCTGGAGATGTTCGAGTCCACCGCACAGCAGTCCCACCTGGTCTGGCACTACGACCACGCGGGCGCCTACGTCCCCGTCGACTTCCCGCACCCGCTGTCGTCCGACGAACTCCTCGAAGGCGGCGGCCCGTTGGGCTCCTCGCACGCGCTTCTTCGGGAGCTGGAGCACATCGCCCCGGCCATCGGCATCGACCCGGCCAACCCGCCCGCCGCCCCGGCCCCGCCGGCGGCCCCCACGGAGCTGGAGGAGCCGGCCGTCGCGGCGCCGTACGACCCGAGCCCCTTCGCCCGCGAACGGCACGTGTGGCTGGGCCTGCACGCGGCGGCGACCCGGAGCCTGGCCCAGGGCTCGATGATCGTCTTCAGCTGACCCCGCTCGTCCGTCCAGCCGGTCCGGGCCGGACCGGCTGGACGGACGGACGGACGGTGCCGGGGACCGGCACCCCTCCCGGCTCAGGCGTCCGGGAACACCGGTGTGCCGTCCTGCGTCAGCTTCCAGTTGGTGACCGCGAAGTCGGCCGGGTCCAGGGCCTTCTTGGCCGTCACGTAGTCGATCATCAGCTGGCGGATCTCGTCGGTGGAGCTGTACGCGATGTCGGCGGTCGCGATGTGCGGGTAGCCCGAACCGCCGTTCGCCCGGTAGTTGTTGACGGCCACCACGAAGACCTGGCTGTCGGAGACCGGGGCGCCGCCGTAGCTGAGGTTCCTGATCCTCGACCCCTCGGGCCGCGCGATGTCGATCTCGTAGTCGACGCCCGCCGCCGTGTCGTACATGTAGTCCCAGAACTTGTTGGCGTTGGTGAGGGTCGCGGTGTCGACCTTCGTGCCGGACGGGACCTGGTGATAGTACTTCGCCGCGAACTCCAGGTAGTCCTTGAGCTGGGCGCCGGTCAGCTTCTTGCCGTAGAGGGTGTTGTCGTAGATGTAGAGGCCGGCGACGTCCTTGATGGTGACGTCGCCCCGCGGGATGTCGGCGGTGCGGCTGAAGGGCGCGGCGACGGAGATCAGCGGGAGCGCCGCGTCGGCCGTCGACAGGCCCGACCTCACGGTCTCCGTCTGCACCTTGTGGATGAAGTCCATGATCGGCACGTCCTTCCAGCAGGACTCCGCCGCCGAGAGGTCCTGTGTGCAGGTGCCGACCGCCGTGTTGACGTACGTGACCACCAGTTCGTGGTCGGCCTCCAGGAGCCTTTTGATCTCCGGGTCCTCGTCCACCGTGTTGGCGTTGAGGGTCTGGGCCGTCTTGCCCGTCACCTTCCAGCGGCCGTGGTGGAGTTCGAGTGCGAAGTCGAAGACGCTGAGGCGGTAGCCCCAGCAGTACGGCTCGGAGAGCAGCACCTCCTCGCCGGTCTCGGCGTTCTTCACGGTGTACGACGGCACCTCGACGTGGGTGTGGCCGACGAGGATCGCGTCGATGCCGGGGACCTGCTCGGCGACCAGGTTGGAGGCGTTCTCGACGTAGGGCAGGGAGTCGCCCCAGGACGAGGAGCCGTCGAGCCCGGAGTGGTCGGTGAGGAAGACGACGTCGCAGCCGAGGGCGCGCAGCCGGGGCACGTACTTCCTCGCCTGCTCCACCAGCCCGGGGAACACCATCTTCCCGCCGACGTTGTCCTTGTCCCACAGGGCGATGCCGGGGTTGGTGAGGCCGAGGATGCCGACCTTGATGTCGGGCGCGCCGGGCACCCGGATCCGCTTCACGGTGTACGGCGTGAAGGCGGGCCGCAGCGTCTTCGCGTCGAGCGCGTTGGCGCCGAGGAGCGGGAAGCGGCACTGGCTCTCGAACTTACGCAGGACGTCGATGCCGTAGTTGAACTCGTGGTTGCCGAGGGCGGCGGCGTCGTAGCGCATGTGGTTCATGGCGACGGCCATCGGGTGCCGGGGGCCGGCCGTGCCGTCGGTGCCGGTGATCGGGTCGACGCGGGCGAAGTAGTAGGCCAGGGAGGTGCCCTGGATGATGTCGCCGGCGTCGACGAGCAGGACGCGGTCCTCGCCCTTGGCCGCGCGCTGCCGCTCGACGAGCGTGGCGACCCGGGCGACGCCGCAGGAGTTGCCGGCGCTGTCGGTGTAGGCGGCGTCCTTGTAGTAGTCCCAGTCGAAGACGTGGCCGTGCAGGTCGGTGGTGCCGAGGATGGAGAACGACCAGGTGCGGGGGCGGTGTTCGCTCCCCCGCCCGCTCTCCCGCTCGGCCGCCTGCGCGGGCGCCTGCGCCGCCGCGGTCCCCGCGGCGGCGACGGCCGCCCCGGTGACGGCCGACTTCTTCACGAACTCCCGGCGGTTCATGGGGCTGAGAGGCATTCAGGGCTCCAGGGGCGAGGCGACGAGGCGACAGGGGCCGCGACGGCGACGAGGGCCGGACACGGCAACTACCCGCGTAGATGCTTGTCTTCGGCCCCTCCCCTGAGAACCACGAACAACCCAAGGGCCGGTCAAGGAACTTCATGTCCATGACCGGCCCGTGAAGGGTTCCCGAACAACGGGACTACAGGAACGAGTTGATCTCGATCGTCTCGTCCCGGCCCGGACCCACGCCGATCGCGGAGATCGGGGCGCCGGACATCTCCTCCAGCGCCTTGACGTAGTTCTGGGCGTTCTTCGGCAGGTCGGAGAAGGACTTCGCCTTGGTGATGTCCTCGGACCAGCCGGGCAGGTTCTCGTACACCGGCTTCGCGTGGTGGAAGTCGGTCTGCGAGTACGGCAGCTCCTCGACGCGCTTGCCGTCGATCTCGTACGCCACGCAGACCGGGATCTGCTCCCAGCCGGTGAGGACGTCGAGCTTGGTGAGGAAGAAGTCCGTCAGGCCGTTCACGCGGGTCGCGTAGCGGGCGATCACGGCGTCGAACCAGCCGCAGCGGCGGTCACGGCCGGTGGTCACGCCCCGCTCGCCGCCGATGCGGCGCAGCGCCTCGCCGTCCTCGTCGAACAGCTCGGTCGGGAAGGGACCGGAGCCGACACGGGTCGTGTAGGCCTTGAGGATGCCGATGACCCGGCTGATCTTCGTCGGGCCCACGCCGGCGCCGGTGCAGGCGCCGCCCGCGGTCGGGTTCGAGGAGGTGACGAAGGGGTACGTGCCGTGGTCGATGTCCAGCAGAGTGCCCTGGCCACCCTCGAACAGGACGACCTTGTCGTCCTCCAGGGCCTGGTTCAGGATCAGCACCGTGTCGGCGACGTACGGCCTGATCTGCTCCGCGTAGCCGAGCAGCTCCTCGACCACCTGGTCGGTGGCGATGGCGCGCCGGTTGTAGAGCTTGGTGAGCAGCTGGTTCTTGACGTCGAGGGCCGCCTCGACCTTCTGCTGGAGGATCGACTCGTCGTACAGGTCCTGGACCCGGATGCCGACGCGGTTGATCTTGTCGGCGTAGGTCGGGCCGATGCCGCGCCCGGTCGTACCGATCTTCCGCTTGCCGAGGAAGCGTTCCGTCACCTTGTCGACCGTCACGTTGTACGGCGTGATGACGTGCGCGTTACCGCTGATCAGGAGCTTGGACGTGTCGACGCCACGCTCGTTCAGACCGCTCAGCTCGGAGAGCAGGACCGACGGGTCGACGACGACTCCGTTGCCGATGACCGGAACACATGTGGGCGAGAGGATTCCGGAAGGGAGCAGATGCAGTGCGTACTTCTGGTCGCCGACGACGACCGTGTGGCCGGCGTTGTTGCCGCCCTGGTATCGCACCACATAGTCGACGGAGCCACCGAGCAGGTCCGTCGCCTTTCCCTTGCCTTCGTCACCCCACTGAGCACCGAGCAGCACAAGTGCGGGCACGCGCGTACACCCCTTCCGGGCGGGGCATGTCCAAGGTCGGGGCGTGGGCGTAAGGTTCACCGCCGCGTGCCACAGCGACCACCGTTGGCCGCAAACCGTCGGACCGGATGCCCCGGAATAGACGAAGCCCCTGGCGCAATAGCGCAAGGGGCTCTTGCACAAAGATGCTACCCGAGGAAGTGAGGCAGGACCGAGGTGGCGACTTTCGCGACGTCCGACCAGCTGCTGGTGATCATCGATCCGGGGGCACGGGAGGCGGACGGGGAGTCCGTACGCATCGCGAAAGACGTGCTCAGCGCGGGTGCGGCGGCCAAGGTGTGCCTGCCGGAGGGGCCGGAGGAATTCGCCCGGGTCCTCGGCAGGCGGGGGTCCCGGCGCCCGGTCGTGGTCGGCGACGACCGGGCGCTGGTCCGCGCCGTGACCCTGCTGCACCGGCACCGCGAGCTGGCCGGATGCGCGCTGTCGGTGGTGCCGGTCGGGGAGGCGGGCCTCGCCCGGTCCCTCGGTGTGCCCGCCGGGGCGGTGGCGTCCGCGCGGGCCGTGCTGGAGGGGGTGGAGCGGCGCCTCGACCTGCTGGTCGACGACAGCGACGGCGTCGTCCTCGGCGCCCTGGGCATCCCGCCGGCGCCGCGGCGTCCGGGCGCCCGCGAACCGGTTCCGGCGCCGCCCGGACGGCCGTGGCTGCGCTCGACGTACCGCTCCCTGGTCCGCACCCTGGGCCCCCGCCCCGCCCGCCCCGGCGGCATACCGGCGCCGGGCCCGTCCCGGCTGCGGGTGGAGGTCGACGGCGAGACGGTCGTGGACCTGGACCGGCCCGTGGAGGCGGTGTCGGTGACACCGGGTTCCGGCGGCCTCGCCCGGGTGGAGGTCCGCCCACTGCCGCTGGACACCCAGGAGCCCGCGTTCAGCGTCTCCGGGCACGCGGTGACCGTGGCGGGCGGCGACTTCCGCTACCGCGCCGACGCGGCGGTCTCAGGCCCGGTACGAAGGCGGACGTGGCGCGGGGTGGAGGGGGCGTGGGGTCTGGTACTGCCGTCAGCGTGAGCCGGGAGCCTGGAAACCGGCGGTGACGAGGGGACAGCCGAACGGGGCGGGGATGGTCAGCTTCTCCCCGAACGGCTTCGTCTCGCGCGACTCGTATCCCTTGGCCGAGGGATTCCCGAACACCGTGACCTGCTCCTCCCGCATGCATAGCCGGCGCCGACGTCAACGTCGCCACCGGTGCGGGTCCGGCGACCGGCGGCTCGGCCCACTCCCCATACCTTTGGTCGTTCCGAGACGTGCGGGCACCGCTATGCGACCGGCCAGGCTCGAAGGGCAGCCTTGGTGCCTGATTTCTTTCAGATGACGGCGAGCCGTTGACGCCATGAGTGGGCACGATCCACGATCCTCCAGAAGTTCACCCTGTCTGATCTGCGCCTATCAGGAAGAGCGGCACCTGCGGGTTCTGGAGGAAAATCCGTGCGGTACGGGAAACTCACCCAGCGGACGTCCATCATCGGGGCCACCGTCGCATTGGCGACCGTAGCCGCCATACAGTCGGCTTCTTCCGCGAAGCTGTCCGTCGAGTACGGCGGAACTCAGGTTCAGGTGGACGAGGCGTCGATAAACCCTGAACGAAGTCCGGCTCCTGGAATCTCTCTGAGCAGGTAGCGGCCGTCCACCCCTGCTGTCAGACGCTTTTTCACTTAGGAGGAGGTTCCGCCATGAGTCATGATTTCAGCGTGCAGATGGAGAACGCGGACAGGCTTGCGAAATTCTTTCGCTCCGCCGCATCCGAACTGTACACAGCGGTGGAGGAATCCAACACCGGCGCGGCCCGTAGCTTTTCCGCTCGAGGCCGAACGTGAGCGTGGACATCAACGGGGCCATCGCCGAATGGCTCACCAATGTCCTTCGGGAAATTGGAGATCCGAACGGGCTCCGCGACCACGCCGATGAGCTCCGGGAACAGGCCGCCCATGTCAGAGCCGTGCACGCGCAGCTCGCCACGGAAGTGAGCTCCTCCTCCTGGTCGGGTGCGGACCATGAAGCCTTCTCGGCTGCATGGCAAGAACATGCCAAATTAGCCGAGGAAACGGCCGGCAACCTGCAGTCGACGGCGGACCGGGTGGACGAGCATGCGGATCACAGCTGGGAAATCGTCAAGGAAGTCATCGGAATCGCCCTTGAGATACTCGAGATCCTGGCGGTCGGACTCCTCCTGAGCTGGATTTTCGCCGGAATCACAAACCTTCTCTGGGCTCGCGTCGCACCTCTGATCGAGCGGATCGTCCAGATCATGGAACGATACCGAGCCTTGCTCGCGGACTTCGCGGAATGGGCAAAGGAAGTCGGCAGCACTGCAGGCAGGGTGGGCGAGAAGATCGGCACGATGATCGGCAGCGGGACCGAGAAGGTCCTCTCCGAAATCCCCGAATACGCATTGGTCTATACCGAATTCTACCTGGCCGAAGCGACAGCGCCGGCGCTGAGCGGTCGACCTGTCGCATGGGCCGAAGACGCATGGCAGACTGCACTGTTCTTCGGCTTCGACATAGCCAACAGTTTGGTCGAATCAGCATTCAGATCCATAGTTCGATCAGGGCGGGGCGCGGCAGATTCGGAGGGTTCCGTGGTTGCCGAGGCTCGTGGTGTCCCCTCCACAGATCCTGTTGATCTTTTTCACGACGCCGGCCGCGGCAATGTCAGGAGCGAGGCTCCTCCTGCCCAGGAGACGGAACTTCTCGACGCCGGCCGCGGCGATGTCAGGAGCGAGGCTCCTTCTGTCCAGGAGACGGAACTTCACGACGCCGGCCGCGGCGATGTCAGGAGCGAGGCTCCTTCTGCCCAGGAGACGGAACAGGCGTCGACACGGCCGGTGGGAGGCGATTCAGGTTCGACGGACTCACATCTGGCGACCGACGCACGGGCAACCGGTAGTCACTCGGCAACAAGTCCTCACGATGTACGCCTGGAGGCGCAGCCGGCCGCAGTCGAGCATCCCGTAGCGGCCTGGACTGAGCCGCTTGAGCCCGTCGCCGCCCTCAGCGACAGCACGAGTGTGCGCGGGGCTGCTGACGCAGGAGCAGCGCGAGGCGCTCGTTCCTCCTCTGCCTCCAGCCGAGCGCAGCAGCTCCACGCCTCTGGCGATGGCGAATCCGAGGCATCGGTCCGCATAGTCCGGCCCGGTGAGGATGAGGCACCATCGTCGCAGTCCTACCGGGGGCCCGAGATCACCGGGCCCAGCCGCCCGAGCGGCTCCTCGGAACTCCTCCATCCCGAGAACCCGAAGGTATCGGTCACCACCGAAACCCACCCCCACACGACGGCCCAGGATCCCGCACCCGAAACACACGCAACCCCGGTCACCCAACCGAAAGACACCCCGGAACCCCTCCACCCCGAAAACCCCAAGGAATCGGTCACCACCGAAACCCACCCCCACACGACGGCCCAGGATCCCGCACCCGAAACACACGCAACCCCGGTCACCCAACCGAAAGACACTCCGGAACTCCTCCACCCCGAGAACCCGAAGGTATCGGCCACCACCGAAGCCCACCCCCACGTGGGCTCCCCGGAGCGCGCCACCACGTCCCTTCCGCACGCACCTGAGTCCCCCGTTCCCCTTCATGATCCGGCCTTCACCGACGCACTTCCTGATGTGGCGGCGGACGCAGCTCGTATGGGCGAGGTGCTGGCGCCACGCTCGAGCAGCAGGGCCTCACGAGAGTTCAGGGTTCCTGACTCCACAGAGCTGCCCGCAACACATAAGGGATTCACGCCGAAGACTTGGGCCCAATCGATTGATGCGGGAGTGACCGAAGGCGTCAAGACCGTAATCGGAAACTTGCAGACAAATGTCGCAGTGAACCATATCCGGAATTCCGATCAGCCGGTGACGGCGCAGCAGTTCGGCCTCCAAGTCCTCATCGGCACCCTTGCGGGCACAAGGCAGACAGCGTTCCACCGATGGGGCGAACCGCTCGGCCACCGGAACGAACCCTCAGGATCACCTGCGCTTCTGCGATGGATCGCCTCGTCGCCCATCTCCTGGTCCTACTACGCGATGTACCTGACTGGCAGGGAGGGCATCGTGAACGGCATATCCGGGCAGACCACTCCAACGGAGATTGCTCCCCAGAACACTCAGTGAGCCTTTTCAGATCGCCCCGACCGGGTGACAGCCGGTCGATCGCGGTGAAGGCAGAACGAACGAGGCTCCCTGGCGGTTGATCGAGATGTCTCACGTCTCAAGCAACCAGCCAGGAAGCCTCTCACCTCTGTCCGAAGGGCGCCCCCACCGGAGGGAACCGGCCAGGGGCGCCCCTGCGGCTGTGAGCCGTACCGGCTGTGGCTACTCGGCCAGGTGATCGAACTCCCCCTGCCGGGCGCCGTCGAGCATGGCCGCGATCTCCGACTTGCTGAACAGGAGCGCCGGCCCGGTGGGCGCCTTGCTGTGCCGGACGGCGACCATGCCGTCCACGGCAGCGAACTCGACGCAGTTACCGTTCCCTCCGGACGCCTCCGCTTTCTGCCACGTGACGTCCAGCATCGAAGCGTCCGTGACGACGTGCTCAGACATGAGTGCCTACCCCTTGCTATAGGTGTCCTTATATTTCCGGATCAGCTCAAGCGATTCAGGCTCCCTCAAGGATTCCTGCATCATGAGCCGCTTGAACAGCCGCGAGTAGTCCTGCACCTCGCCGTTTTCCTCAAGGAACCTGTTCGCCGTCAACCCCTCCAAGTAGACGATGTCAGGCTCCCAGCGCTCCGGGAAGGACAGGACCACGAACGGCCCGAATAGAGCTGCATGACTTGCAGCCGACTCCGGCAGAATTTGGATGTTGATGACGCGCGGATACGCCTGACACATCTTCAACATGTGATCAAGCTGCGCCGCCATAATTTCTGGCGAGCCAATAACATGACGGAACACAGATTCGGATACCGCGCCCCAGAAAACGAGCGGGTTCGGACGCCCGAACACCTCTTGACGCTTGGCCCGGATGTCCAGCCGTTCCTCGCGCTCTCCCTCCGTAATGTCCGGCAAGTGCTGGTCGATTACCGCTGCCGCGTAATCATGCGTCTGCAGCAGGCCTGGGATGAGGACGGTTTCGCAGTTGTAGGCGTCCGACGCATCGCCCTCGTATCCGATGTAATCCGCATACACAGACGACACCGCGTTTCGCACGGCGGTTTCCCAGCCGCGCTCATTGCCGCGCGCTTTCAGTTGGACGATGTAGGCCCTCAGACCACGGTCCGTGATGTCGTACCGGGCGAGCAAGGCGGTCAGGTCGTTGTCCGTGATACCCAGGCGCCCCGACTCGATGCGACTCAGCTTGGACTCCGACCAGCCGAGCGAGGCGGCAACGTCTCCTTGACTGCCGTACCCACCGTCGACCCGGAGGCCTTTGAGGACATGGCCCAGCCGCACTTGGCGTGCCGTCGGCTCAACCATGCGCCTATTGACCATCCGTCACACCCACCCTCTCCGAGCTGCACTTTCATGCCAACACCCCAGTTGACACGGGCAGCTGACCAACCCTCATTCGGAGTAACACGTCGTTGCAGGGTTGCATCTCAGCGCGACGAAGGCGCAAGCTTGCAACCGCACCCAGCCGTAACCGGCCGGGCGCCTTCCGTAGCGCTGCCCACCCCCTGGGGGATGTAGCAATGCCCGAACCAACCACGCGGCGTCAGTATCCCACCCAACCGGCCTCCGTCGCCCAAGCCCGCACCCTGGTACGGGAGTTCTTACGGGAATGGGGCATCACAGACGCTGCCGGAGAGGATACGGAAAACGCCATCCTCGTGACGAGTGAATTGGCCACGAACGCGGTGACACACGCCTGCACCCGTTCACACTTCTGGCTCGCACTCGAACTCTTCGGAGACGTACTGCACATCGCTGTACGGGATTACGAGACCGAAGCTCCCGCCAAAAAGAATGCCGCACAGGGTGACGTGCACGGCCGTGGTCTATTCCTCGTCGACTCGCTCTCCTGCGACTGGGGATGGTGCGTAGAAACCACAGGTAAAACCGTCTGGGCGGAACTCAGGGTGAAGGTGCCCGCATGTTCCGGGTGAGGCACGCGACACGACGCGCCGATGCTCCGCGAAGGGCGCGTGGCGGCAGTCCGCAACCGATGCAAGGGAGATCGCAGACCATGACAGACCTTATCGGCTGGGCACTCCCCGGGTCCGCCGCCGCGTGCGCCCTGGCCGGGCTCGCGCTCGGCTACGTACGCACCCTCCGCGGCGAGGGCAGCTACGGGCGTCCACGTGGCGCGCCGCCCACGGATCTCGCCCAGGCGCCCGCGGTGCCCGACCCGTACGTGTGGCGGGGCTGGCGGCCTCCCAGCGCTCGCGACGCCCGGTGGCGACGCCTGCAACGCGCCCGGGGAGGAACTCCCGGGCTCCGCCCCGTGCCACCCCCCACCGATGACCCGCACCTTTGGGGTCCTCCTCTCGGGTGGCACCAGTCGGAACACCGGCGTCGAGCCGCGCGGCATGACGCCTTCTTCGAGGACGCGGGCGCTGTGGTCCGGCCGTACGTCCCGCACGGCGACCGGGAGAGGTGACACACGTGAGCGACCCGCAGGCGGCGATTCCCGTCGTCAGAACGGAGTTCCTTCAGGCATGGGGCAAGTGGATGGAACACTCCGCACCCCTCACGGGCCCGAACTGCGACTCCTGCGTCAACGCGCCCGTCCCGTCGAAGGGCTGCGCCACAGGCAGGGCGCTCTACGCCGACGTTCTCGCCACGCGAAGGCCCCCGGCTGAAGAAAGCGGAACGTGAGCGGCGTCGGCACATGCGGACCGGGATGCCGGCGCGGCGGTCGGAGACTGCCGCCGCATGCGGCGGAAAGGTGATTCATGCGCGGCGACCGGGTCACCCCCGCCCGAAGGTCCTGTCGCGATGCACTCGCCAGCGTTCCATCATCGCGGCGATCTCGTCGTCCACGAACTCGAAGAAGGCGAGTGTCTCGGCCATGCGGCGGCCCGCGGGGGTCTGGGGGCCCAGGCTGGTGACGCCCTCGCGCAGTGCGCCCTCCCAGCGCTTGATCACGGCCTCGCGGTTGGTGAGGGCCTCGTACCACTGGTTGCTGTGCACGCGGTAGCGCTCGCGCCGTGAGCCGGGCTCGCGCTCGCGGGCCACCATGTGCTGCTGGGCGAGGTAGCGGACCGCGCCGGAGACGGCGGCGGGGCTGACCTGGAGCTGTTCGCCCAGTTCGGCGGAGGTCAGCGCGCCCTCGTCGGAGGAGAGGAGCGCGGCGAAGATCCGGGCGGGCATACGCTGCATCCCGGCCTCGACGAGCTGCGCCGCGAAGGACTCGACGAACCTCGACACGGCCTCCGTGTCCCGCCCCGTCCCGGCTGTTTCCGTCATGCCGCTCATCCTATCGACGGTTTTCACGCTTCCTTAACTTCACAATTTTCTGAAAGTAGCGTACGTTCCGAAGCATGACGAAGGCAATCACGGTCGCCGGACTCCACAAGTCCTTCGGCCGTACGCACGCACTGGACGGACTCGACCTGGACGTCGAGGCCGGCGAGGTGCACGGCTTCCTCGGTCCCAACGGCGCCGGCAAGTCGACCACCATCAGGGTCCTGCTCGGCCTGCTGCGCGCCGACTCGGGCGCCACGCAGGTACTGGGCCGCGACCCGTGGGCGGACGCCGTGGAGGTGCACCGCCGGATCGCCTACGTCCCCGGCGACGTCACCCTGTGGCGCAACCTCTCCGGCGGCGAGGTCATCGACCTCTACGGCCGTCTGCGCGGAGGCCTCGACGCCCGTCGCCGTACGGAGCTGATCGACCGCTTCGAGCTGGACCCCACCAAGAAGGGCCGCACCTACTCCAAGGGCAACCGGCAGAAGGTCGCCCTGGTCGCCGCCTTCGCCTCCGACGTGGACCTGCTGATCCTGGACGAGCCGACCTCGGGCCTGGACCCGCTGATGGAGGAGGTCTTCCAGCGTTGCGTCGAGGAGGAGCGGGACCGGGGCCGTACCGTCCTGCTCTCCTCCCACATCCTCAGCGAGGTCGAGGAGTTGTGCGACCGGGTGAGCATCATCCGGGCCGGCCGCACGGTCGAGAGCGGCTCCCTGGCCGACCTGCGCCACCTCACCCGCACCAGCGTCAAGGCCGAACTGGCGGGCCCGCCCAACGGGTTGGCCCACCTGCCCGGCGTCCACGACCTCGACGTCCAGGGCCGTCGTGTCCGCCTCCAAGTGGACACCGACAAACTCGACGCCGTCCTGCGGCAGTTGAGCGAGTCGGGCGTACGGTCCCTCACGTCGACGCCTCCCACGCTGGAGGAGCTGTTCCTGCGGCACTATCAGGATGGCGCGAGCGGGGCGGACGGGGCGGCCGAGGGGGCCTGGGCGGCTGACGCAGCCGAGGCGGAGGCCGGGGCGGACGAGGCGGCTGCGCGATGACCGCCACGACCCCCACGACCCCCACGACCACCCCGGCCGCTCCGGTCTCCGCCCCGCCCTCCGCCGGCACCCGCCCGCTGGCCGCCACGGGCACCCTGCTGCGTTTCGCCCTGCGCCGGGACCGGGTGCTGATCCCGGTCTGGGTGGCGGTGAACACGCTGATGGTCCTGTCGATGCCGAACTCGCTGAAGACCCTCTACGGCACCACCGCCCAACGAACCGACCTGGCCCACCAGATGGCCACCAACGCCTCGCTGCGCGCCCTGGTGGGGCCCGTCTTCGACACGTCGCTGGGCGCGCTGACGGCCTGGCGCGTAGGGGTCTACGCGGGTGCGCTGGCGGCCGTGACGAGCCTGCTGGTCGTCGTACGGCACACCCGCGACGAGGAGGAGAGCGGTCGCCAGGAGCTGGTGTCGTCCGGCATGGTGGGCCGCCGCGCCCCGCTGACGGCGAGCCTGCTGGCGGCGGCCGTGGCGAACGCGGCCCTCGCCCTGCTGGTCACGGCGGGCCTGTCGGACCAGGGCGCCGCGGGAGCGCTGTGCTTCGCCCTCGCCCTCTTCGGGACGGGCATGGTCTTCGCCACGATGGCGGCGATCGTCGCCCAGCTCACGCAGAGCGCGCGCCTGGCCCGGGGCCTGACGGCGGCGGTCCTCGGAGCGGCCTTCGTCCTGCGGGCGGCGGGCGACTCGGCCACGACCGACGGCTCCTCCGTCCTCACCTGGCTGTCCCCGCTCGGCTGGCTGGAGAACACCCGCTCCTTCGCGGGAAACCGCTGGTGGGTTCTGCTCCTGTTCGTCGCGGCGGTGGCCGTACAGGCAGCCGCCGCCTACACGCTGGCCGGCCGCCGCGACATCGGCATGAGCTTCCTGCCCACCCGGCCGGGCCCGGCCACCGGCAGGCTGGCGTCCGCCGGCGCCCTGGCCTGGCGCCTGCAGCGCGGCGGCGTCCTCGGCTGGTCGATCGGCTTCTTCCTCGCCGGGGTGGTCTACGGCGGCCTGACGGACGGCGCGGCGGACCTGGTCGGCGGCAACGAGCAGGCCAAGGAGATGTTCCAGCGGCTGGGCGGCCACGCGGGCCTCACGGACGCGTTCCTGGCGTCGATGGTGAGCCTGATGGGCCTGATCGCGGCCCTGTACATCGTGTCCTCCACCCTCCGCCTGAACGGCGAGGAGACGTCGTCCCGGGCGGAACCGCTCCTGGCCGCCGCGGTGGGGCGCCTGCGCTGGGCGGCGGGCCACCTGGTGATCGCCTTCGGCGGCACGGTCGCGCTGATGCTGCTGACGGGCCTCGGCTTCGCGGTGGGCTACGGCAAGGAGGCCGGACCGATCCTGGGCGCGTGTCTGCTCCAGGTACCCGCGATCTGGGTGGTCGGCGCGGTGGCGGTCGCGCTCTACGGCCTGCTCCCCCGGGCGGCGATGGCGGCCTGGGGTGTCGCCGGCGCGATCCTCCTGATCGGCTGGATCGGCCCGGTCCTGAACCTCCCCCAGGCGATCCTGGACCTCTCCCCCTTCGGCCACCTGCCGAAGATGCCGGGCGGCGAGATGTCGTGGCCCCCGGTCCTGATCCTCACGGCGCTTGCGGCGGCACTGGTCGCGGCGGGACTCGCGGGGCTGCGCAGGCGGGACATGGTCTCGTGACGATCAGTCCATGTACCCCTTGAGGTCCTCGGTGTCGAGTTCGAAGCCGACGGGCGCGGGAAGGGTCACCTTCTCACCGAGTTCCGCGACGTACGTGTGGTGGTACCCGACCCGCGCGCCCGGTTCGCTGTGCACGACGACCCTCGACCGGTCGCGGTCGATCAGGAGGTAGACCGGGATTCCCGCCTCGCCGTACGCCAGGGGCTTCTGGATCCGGTCGCGCCGATGGGCGTCCGAGTCGTACGACGCGATCTCGACGACCATCAGCACGCCGTCGGGTTCGGCCCAGTCGCCCTGCCCACTGAAGTGCCCCACCGGGGCGAGCACAGCATCCGGCCGCGCTCGCCCGTTCCGGTACGTCTCGACCTTCAGCCCCTGCCCCGTGGTGTTGAGGGTGAGATCGGGCCGAGCGTGCTTGCACTGGAAGACCAACCACATGGCGATCTCGCCGTGACTGCCGTTCGTCACCTTCTTGACCTCGATCCGTCCGTCGATGAACTCGAACCTGACGGTCTCGTCCTCACGGGCGGCGAACTCGGCGATCCGCTCGAACACGTCCACTGACAACTGAGACGACGTGCGCTCTGCCGTAACCGTCATGGTGCCTCCCTTCGCAGGCGGACACCAGCGTGGCGAACCGCGGGCACACATCACCCCACGTCATCCAATGATCAGCCGAACAGGTGATCACCTCATGTCCACGCTCAGCCCCTTCAACCCCCTGATCACGAAGTTCGGCCTGCGTTCCGGGTCCGCCGCCAGGGTCAGGGTCGGGGCCCGTTCCAGCAGGGCGGTCATGGAGGCGGCCAGTTCGATACGGGCGAGGGGGGCGCCGATGCAGTAGTGGATGCCGGCGCTGAAGGAGATGTGCGGGTTGTCCACCCGCGTGAGATCCAGCCGGCCCGGGTCCGCGAACACCTCGGGATCGTGGTTGGCGGAGCCGAACAGCAGGGCGACCTCCGAGCCGCGCGGGATCGTCGTCCCGTCGATCTCGATGTCGTCCAGCACCCACCGCTCGAAGAGCTGGAGCGGGGTGTCGTAGCGCATCAGCTCCTCGACTGCCGTCGGGACCAGGGAGTGGTCGGCGCGCAGCGCGGCCAGCTGCCCGGGGTGGCGGAACAACGCCCACCAGCCGTTGACCGTGGCGTTCACCGTGGCCTCGTGCCCGGCGTTGAGCAGCAGCACGGCGGTGGAGATCATCTCCTGCTCGCTGAGCCGGTCGCCTCCGTCGTGCGCGGCGATGAGCCCCGAGATCAGGTCCTCACCGGGCTCCTCGCGCCGCTCGGCGATCAACTCCCGCAGATACGCCGAGAACTCGACCGACGCCCGTACGGCCCGCGCCGCCGTCTCCTCGCCCGGGTTCAGCTCGTACATCCCGCAGATGTCCGCCGACCAGGGCCGCAGCAGCCCCCGGTCCGCCTCCGGGATCCCGAGCATCTCGGCGATCACGGCGACGGGCAGCGGCTCGGCGATGTCGGCCAGCAGGTCGCCCCCGCCGGCGTCCACCAGGCCCGCCACCAACTCTCCGGCGAGCCCCACGACATACGGCTTCAGCCGCTCCACGGTCCGGGGCGTGAACGCCTTCGACACGAGTCGCCGGATCCGGGTGTGGTCCGGGGGTTCCAGGTCGAGCATGCCGTGGTCGTTGAGCGTGTGGAAGGGTTCGTGCCCGGCGGGCGGCGCACCGCGCCCGAACTCCTCGTGCGAGAACCGGTGCTGGTAGGTCCGCCCGAGCCGCCGGTCCCGCAGCAGCGCCGAGACGTCCGCGTGGTGCGGGACCAGCCACTGGTCGGTCGGCTCGTACCGCAGCACCCGGCCGCGCGCCCGCAGCTCGGCGTAGGCCGGATACGGGTCGGCGAGGAACGCCGGGTCCCACGGGTCGAAGGCGAGGTCCGCAGCAGGTGCCATGCACCGACGCTAAGCGCTCCGCCGGAAATCCGGTACACCGTCCGAGGGATGATCGTGGACGGTCATGGCCGATCGTGGCTGACCGTGGCTGACCGTGGCCGGTCGCCGGCCCCCGCTCACGCCGGTGTCACCAGCCGGGCCTCGTACGCGAACACCGCCGCCTGGGTCCGGTCGCGCAGGCCCAGTTTCACCAGGACCCTGCTCACGTGCGTCTTGATCGTCGACTCCGCGACCACCAGCCGCTCCGCGATCTCCGCGTTGGACAGGCCCTGGGCGATGAGGATCAGGACCTCCGTCTCGCGTTCCGTGAGGTCGCCGTAGGCCGCGTGGGCGGACGGCATCAGCCTGGGCGTGGCCGCCAGCTTCGAGAACTCGGTGATCAGGCGCCTCGTCACCGTGGGGGCGAGCAGGGCCTCGCCGGAGGCCACCACCCTTACGCCGTCCGCCAGTTGCCGCGCCGACGCGTCCTTCAGCAGGAACCCCGACGCGCCCGCCCGCAGCGCCTGGTACACGTACTCGTCGAGATCGAACGTCGTCAGCACCAGCACCTTGGCCGCACCGTCCGCCGCCACGATCTCCCGCGTCGCCTCGATGCCGTTCAGCTCGGGCATGCGGATGTCCATCAGGACCACGTCGGGCGACAGTTCACGCACCCGGTCGACCGCTTCCCTGCCGTTGACCGCCTCCCCGACGACCTCGATGTCCGGCATCGCGTTCAGCAGCACCGAGAAGCCCTCGCGCACCATCATCTGGTCGTCCGCGATCAGTACCCGGATCGTCATGCCCCGCCCCCGCCGCCCTCGCCGTTCCCGCTGCCCTGGCCGTTCCCGCTGCCCTCGCCGCTCCCGCGCACCAGGGCGACGGGCAGGAACACCGCCACCTCGTACCCGCCCCCGTACGCACCGCCGTCCACCCGGCCCGCCGTCATCTCGCCGTTCAGCATGGAGACCCGCTCCCGCATCCCGGTTATCCCGTGCCCGGCGCCCGGCGACGGCTTGATCAGGGCCGGCGCGGGCGGCGGGCCGTTGACGACGCGCAGGCCCAGCCCGCCCAGCACATACCCGATCTCCACCCGCGCGCTCGCCCCCGGCGCGTGCCGCAGCGCGTTGCTCAGCGCCTCCTGGACGATCCGGTACGCCGACAGCTCCACGCCCTGCGGCAGCTCCCGCACCGCGCCCGTCACCGCCTTCTCGACCACCAGCCCGGCCTCCCGCACGTTGCCGAGCAGCCCGTCCAGGTCGGCGAGCGTGGGCTGCGGGGCGTCCGGGGCCTCGTAGTCCTCGGCCCGTACGACACCCAGCACCCGGCGCAGCTCGGTGAGCGCGGCCACCGCGTTCTCCCGGATCGTGGCGAAGGCCTTCTCCAGCTCCGGCGGCGGGTTCTCCACCCGGTAGGGCGCGGCCTCCGCCTGGATGGCGACCACCGACATGTGATGGGCGACCACGTCGTGCAGCTCACGGGCGATGGTGGTGCGCTCCTCCAGCAGGGTGCGCCGCGAGCGTTCGTGCGCGGTCACCGTCTGCTGGGCGGTCACCTCCTGCCGGGCGTCACGGCGGACCTGCCGGACGGTCACGGCGGACAGGACCAGGGCGGAGACGACGAGCATGGGGGCGGTGTTCGTGTCGTAGTGGAACCCGAAGAGCCCCTCGGCCAGGAACCCGTACACCGCCGTCACCACCCACATCCACGCCGCCGTACGCGGACGGGTGCGAAGCGCGACCACGGTGAGCACCAGCAGATGCGAGACGAAGCTTCCCGGCATCCACGGCCAGGAGTCCCAGGGCGCCGCCAGCAGGTCGACCACCGTGGTCCCGGCGAGCGACAGCCAGAACGCGCCGACCGGACGCACCAGCGTCAGCAGCACCGGCACCACCGCGAGGAGGCCGTACACCAGGCCCCGGGTGTCGCTGTCGGCGCTCGCCAGGCAGACGAGCAGCGTCACGGCCGCGCCCGCGACCACCGCCGCCTGCGGGATCCGGGTCGCCCATTCCCGCCGTCGGCCGCTCAGCCGTCCGGTGAGGGGGCCGTCGGCCCGCATGCGGGGCAGCGGGCGGTAGGCGAAGGCGTCACGGAACAGGTCCTGCCGCAGCCCGCGCAGCGCCTGTTCCGCCGCCCGGAACTCGGGGCTGCGCGCCTTGTACGCCTCGTAGGCGCTCTGCGTGTGGGTCGTCTCCTCGGTCACACTCCCGAAGGTAGGCCGGGACCGGGCCCCCGGTCGTCCCCTGCGAGACGGGTCCTTCGGGGTCCGTCTCAAGTACTACGGCCGGTGATCAGGGGGAGGCAACAGGCCGGCACCGGTGGGAACCGGGCGGAACGGAGTGGCTCACCAGGCCAGTTGGGCGATCTCCTCCGCCACCACCGCGCACGCGTCCGCCGCCGGGTCGATCAGCGGGAAGTGGCCGACGTCCTCCAGCAGGGTCAGGCCCACCATCTCGCCCGCCTTCGCCGCCGCGTCCGCGTAGGCCTCGGACACCGCCTGCGGGACCACCAGGTCCGTACGGCCCTGGACGAGGGCCGTCGCGATGCCCGTGGGGAGGAGGAGAGCGGGGTCGGCGTAGGGGCGGCGATCGGTGAAGTGCTCCTGTCCTCCGAGCAGTTGCAGCGACGCGTTGCCGCAGACGTCCAGCTTCTCGGCGACCCCGAAGTCGGCGATCGGGGCCAGCGCGACCACCCCGCGCAGCGCGGCCGGGTGGCTCGTGCGCCAGGGGGCGTCGGCCGGGAGGACGTGACGGGCCGCGGCCCACAGGGCGAGGTGGCCGCCGGCGGAGTGGCCGGTGAGGACCATGCGGCGGGGATCGGCCGCCGGGACCGCCTCGCGGACCAGGGCGGGGAGGGCGTCCAGGGCGGCGGCGACGTCGTCGAAGGTGTCGGGCCAGCGGCCGGCGCGGGGGACACCGGATCCCGTGTCCTGCGCCTGCGCCTGCGCGGGGATCGGGGAGTCGCCGCCTCGCCGGTACTCGACGTTGGCCACCGCGAAGCCCCTGCGGGCGAGGTAGTCCGCGAAGGGGGTGATGTGCCGGCGGTCGTAGCGGGCGCGCCAGGCGCCGCCGTGCAGGACGACGACCAGGGGGGCGGTCTGCGGAGCGGCCTGCGGGTCGACGGGCGGGCCGACCGGGGTGGGCGTGCGCGGGGTGTAGAAGTCGATCACCTGGTCGGGGTGTTCGCCGTACGCGACGCTGACGTCGGGGTCCACCGGGGGGTGGGAGAAGGCCGACTCCTCCTCGGCGGCGGCGCGGGATTCTGCGGCGTCGTCCGGCATGCTCCAACCTCTCAGCGACATAACGGTTTTGGCGGACCGGGGGATCTTCGTCGGCCGCCCGCGGGGACGGTACCAGTCCAGTGACGTGCGCGGATATGGGGATGTCACGGAGGGTGAGGGGAAAACGGTTCCATGGGGTTCCACGGGGGTTCCACGGGGGTTCCACGGGGTTTCGTGGAGGGGCGGGTGCGCACACCGGCGGTCGCGCGACCGCCCCTCCACAGCGCTCCTACCTCAGCACCTCCCCGAGCACCCGGGCCGCCCGTTCGACCTCGCCGAAGCCCACGTACAACGGCGTGAAGCCGAACCGCAGCACGTCGGGATGCCGGAAGTCACCGACCACACCCCGCTCGATCAGCTCCTTCATCACCCGCCCGGCATCCGGGCAGCGCAGCGCGATCTGGCTGCCCCGCTCGTCGTGCGCCCGAGGGGTCACACACTCCACCCGCCCCGGCTCGGTGTACGCCGCCACGCACTCCAGGAAGAAGTCCGTCAGCGCCAGGGACTTGGCACGCACGGCGGCGACGGACACGCCGTCCCAGACCTCCAGCGCCGCCTCCAGGGCCAGCATGGACAGGATGTCCGGCGTGCCGACACGGCCGCGCGGGGCGCCCGGTGCCGGGGTGAAGGTCGGGCTCATGCCGAAGGGTTCGGCGTGGGAGTTCCAGCCGGGCAGCGGGGAGTCGAAGCGGTCCTGCAACTCCCTGCGCACGTACAGGTATGCCGGTGAACCCGGGCCGCCGTTCAGGTACTTGTACGTGCAGCCGACCGCCAGGTCGACGCCGTGCTCGTCCAGGCCGACCGGCAGCGCGCCCGCGCTGTGGCACAGGTCCCAGACCGCGAGGGCGCCGGACGCGTGGATCGCTGCCGTCAGCGCGGGCAGGTCGTGCAGACGGCCCGTGCGGTAGTCGACGTGGTTGAGCAGCACGGCCGCCGTACGGTCACCCAGCGCCGCCGGCACCTGCTCCGGGTCCAGCGCCCGCAGCGTCCGCCCGGTCATCCGGGCCGCCGACTGCGCGATGTAGCCGTCCGTCGGGAACGTCGTCGCGTCCACCAGGATCTCGTCGCGGTCGTCCGGGGCCATCCGGACGGCGCCCACCAGCGCCTTGAAGACGTTGACACTGGTCGAGTCGCCGACGACGATCTGGCCGCCGGCCGCGCCGACCAGCGGGGCGATCCGGTCGCCGATCCGCTCGGGCGCCGTCCACCAGCCGCTCTCGTCCCAGGAACGGATGCGCAGCTCGCCCCACTGGCGGCGGACCACGTCCGCGATCCGGTCGGGAACGTGCGCGGGCAGCGCGCCCAGCGAGTTGCCGTCGAGGTAGACGCCCTCGTCGAGGACGAAACGGGAGCGCAGGCCGGCCAGTTCGTCGGCCGCGTCCGACTTCTTCGCGCGCGACGCCAGTTCGAACGCCACTCCCGTCGTCTCAGACATGAGACCTCGCCGTCCACAGCTCGGGGAAAACGTTCTTGCGGGCGCGCTTCTCCAGCCAGGCGACGCCGGCGGAGCCGCCGGTGCCGGGCTTGGCGCCCATGGCACGGCGGGTGGCGACCAGATGGTCGTTGCGCCAGCGCCAGACCAGCTCGCCGACGTCGGTCAGCGCCTCGCCGAGGCGGGCCAGCTCGGTGTCCCCGTCGCCGGAGTACACCGCCGCCCAGGCGGCCTCGACGGCGTCCGAGGGCTCGTAGCGCTGAGCGACGTCCCGGCCGAGCACCTCGTCCGGGATCGCGTGGCCGCGGCGCGCGAGGAGGCGTACGACCTCGTCGTACAGGCTCGGCTCGTGCAGGGCCTTCTCCAGCTCGGCGTGCACGCGCGGGGCGCCGGAGTGCGGGACGAGCATGGAAGCGGACTTCTCGCCGAGCAGGAACTCCATGCGCCGGTACATCGCCGACTGGAAACCGGAACCCTCGCCGAGAGCGGCGCGGTACGCGTTGAACTGGGCCGGGGTCAGCCGGCCGAGCGGCTTCCAGGAGGCGTTGAGCGCCTCCAGTTCCTGTACGGAGCGCCCCAGCGCGGCGATCGCGACCGGGACGTCGTCCGAGCGGAGCGCCTTCGCGGCCGTCTCCCACTCGTGCACGACGACCGTGAACCACAGCTCCATGACCTGGGTCGTGACCAGGAAGACCATCTCTCCGGGGTCGTCGGAGAGGGTGTGCTGGAGGTGGGTCAGCACGTCCGCCTTGACGTAGTCCTCGTACGGGGTCGTACCGGCGAAGTCGAGATGCGGGGTCTCGGGCTCAGCGGCCTCGGAAGGGAGGTGAGCCTGTTGGGACATCGCTGTCTCCTGTTGTACTCCGGGTAGCGGTCCGCCCCTGCCGATGCCGACACGGGGGCCCCGGTCCCCAAACGGAATCCTCAGTGATACCCCGGCCGACGGCAAGGCCCGCCCGCTGCCAGACGGGCCACACCGCTCGTGCGGACCGGTCAGCCGAGGGTCTGGGCCGCGGTCGGCGAGGAGTCCTTCAGGAACTGCGAGCAGCGCTCGTACTCGTCCTGCTCGCCGATCGCCTGCGCGGCGCGGGCCAGGGCGTGCAGGGCGCGCAGGAAGCCGCGGTTGGGCTCGTGCTCCCAAGGCACCGGGCCGTGCCCCTTCCAGCCGCTGCGGCGCAGCGCGTCCAGACCGCGGTGATAGCCCGTTCGGGCGTACGCGTACGACTCCACGACCGAGCCCCGCTCGAACGCGTCGTCGGCCAGCTGGGCCCACGCGAGGGAGGAGGTGGGGTACTGGGCGGCCACGTCCGCGGGCGCGGTGCCGTTCGCCAGCATTTCGCGCGGCTGCGGGTCGTCGGGGAGGTGGGTGGGGGGCGGACCACCGAGGAGGTTCTCGTGAATCGTCATGGGTTCCAGTCTGCTGCATGCCCCCAGGACCGCTTCATCGTCCCCGGGGCCCGGCCGGGCGATCCCGTCCCGTCAGCGGCGCACGCGCCGCTCGGGGCCCCGGCGGGGCTCGACCGGTGGGGAGGTCACGTTGCCGTGGACGCGGCACTGCGGGCGGGTGCAGCCCGGGGGCAGGGTGCGGACCGTGGTGAAGGCGATCAGGGAGCCGAGGACCAGGACACCCGCGCAGATGGGCATCGCCCGGTCGAACGCGGCGTTGAAGGCGTCCGCCGAGCGGTAGGCCTCCGGGCCCATGCCGGCCAGCAGCGGCAGCGCGGCCACCGCGATCAGGCCGGCCGCGCGGGCCGCCGCGTTGTTGATGCCGCTGGCCAGACCCGCCCGGTCGGTGTCCACGGAGGCCAGCACGGTCGCGGTGAGCGGGGCCACCAGGGTGACCATGCCCGCGCCCATCACCAGCAGCGCGGGCAGCACGTCGACGAGATAGTTCGCGTCCTTGCCCACACGCAGCATCAGCAGCATCGCCGCCGCGCACAGCAGCGGGCCCACGGTGAGCGGGATGCGCGGGCCGATCCTGTCGGCGAGGGCGCCCGAACGGGCCGAGAACAGGAGCATCAGCGCGGTCGTGGGCAGCAGGGCCGTACCGGCCTGGAGGGCCGAGTAGCCGGCCACGACCTGGAGCTGGAGCGCGGTGAGGAAGAAATAGCCGCCGAAGGCCGCGTACACGCACAGGGTGACCAGGTTGACCGCCGTGAACTGGCGCGAGGCGAAGATGTCGAGCGGCATCATCGGGTCGGGGCGCCGCTTCTCGACGTACACGAAGGCCACACCGGCCGCGACGCCCGCGACCGCCATGACCGCGATGATCACCGAGCCGCTGGTCGCCTCGATCAGCGCGTACGTCACCAGCGCGAGCGAGAGCGCCCCCAGCACCGCGCCGAGGACGTCGAAGCGGCCGTGGCTCCTGCTGTCCCGCGACTCGGGGACGTGCCGCAGGGCGACGGGGACGCAGACGAGGGCCAGCGGGACGTTGAGCAGGAACACCCAGCGCCAGCCGGGGCCGTCCACCAGCCAGCCGCCCACGAACGGGCCGACGGCCCCGCCGATGCCCCCGAACCCGGACCACAGGCCGACCGCCTTCGCACGGTCGTCCTCGTGGAAGGAGGCCTGGATGAGGGCGAGGGAGCCGGGGGTGAGCAGCGCGCCACCGATGCCCTGGAGGGCGCGGGCCATGATCAGGACGACGTCGGTGGGGGCGAGGCCGCACAGCAGGGACGCCGCCGCGAACCAGACGACACCGATGACGAAGACCTTGCGGCGGCCGTAACGGTCGCCGAGGGACCCGCCGAGCAGGATGAGCCCGGCCAGGGTCAGCATGTACGCGTTGACCGTCCACTGCAGGGCGGCCAGACTCGCGTTCAGGTCACGGCCGATGGTGGGCAGCGCGACGTTGACGACCGTCGAGTCCAGCATGGCCATGCTGGAGCCGAGGACGGTGGTGAGCAGGATCCATTTGCCCTGGGGCGAGGCCAACCGGACGTCGGGCATGCCCCAGGTATACAGCGAGCCCGGCACCAGGGCGCGGGCTCGCTGCGAACACGTACGAAAAGCGCGGAAAGTCCCGCCGGCTTTACTTGATCCTGTTGCCCGCCGAGCGCAGGTTGTGCGTGGCCTCGACGATGCGCGCGGCCATCGACGTCTCGGCCAGCTTGCCCCACGTGCGCGGGTCGTAGGCCTTCTTGTTGCCGACCTCGCCGTCGATCTTCAGGACGCCGTCGTAGTTCTGGAACATGTGACCGGCGACCGGACGGGTGAAGGCGTACTGGGTGTCCGTGTCGATGTTCATCTTCACGACGCCGTTCTCCAGCGCGGTGCGGATCTCCTGCTCGGTGGAGCCGGAGCCGCCGTGGAAGACGAAGTCGAACGGCGACTGCTTGCCGAACTTCGCGGCGACGCCGTCGGCCAGGTCCTTCAGCAGCTCGGGACGCAGGACGACGTTGCCCGGCTTGTAGACGCCGTGCACGTTGCCGAAGGAGGCGGCCAGCAGGTAGCGGCCCTTCTCGCCCAGGCCCAGGGCCTCGGCGGTACGGATCGCGTCGTCGACGGTGGTGTACAGCTCGTCGTTGATCTCGTGCGTGACGCCGTCCTCCTCGCCACCGGTGGGGGTGATCTCCACCTCAAGGATGATGTTGGCGCGGCGGGCCTGCTCCAGCAGCTCCTGGGCGATGGCCAGGTTGTCGGCGAGGGTCTCGGCGGAGCCGTCCCACATGTGCGACTGGAACAGCGGGGTGCGGCCGGCCTTCACGCGCTCCTCGGAGAGCGCGAGGAGCGGGCGCACGTACCCGTCGAGCTTGTCCTTCGGGCAGTGGTCGGTGTGCAGGGCGATCTGGACGGGGTACTTCTCCGCGATGATGTGCGCGTACTCCGCCAGCGCGACCGCGCCGGTGACCATGTCCTTGCTGTACTGGCCGCCCAGGAACTCGGCACCGCCGGTCGAGATCTGGACGATGCCGTCGCTCTCCGCCTCCGCGAAGCCGCGCAGCGCCGCGTTCAGGGTCTGGCTCGAGGTGACGTTGATGGCCGGGTAGGCGAACTTGCCGGCCTTCGCCCGGTCGAGCATCTCGTTGTAGACCTCGGGGGTTGCGATGGGCATCTGTCCGCTCCTCAGTGTTGCGGGTGGGTTGTGCTTCGGCCCGACCTGGACCGTGCGGGGGCGACGTCATCGTCGACCCCATCTTTCCAGACCTGACCCGAAGTACGGCCCAGCGGTCAAGCCCCGGGCAAGTCCAGCCCTACCCGGGAGTCAGTCCAGACCCAGTTCATCCTTCGAGAAGGCGAAACGGTACGGAACGCCCGCGCCGGCCTCGATCTTCTCCGCGGCACCGGTGGCCCGGTCCACGATGGTCGCCACGGCCACCACCTCGGCGCCGGCCTCGCGCACCGCCTCGACCGCGGTCAGCGGCGAACCGCCCGTGGTGGAGGTGTCCTCCACGACCAGCACGCGCCGGCCCGCGATGTCCGGGCCCTCGACCCGCCGTTGCATGCCGTGCGCCTTCGCCGCCTTGCGTACGACGAAGGCGTCCAGCTTCCGCCCGCGCGCGGCGGCGGCGTGCAGCATGGCGGCGGCGACCGGGTCGGCGCCCATGGTGAGGCCGCCCACGGCGTCGAAGTCGAGGTCCGCGGTGAGGTCCAGGAGCACCTGGCCGACCAGCGGGGCGGCCTCGCCGTCGAGGGTGACGCGGCGCAGGTCGACGTAGTAGTCGGCCTCAAGACCCGAGGAGAGGGTCACCTTGCCGTGCACCACGGCCTTGTCCTTGATCTGCTGCAGCAGCGCGCCGCGCGTGCCCGGCGGCGATACTTCGTTGGCGTCCGTCATGCCGCCCAGCTTAGAGGCGGCGCCAGCTCCAGGTGGTGGTGGCCTCCAGCGGCTCCAGCGGCGTGACCAGGCGGGGCGCCGTGTTCAGGCCGTTGGGCGGGCCGGTCTGCGGCTCCACGCAGACGGCCTCGGCCTGCTCGTCGTAGACGACGACCCACTCCTCGCGGCTGCTCACGTTCAGCTCCAGCTGTCCCGGCCAGGTGACGGTGACGTCGACGCCGCCGGGCATGCCGAAGCAGTCGTCCCAGGGGCTGGGCTTCGGGTCGATACGGCGGCCGGTGGGCAGGTGGTCGTCGCCGCGCTCCTCCTGCCAGGCCGGGTTGAAGGCGAGGCGGGCGCCCTCGCCCACCGTGCCGTCCGCGCCCGTGAGGGTGCGGTTGAACCAGGGGTGCCAGCCGAGCTGCGCCGGGAAGGAGTCGTCGCGCGCCTCCACCGACATCGTCAGCGTGAGGCTGTCCTCGGTGAGGGTGACGACCTGGGTGACGCGGCCCGGGTGCGGCCAGGGTTCGACCAGGTCGTACGTGATCACCGCCTCGTTCTGCGCCGTGCGCGCGGTGCGCCAGGCGCCGTCGCGGGCGGTGCCGTGGATGGCGTGCGGCGGGGCGTTGACCGGCATCTGGCGCACGACGCCGCCGTCCAGGAACCGGCCGTCCCGGATCCGTCCGCACCAGGGCACCATCGGGAAGCAGCCGTAGCGGTCCCCCTGTCTCAGCAGTTCCAGGGAGTCGACCGTGAGGCCACTGATACGGCCGCCGCCCGCGGGACTGACTCGGACCTCGGCGTTGCCTGCTGTCAGCGTGATCTCTGCGTTGCTCACGGGATGACAGTACTGGGGGGACGGACGCGGTGACGGGTGGTCACCGGCGTTTGCGAAGTGCCCTGCTCACGACGATCGCGGAGGCCAGGGCCAGGGCGGCGGCGGGGGCCGCCCAGCGCAGGACCTGGCCGGAGGCGACGGTCTGGGGGGCCGGTACGGGGGCGTAGCGACCGCGGGGCGGGGCGTGGTCGACCTCCTCGGCGCTGCGGCCGATCATCGTGCGGCGCGCGTGCGCGGCCTCGGCGGGGGGCTCGCCCGTGTCCGCGAAGTCTCCGGGGATGGGGGCCTCCTGGGGGGTGCGGTCGGCGCTGCTGTCCGCGCTGTTGTCGGCGGTTCCGTCATCGGTGCCGTTGTCGGTTCCGTTGTCGGTGCCGTCGGCGGTGTCGTCGTCCGTGTCGGGGTCCAGGGACGGTGGGGGGATCTCGGTCTCGAAGACGGAGGTGTGCGGGGGTTCCGGCGCTGGTGCCGGTGCCGGGGCGGGCGTGGTGCCGGGTTCCGGGGGCGGTTCGCTCGACGCGAGCGCCTCCAGGAAGCGGTCCAGCAGACGGGTCGCCGCCGAACCCACCGCGTCGGCCGGGAGTTCCGCGAGGCGGCCGTCCGCGTCGGCGGTGCCGTCGACCGTGACGGTCGTGCCGCCGTCGGTGTCCGCGAGGCGCAGGGTGAGGGCGATCTTCACGGCGCCGGGGCCGCGGGACTCGGTGGCGTCGCCCTCGACGGCGTACGTGCCGTCCTCGCGGGCGGTGACGCGGAGCGCTCCCCGGTAGGTGACGGAGTGGCCGCCCACGCGCAGTTTCAGCCGCCCGGCGACGGGGTCGGCGCCGGCGTCCTGCTGGAGCCCGGGAATCGACCGGGCCACCCGGGCGGGGTCGGCGAGGGCCGCTCTGAGCAGGTCGGCCGGAACCGGGAGGAAGACCTGGTGCTCCATGTCGGCTGAGCCTACCCAGTAAGTCCCGGAAATCACCCTCCCCCGGGGATGCGGTGCGCGGCGTTCGCTAGTAGCGCGGATGCACCAGCGTCGACGGCGGCAGGCCCCCGATGCGCGCCCGCCGGGCCGCCCGCTCGTCGGCGCGCAGGTCCGCTTCCGTCAGCGTGCGCAGGTGCGGGCCCTTCGGGTCCAGGAAGAGGCGGGGGGCCGTGGGGGCGGGGGCGGCGAGGAGGAAGCCCCAGTCGTGGGGGGCGCGGGAGGCGCGGGTGGAGCGGTCGGGGCCGGCGGGGAAGCCGAGGACGCGGTAGGGCGTGGTGGAGAAGCCGGCCGCGCGCAGGGTCCGGTCGACGGTCCAGAAGGCGCGGGTGGTGACGGGTCCCGCGTGGACGACGAGACGGCCGTGGGGGGCGAGGACGCGGCGGGCGAGGCCGTAGAACTCCTGGGAGTAGAGCTTGGTGCTGGCGGTGATGCCCGGGTCGGGCAGGTCCGCGACGACGACGTCGTAGGCGCCCTTCCGTGCGTGGCGGAGCCGGCCGAGGGCGTCCGCGGTGGTGACGTGGACGCGCCGGTCGCCGTAGGCGTGGTCGTTGAGGTCGGACAGGCCGGGGTCGCTGCGGGCGAGGCGGACCAGGCCGGCGTCGAGTTCGACGATGTCGACGCGGCGCACGTCCGGGTGGCGCAGGACCTCGCGGGCGGCCAGGCCGTCGCCGCCGCCGAGGACGAGGACGCGGGCGTGCGGCCCGGACAGCGCCGGGTGGACGAGGGCCTCGTGGTAGCGCCGCTCGCCGCGACCGCCGGCCCGGAGACGGCCGTCGAGGAACAGGTCGAGGGGCTTGCCGTCGGTGCCGCCGGTGAGGACGACCTCCTGCACGTCGGTCCGCAGGGCCACCCGCACGTCCGCGCCGTACACCGCGTGCCGTGCGGCGCGCTCGAACTCGTCGGCGAGGGCGGCGGCGGAGGCGAGGACGGCGAGGACGGTGACGCCGGCGAGGAGCAGGGTCCAGCGGGCGCGGCGGGTGAGGTCGTGGCGGAACAGGCCGAGGACCAGGGCGCCGCCGGCGACGACGTTGACCGTGCCGGTGACCAGGGCGCCGGTCAACTGGCCGAGGAACGGCAGGAGAAGGAAGGGAAAGGCGAGGCCGCCGACCAGCGCGCCCACGTAGTCCGCCGCGAACAGGTCGGCGACCACACCGCCCGCGTCCTGCCGGCGGATGCGCTGGATCAGCTCCATCAGCAGGGGGACTTCGGCGCCGACGAGCAGGCCGATCGCCAGCGAGAACGCGACCAGCAGGCAGCGCGGTCCGTCGGACCAGACGCCGCCCCAGCCGCCGGTCCAGGCGAAGACGGCGTACAACGCCATCGCGCTGCATCCGCCGACCAGGGCGAGGGCGGTCTCGATCGCGCCGAAGCCGGCGGCCGCGTGCCAGCGCAGCCGTTTGGCGGCGAGGGAGCCGATGCCCATGGCGAACACCATCACGGACAGCACCACGGAGGCCTGGGTGACCGGGTCGCCGATCAAGTACGAGGCGAACGCGACGAGTTCGAGTTCGTACACCAGTCCGCAGGCCGCACAGACGAAGACGCACACGAGGACCAGGAACCGCCCCGTACCGGGCCGGACGGGCAGCAGCGCGGGGCCTGCCCAGCCGGGCGGGGCGCCCGGGGGCGCGGGGGCGTGCGGATCGATCACGCTGCGACGTTACGTCACACCCTCGGTACGCTTCGTCACCCACACGTGTGGAACTGGGGGCAGTTGACGTCCCTCGGGTTTGGCCGGATTCATCTCGTCGGGCCCGTGTCCGCCGGGTCGCGGCGCGCCCCGTCCGGACCGATCGCGGCGCGCACCCGGTCCGGCAGCATCGCCGTACGCGCCTGCCCCGGCAGGCCGGCCGCCGCGCGCGCCCCCACCCGGGTCCGCGTGGCCACCAACTGCCCGTCCTGCGGGTACGCGTGCCAGGTACGCCAGTGCACCTGGCCCTCGTGCCGGTGGGCCAGCATCGCGGTGAAGGCGTGCGGGCTGCCGGGGAAGACGCCGGCGAGGCCGTGCGGATGGCCGGAGACCAGGGCGAGCAACTCCTGGGCGCGGCCCGCGAACGAGCCCGGGGTGAGCATCTCCACGCGCGCGGCGAACTCGTACTCCCAGTCGCCGATCCGCTTGGCGACGCCGAGCGGAAGCGGGGTGCTGGAGCCGGGGATGCAGGCGACCGTCTCCGAACAGCTGCCCCACTCCTCGTCGAGCAGGACCTGATGGGAGGCGCCGAGCAGTCTCAACTGGAGCTTCGCCCCGGTCAGTTCGAGGTCGAGGGTGGCCAGGGCGGGAAGCGGCTCGCGCCCCAGGGCCCAGGCGAGGTCGGCGGCACGCGTATCGGTGTAGGAGGTGTTCAGGGTCGTGAGCATGGGTCGGCTCCGCTAACACGCAATGAGGCAGGAGTGAGGTCCGGCGCACCTCGGAAGACACCGGGCGATTCGCCAGGCCGGCCGGACCGGGGAAGGGGTGTCTGCGGGACGCCAGAGGGCTGCGGTGGTGTTTTAGAGGGAATCATGAACTGTGGCCGCGCCACAGCGTTTTTACCCAAGTTCGGAGGGTTTCCATCCCTCAGAGGGCTCCACAGCTCAACTGTTCAACTACGGCGTACGCCGGGCGCGAGCCCCGTGCCCCCGAGCGCCCGCCGGACACCTTCTCCGGCGGACGCTCTGGTCACCACGGTCGTAGCCCCGTCAGCTACCCCCTCCACAACCGCCCCCGCCACCACACGACGAGCCCCCACCGCACGAGTGCCCCCCGCACGAGTGTCCGCCGCCACAGGAGTGCCCCCCATGACTCCCGTGACCACCATGGCTCCCATGACCGCCATGGCTCCCATGGCTCCCGTGCCCACCCGAGGACGAGTCGGCCCCGCCACCCCACACCCACCAACTCGCACCCCCGTCGTCGTACGCCCCGGCCGCCCCTGAGGACGACGAGGAGGACGAGGACGTGGACGACGAGGACGACATGGACGACGAGCGGGACACGCGCGTCCGGCCGTTCCTTCCACTCCTTCCGCGCGGCCCCTGGACGTACGGGTTCCTGCGGGCCCTGCTCACCGCCACCGCAACGATCACGACGACGGCCACCGCCAGGATGACGCCGAACACCATGGCCCCACCCTCCTTCCCTTCCCCCGAAGCGACCCCCCGTGGGCGCCTTCCCGGTCACCGCGTCTCACACGGTGACCGGGAAATGCCCGGCCCTCCGACCGGCCAAAGCAGAGTTGAGGAACTTCTGAGGGTGAGCACCTGAAAAGGGCCCCTGACCTGCGCAGACCTTGAGTTCTAGCGATCGTCGCAACACCCCAGCTCAAGGGGTGCGATGTTCGAGATCCGCAAGACCCGGACGGTGGCTCAGGGCCGTAGAAAGCCGACCCGTGAGCGGGAGGAATACTTCCGGCTCGTGCAGCAAGGCGTGAGTTACGCGGAGGCAGCCAAGGCCGTCGGCATCAACCTCCGCACGGGAAAGCGATGGCGTAACGGCCGGAACCCCTCCGGTCGGCAGAAGGCGGCACCACCGGGGGCCTTCGCGGTTCCGCTGGGGTGGTGGCGTGGTGGGGTTCAGCGGGTGGCGTGTTCGATGTGGATCCTCGTCAGGGCGAAGAGGATCAGGAGGTCGAGTGTCATCACGGGGATGGCCCACAGCGGGTAGTACGGGACGAACATGAACTGGGTGATCAGGCTGATCGCCGCCACCACCACACCGGCCCCGCGACCCCAGCTCTGGTCCGTCAGGACTCCCATACCGGCGATGACGAGGACCACTCCGATCACCAGGTGGATCCAGCCCCAGGCCGTCAGGTCGAACCGGTAGGCGTACCGGGACGCGGCGAACAGCCTGTCCTGTGCGATGCCGGACGCGCCCATCAGAATGCTGAGGGGCCCGCTGAGCAGCATCATGATCCCGGCGAACATGGAGGCGCCGTCGACCGTCCCGCTGCCGCCGGGACCGCCGGGCCCGCCCTGTGTCCTGTTCGGCACCGTTGTCA
This sequence comes from Streptomyces sp. NPDC048297, assembly GCF_043201585.1. NCBI lineage: Bacteria > Bacillati > Actinomycetota > Actinomycetes > Kitasatosporales > Streptomycetaceae > Streptomyces > Streptomyces sp. NPDC048297. The sequence goes on from NZ_JBICZA010000024.1 coordinate 110,807, forward strand.
TGACAGCAGCCTTCCTGTACTGCGCGGTCACGGACGCCCAGCGGACGCACAGCGCCCGCCGCACACGGCCCGCGCGAAGCCAGCCACTCTCCTCTGCCAGCATGGCCGCAATCCCCCGGCACCGCGACCGCACGCGGGGCGGAGTTGAGGAACTCCGGAGGCTGGGCGCAGGATGACCGGCATGACCTCCACCGCGCGCCCCCACCTCAACCGCCGGCTCGCCGAGTTCGGGACGACGATCTTCGCCGAGATGTCCGCCCTCGCCGCCTCGACCGGGTCGATCAACCTGGGCCAGGGCTTCCCCGACACGGACGGCCCCGAGGAGATCAGGGAGGCGGCCGTACGGGCGCTGCGCGACGGGCGCGGCAACCAGTACCCGCCCGGTCCGGGCATCCCCGAGCTGCGCACCGCGATCGCCGCGCACCAGCTGCGCCGCTACGGGCTGTCGTACGACCCCGACACGGAGGTGCTGGTCACCGCGGGCGCGACGGAGGCCATCGCGGCGTCGCTGCTGGGCCTGCTGGAACCGGGTGACGAGGTGGTGGCCCTGGAGCCGTACTACGACTCCTACGCGGCGAGCATCGCGATGGCGGGCGGCCGGCGCGTCCCGGTGACGCTGCGCCCGTCCACAGAGGACGCGCAGGACGGAACGGGCGGGGGCCGCTTCCGGCTGGATCTCGACGAGCTGCGCGCGGCGGTCACCGACCGCACCCGGCTCCTGCTGATCAACACCCCGCACAACCCGACCGGCACGGTCCTCACGCGCACGGAGCTGGCGGCGATCGCCGAGCTGGCCGTGGAGCGGGATCTGCTGGTGGTGACCGACGAGGTCTACGAACACCTGGTCTTCGACGACGCCGAGCACATCCCGCTGGCCACGTTCCCGGGGATGCGCGAGCGGACGGTGACGATCGGGTCGGCCGGCAAGACGTACTCGTTCACCGGCTGGAAGGTCGGCTGGGTGACGGCGGCGCCCGAGCTGGTCACGGCGGTGCGCTCGGCGAAGCAGTTCCTGACGTACGTGTCCGCGGGGCCGTTCCAGTACGCGGTGGCCGAGGCCCTCGCGCTGCCCGACGCGTACTACGACGAGTTCCGGCGGGAGATGCGGGAGCGCCGGGACATCCTCGCCGAGGGGCTGGCCCAGGCCGGGTTCAAGGTGTTCAGGACCTCGGGCACCTACTTCATCACCACCGACATCCGGCCCCTCGGCGAGAAGGACGGCTTTGCCTTCTGCCGGGCCCTGCCCGAGCGGGCGGGAGTGGTGGCCATCCCGAACGCCGTCTTCTACGACGACCGCGAGGCGGGCGCGCCGTTCGTGCGGTTCGCGTTCTGCAAGCGGAAGGGTGTGTTGGACGAGGCGGTGACCCGCCTCAAGCGGTTGGCGGTCTGACAGAGCACGTGGAACAAGTCCCGCCGGGGGGCGGGGTCGGGGCCTGCTCGCGGGCCCCGACCGGAAATGCCCCAGGCTCACTCGGTGTCTTTCGGATGCTGTGGGGAGGCGTACACAAGGATCACGGTGGAAGTCTCCGCGCTGACCAAGTAGCGCACGCGACCACCGCTGGTGACCTCGTACTCCCACTGCTCAAGGTCGGACCCCTTCCACGCTTTGGTTGCGTGCCTGCCTCGTAGCTGATGCTGGCGACTCCAGTTGGACCGGGACAGCGGGTCGTTTCGGAGGGCGTCCAAGCAGCGATGCGCGCTCGGCAACGCCACACGGCACAGTTCCTCCCAGCCGGTCACCGCCTCCGTGGTCCCGAAGACGACGTTCCACCCGTGGAGGGGCGGAACGCTGACCCGATCCCCCTTCTTCGGGCTCACCCACACACCTCGACCGGGCCGAGGTCATCACCATCGAGCGGGCGCGTCGACTCCCTGAGCTGGTCGGGATCGGCATTGATGCGAGCCGTGGCGCGCCAGGAGATGATCGCGCGATGCACGGCCTCTCCCGCCCCCAGTTCGGCGGCGTCCGACAGCGCTTCAAGAAGCTCGACGGTGAAAGCCCGGACCTCTTCCGCGTCCAGGTGTCGCACCCAGGGGAACACCTCGGGGAGCGCAAGAAGGAGCGACTTGGCGCCGTCGTCCTGCTTCATCAGCGCGAGGAAGAGCCGTGAGGCCGTGGTCAGGTTCTCCTCGGCGTTCTCCGCCTGTACAGCCGTGGTCAGCACCATGTCCGGCGCGTCCCGATGTGTGACGCGGAGCCGCCCCAGGGCCGCCGCTCTGGCCGCGACACCCTTGGGATTGCGGGAGAGGTCGGTGAAGGAGACGGTTTCCGTTTCTGCTTGCAGGCGCGCGGTAGACATAATCAGAGCTTACTCAGATCGTGCTCTGATTTCCAGTGTGGTCTGGCCCTCGGTGCGCGCACCTTCACCTTCTGCAAGAGGGCGGAGGTGCTGCGGGAGGCCGCGCAGCGGCTGCGCGGCATGTGAGAGGCCGGGGTCCGGGGTGTGTCGCCCCCGGACCCCGGCCCGGCTCCGTGATGCCGTGGGGTGACGGTTACTCCGCGTCGTCCCCGGGGTTCTCCGCGTCGTCCGCGTCGTTGACCTCCTGCTCCAGGCCCAGCTGCTCCACCAGCCACTTGTCGAACTCGATCGCGGCCCGCACCCAGCTGACCGTGGAGGAGACGAAGTGGTTGATGTCGACGCCCGTGCCGATCAGCATCTGAGCCTCGCCGATGAGGCGGACCGTGCCGTCGTCGTGGGTGTGGGTGTAGACCTTGGGCCACAGCGTGCGGCGGTTCCAGTCGTCGATGGACTCCAGCAGCTGGGGCTTCTCGTCGATCTTGTGGGAGCGGTCGTAGAAGGTCCGCACCGAGAAGATCGCCTGCTCGTCCTCTCCACGGAACATGAAGTAGGTGCGGAACTGCTCCCAGGGCGCCGCGAGGTCACCCTCCTCGTCGACGACGTACTTCAGCTCCATCTGGTCGAGGAGCTGCTTCACGAGGTCCTGATCCGGAAGGACGGGGCCGGCCGGTCCTTGGGGCTGCGGCTCGGGCTGGCCCCCGAAGTTCGGAATCGAGGACGGGTCGATGGACATACTTGGCTACTCCTGCGGTCGTCCGGCTCGTCCGGCTGTCACTGAGGCCAGACGTACAACCCACCCTCTCGCTCTTGCACCACCCCCGGCAAGCGGCTCCACCGGCGACCTCTGCCGAGTCGCCGGTCACGGAGGCGATCACCGAGGCGAGGACCGAGGCGAGGACCGAGCCGAATACCGGTCCGAATACCGATGCGAGTGCCGATGCGAGTGCCGATGCGAGTGCCGATGCGAGTGCCGATGCGAGTGCCGGTGCGAGTGCCGGTGCGAGTGCCGGTGCGAGTGCCGGTGCGAGTACCGGTGCGAGTGCCGGTGCGAGTGCCGGTGCGAGTACCGGAATCCGGCCGCCACGCGCGGCGGCCCGCCCCGGGCGCCTGATGGGCCGGGGCGGGCGCCGTCGTGGCCAGGCGGCGGGCCGTCCGTCACCGCGAGCGCGCGGCGCGCGTCCGTCGGAGTGTCACCGCGAACGCGCGGGCGCGTTCGTCAGAGTGTCTTGCCCGTCGCCGGGCCCACGATGAGGCCCTCGCCGAAGCGGTCCACGCGGACCGTGTCGCCGTCCTTGATCTCGCCGGAGAGGATCTCCCTGGCGAGCCGGTCGCCGATGGCGGTCTGGACGAGGCGGCGCAGCGGGCGGGCGCCGTAGGCCGGGTCGTTGCCCTCGTCCGCCAGCCAGGTCAGGGCCGCGGGCGTGACGTCGAGGGTGAGACGGCGTTCGGCCAGCCGCTTCGCGAGCCGGTCGATCTGGAGCCGGGCGATCCGGGCCAGTTCGTCCTTGTCCAGGGCCGAGAAGACGACCAGGTCGTCCAGCCGGTTGAGGAACTCCGGCTTGAAGGAGGCCCGTACGACCTCCAGGACCTGCTCCTTCTTCTCCGCCTCGCCGAGCACCGGGTCGACCAGGAACTGGCTGCCCAGGTTGGAGGTGAGCACCAGGATGGTGTTGCGGAAGTCGACCGTGCGGCCCTGACCGTCCGTCAGTCGGCCGTCGTCCAGGACCTGGAGGAGGATGTCGAAGACCTCGGGGTGGGCCTTCTCGACCTCGTCCAGCAGGACGACGGTGTACGGGCGGCGGCGGACCGCCTCGGTGAGCTGGCCGCCCTCCTCGTAGCCGACGTAGCCGGGAGGCGCGCCGACCAGGCGGGCGACGCTGTGCTTCTCGCTGTACTCCGACATGTCGATGCGGACCATGGCCCGCTCGTCGTCGAAGAGGAAGTCGGCGAGCGCCTTGGCGAGTTCGGTCTTGCCGACACCGGTCGGACCGAGGAAGAGGAAGGACCCGGTGGGGCGGTCGGGGTCGGCGACACCCGCGCGGGAGCGCCGTACGGCGTCGGAGACGGCGCGCACGGCCTCGGTCTGGCCGATGAGGCGCTTGCCCAGCTCCTCCTCCATGCGCAGCAGCTTCTGCGTCTCGCCCTCCATGAGGCGGCCGGCCGGGATGCCGGTCCAGGCGGCGACGACGTCCGCGATGTCGTCGGAGCCGACCTCCTCCTTGACCATCGTGTCCTTGGCGGCCTCCTCCTCGGCCGCGGAAGCGGCCTCCAACTCCTTCTCCAGCGTGGGGATCTCGCCGTACAGCAGCTTGGCCGCGCGGTCGAAGTCGCCGTCGCGCTGGGCGCGTTCGGCCTGGCCGCGCAGGTCGTCCAGCTGTTCCTTCAGCTCACCGACCCGGTTGAGGGACTGCTTCTCCTTCTCCCAGCGGGCGGTCAGGCCCCGCAACTCCTCCTCCTTGTCGGCGAGGTCGCGGCGCAGCTTCTCCAGGCGGGCGACGGAGGCCGGGTCGGTCTCCTTCGCGATCGCCAGCTCCTCCATCTTCAACCGGTCGACGGAGCGCTGGAGTTCATCGATCTCGACGGGGGACGAGTCGATCTCCATGCGCAGCCGGGAGGCCGCCTCGTCGACGAGGTCGATGGCCTTGTCGGGCAGGAAGCGGGAGGTGATGTAGCGGTCGGACAGGGTCGCGGCGGCCACCAGCGCGCTGTCCGCGATCTGCACCTTGTGGTGGGCCTCGTACCGGCCCTTGAGCCCGCGCAGGATCGCGACGGTGTCCTCGACGGTCGGCTCGGCGACCAGCACCTGCTGGAAGCGGCGCTCCAGGGCGGGGTCCTTCTCGATCCGCTCCCGGTACTCGTCCAGGGTGGTGGCACCGACCATGCGCAGCTCACCGCGGGCCAGCATCGGCTTGAGCATGTTGCCCGCGTCCATGGCGGAGTCGCCGCCTGCGCCGGCGCCCACGACGGTGTGCAGTTCGTCGATGAAGGTGATGATCTGCCCGTCGGACTCCTTGATCTCGGAGAGCACGGACTTGAGGCGCTCCTCGAACTCACCGCGGTACTTGGCCCCGGCGACCATCGCACCGAGGTCCAGCGAGACCAGCCGCTTGTTCTTCAGCGACTCGGGCACGTCGCCCTTCACGATCCGCTGCGCGAGCCCCTCGACGACGGCGGTCTTGCCGACACCGGGCTCACCGATCAGGACCGGGTTGTTCTTCGTACGCCGGCTCAGCACCTGCACGACCCGCCGGATCTCCTGGTCCCGGCCGATGACCGGGTCGAGCCGGCCCTCGCGCGCGGCGGCGGTGAAGTCGGTGCCGAACTTCTCCAGGGCCTTGTACTGCCCCTCGGGATCGGCGGTGGTCACGCGGCGTCCTCCTCTGGCCTTCTGGAAGGCCTCCTGCAACTTCTTCGCGTCGGCACCCTCGCCTGCGAGCACCTCGCCGGCCGCGCCGCCCTTGGCCGCGATGCCGATAAGCAGGTGCTCGGTGGACAGGTACTCGTCGCCGAGTTCCTTGGCGCGCTCGTCGGCGTCCGCGAGGACCGCGAGCAGGTCGCGGCTGGGCTGCGGGGGCGCGACGGTGGAGCCGGTCACGCTGGGCAGCCCCGCGAGCACGCGCTCGGCGCCGGTGCGTACCGCGGCCTGGTCGGCGTCGACGGCGGCGAGCAGGTCCGTGATGTTCTCGTTCTCCTGCCCCGCCAGCAGAGCGAGGAGCAGGTGTGCCGGCGTCAGATCCGCGTGCCCCTCGGTGACGGCCCGCTGGCTGGCCGCGTTGATCGCTTCCCGGCTCCTGTTGGTCAGCTCGGCGTCCACGTTCGCTGTCCCTCCTCCGCATCGGCCCTCGGCCAGTCTCCCACTACTGCTTTAGCCAACATACACAAAGTTGAGTCTATTCCGCTCAACCATGTGGGGACCATGCTTGGTCACGCACCCGGCCCCGCTCCCGCTAAGTTTCGGGCCATGACCTCGCACGCGCACTCACATCCCCGCTCGCCCGCGCCCGCACCGGCACCCTCGCCCACCGCGAACCCCTCCACCCCCGACGACCCGTACCTCGCGTTCTGGCGGGAGCGGCACCTGTGCACGCTGACGACCCTGCGCCCCGACGGCAGCCCGCACGTGGTGCCGGTCGGGGTGACCTACGACCCCGGGGCGGGGCTGGCGAGGGTGATCACGAGCGGGACGAGCGCGAAGGTGTCCCATGTGCGCGCGGCCGGCCCCGAGGGCGCCCGGGTGGCGGTGTGCCAGGTGGACGGGCGGCGCTGGGCCACGCTGGAGGGGCGCGCGCGGGTGCGCACCGAGCCGGAGAAGGTGGCGGAGGCGGAGCGGCGGTACACCGAGCGGTACCGGCGGACGCCCAGGGAGAACCCCGCCCGGGTGGTCATCGAGATCGAGGTCGAGCGGACGCTCGGGCACGGGTGAAAGGCCGGCCGGCACCCAGGCGAATGGTTTCTGCACCGGTGTGCCCCGATCCGCCATGGACCATTTTCAGCCACACGGCCTCGCCGCCCATACGCGGAGATTCCGCCACAAACTGCAGCGGCGTCACCGTGTTCAGGTCACGGTGACGCCGCTGCTGGGGGAAGCACCTGAGCGATCTTTTTGCGACGGGGGAATCGCGTCAGGCACTGCGGGGGGTGGCAGTAATGGTCCTCAGGTCCGCCGCGTCCGGCTCGGCGAGCCGGTGGTCGCGCTGGTCGAGGTTCACGAAGATCATTCCGTACCGGACGGCGCACCGCACCGGTTGCGGCGCACCGCGGGGCTTGCGCAGGCACCGGTAGGCCCGTACGTCCTCGTCCTCGTCGCGCGTGACCACGACCGGCTCGCCGAACACCGTCACCATCAGTGAGTCACCGCTGTGGGGGATGGCGGTGACCAGATCGATGAAGTGCCAGCCCGAGCGGTAGGCCGTGGCCATTTCGCGACGGAAGGATCGGTCGTCGGGTGGGATCGTCATGTCGATCAGTCCCACCTGGTGTCCAGCGGAGCGACGTCCCACCTGGTGTCCAGCGGGGCGGCGTCCCAGCGCGTGTCAAGAGGGACGGTCGTCGCGGCGGACGCGGCGGTCACGGAATGATCGGCGCTCGCCTTGTGCGTGTCGCTCTTCGCACCGGAGAGGCCAGCCAGCGTTCCGACGGCCACAACGGCGGAGAAGGCGGCAACAAGCACCGAGCGAAGCATTCTTTTACGCATAGTCGGCTTCGTCCTCACTTGAAAGTCCCCTCTTCCCCCGTCGGATAAGACGATGGCTCATTCAGGCACATCATCGCCACACGATCGGTGCATCATGTTCCTGCATGTTCAGGACCCTGGGGGGTGGAGATTTGGCAACAAACGGAACAAGGGCGACACATCCCCACGCGGTGACCGAGCTGTGTGCAGAAGGGAGCCGTCTTTATGCGGACGCCCTGCGCATAGGCCGCATCCCGCGCGAGGACACGGAGGCGGCCCCCTGCCTCATGGAGTTCGCCCTCCTCCATGCCGATCCCGACGACCCCACCTGGCTGCTGCCCGTCCCGCCGGCGGTCGCGCTGGCCCAGCGGCTCAACCCCATCGAGCGCGAGATCGCCGAGCAGCGCCGGCAGACCCTGTCCCTGTCGGAGGTCTTCGAACCCTTCATGGCGCTCAGCGCCCAGGAACACGCCCCCACCCACGCGATCACCGTCCTCGAAGGCCTCGACCGCATCAACACCGCGCTCGACCTGGCCACCACCCAGTGCCGCACCGAGGTGCTCACCGTCCAGCCCGGCGGCTGGCGCAGCCCCGAGAACCGGCTCCTGGAGGCCCTCGAACGGGACAAGCCGCTCAGCGAACGCGGGGTGCGCATCCGGACGCTGTACCAGCACACCGCCCGCTACAGCGCCGACCGGCTGGCCTACGTGGACCAGTTCACGGACGGCAAGGTGGAGTACCGCACCATCGACGAGCTGGTCGAGCGCCTCATCATCTGCGACGAGACCGTCGCCTTCATCCCGGTGCGCGAGGACCGCCAGGTCGCCCTGGAACTGCGCCATCCCGGGCTCGTCCGCTACCTCATCAAGGTGTTCGAGTTCATGTGGAACCGCGCGGTGCCGCTGAGCGCCGGGACACCGTACGAGACCGCGCCCGACGGCATCACCGACGTCCAGCACTCCATCGCCAAGCTCCTGGTGGAGGGGCATGTGGACGAGGCGATCGCCCGCCGGCTGGGCATGAACGTGCGCACCTGCCGGGCCCACATCGCCAAGCTGGCCACGGCGCTCGGCAGCGGCAGCCGGGCCCAGCTCGGCTTCCTCATCGCACAGTCCGGGATGCTGGAACAGGGCCAGCGAGGGGCCCAGGGGCACTAGCCAGGGCCCTGGAGGCAACGGGGAGGCACAGGCAGGCCCCGGGGCACCGGAGGGACCCTCAGCGCATGCTCGTCGACCCCTGGTCGGGCAGACCGGGCAGGCCAGGCAGGCCGACGACGGCGGGGCCGCCGGGGCGCGGTGGGCCGTCCAGGCCGACCTGTGCGATCCGCACGCCCAGTTGGGTACGGCTGGCCGCCCCGAGCGTGTCCGACAGCCGGGCGATGTGGGCGCGGCAGGTGCGCACGCTGATGCCGAGGCGTTCGGCGATCTCCGCGTCCTGGTGCCCCTCGGCGAGGAGCGCGGCGATGGACCGCTCGCGGTGCGAGATGCCCTCGATACCGGTGTCGGGGAGCGGGGCCGTCAGCGGGATCGCGAGGCGCCACAGCCGTTCGAAGACGGTCACCAGGTATCCGACCAGGGCCGGGTGGCGCAGCTCAAGGGCCATCGTGCGCTCGGAGTTGGCGGGGATGAACGCGACCGTGCGGTCGAAGAGGATGAGGCGGTCGATGACCTCGTCGAGCGTGCGCGCCTCCACGGCCTCGCCCATCAGCTCCAGGTAGTTGTGCAGTCCCTGCCCGTGCCGGGCCACGTGGGTGTACAGGTCGCGCATGCGCACGCCCCGGCCGCGCAGCGCCAGCGCCCGGTGCAGTCCCTCGGTCAGCTCGTCCTCGCGCCGGATGCCGCCGGGCTGCACGGTGAGCACCTCGGTGGTGCAGGCGTCGGTCGCCTCGTCCATCGCGGCCTGGATGCGGGACAGACCGTCCAGGACCCGGATCGCGGTGCCCTCACCCGGTGCCGACAGCGTCTGCGGCTGCCGGCCGAGCCCGGCGTACCAGTCGAAGGCGGCGACGGCCGAACCCACCTTGCGCTGGCTCGCGGTGACCTCGTCGTAGACCCCGCGCAGCAGCCGGGTCATCACCTCCTGCGGGGAGGTGGGCACCAGCCAGTCCATGTCGTCGGGGTCGGGGTGCAGCAGGGCCAGCTCCAGCAGGCAGGGCACCGGCTCGACGTCCGTGCGTGGCACCCGGCCCCGGCGTACGGCCCGGGAGTACAAGCGGTCCCCCGGCCCGCACAGTCGGTCGGCACCGTGAGGATGGTCCTCCGTCCTGTGCCCGGCCATCGCCCATTCCACCCCCGGCTTGCTGCCACTTCCGCAGCGCAACTATGCGCGGCGCCGACGGGGGTCCGCAACATGGCTCTGCGCGCCACAGGCGCCGCAACGGGAGGGTATGCCCGGGTATCGCCCTGCCCCAGCACGTCACATTGCAGCAACATGGGGGGTGACGGGGCTACTTCAGCCCCGCCTCCGCGCACGCGGCCTTGTACGCGGGCGTGCAGATGTCGCTCACCGTGTAGATGCCGTCCGCGATGACGGTGCCGCTGATCCGGTCCTTGGTCAGCGGGCTCACCTGGACCAGCTTGGACGGGATGCCCTTGGTGGTGGGGCTGTTCACCCTGTCCTGGGTGAGGGCGTCGAACTGGATGTCCTTGCCCTGGACCTTGGCGACGGCCATCTGGGCGGCGGCCTCGGCCTCGTCCGGGTAGGACTTGTAGACGCTCATGTACTGGTCGCCCGTGAGGATCCGCTGCACCGCGTCCAGTTCGGCGTCCTGGCCGGTGATCGGGGGCAGGGTGGTGACGCCGGCGGCGCGCAGGGCCTTGAGGACGCCGCCCGCCATGCCGTCGTTGGCGGCGTACACCCCGGCGATGTCGTTCGCGCCGATCTGCCCGATCGCCTTGGTCATGTTGGCCTGGGCGTTCTCCGGCTTCCAGTCCTTGGTGTCGTAGGTCGCCGCGATCCGCACCTTGCCGCTCAGCTCGGACAGGGCCCCTTGCTTGAACTGCTTGGCGTTCGGGTCGGTGGGCGAGCCGTTCATCATGACGATCTTGTCGGAGGTGTGATTGCGCGCCCCCATCGCCTCCAGCAGGGAGCGGGCCTGCACCTCGCCGACGAGTTCGTTGTCGAAGGAGACGTACGCGTCGATCGGGCCCTCGGCGAGCCGGTCGTAGGCGATGACCGGGATGCCCGCGTCCTTGGCCTTCTTCACCTGGCCGGCGATGGCGTGGGAGTCGACCGCGTCGAGCATGATCACGTCCACGTGGTCGTCGATCATCTGCCGCATCTGGCCCGCCTGCCGGGCGGCGTCCGCGTCCGCGTTGGCGTACTCGACCTTCCCCTTCCGGGAGGTCAGTTCGGCCACCTTGTTCTTGATGATGGGGAAGTCGAACTTGTCGTAACGGGTGTTGGCCTTCTCCGGCAGCAGCAGCCCCACGGTGATGTCGTCGCCCTTCGTCGGGCTCGCGCTCGCCCCGTCCCCCGTCGCGCCCAGCACACCGCAGCCGGCGAGTGACAGGGTCATCGTGGACGCGGCCACGGACAAGGCAATACGACGCATTCGACGGCTCACTTCAGGTGCGTGCGGGACAGGGGTGCCGTTGTGCGGCAGGTGTGCAGACGAGCCAACGCGCATGGCACATGAGCGTCAAGAGGATGCACTTAACGAGATGACAACATCACCCTGCGTCGTGTTGTGAATGCTTTGCGAACGCCGAACGAACCCTCGCCAAGCGCCCTTTACGGACCCTCCACCCGGTCGCACACGCCCGGTACGCGAAAGGGGCCCGGAGAATTCTCCGGGCCCCTCACACATGGCGCTGTTCACTCACCCTGCTGCCGCTTCGGCCGCCACACGACCAAAGCGCTGGTCTGCTGGACCTCCTGATAGGGGACCAGGTCGCGGCGGTAGGAGGCGTGGACGGCGGCCTCGCGTTGCTGCATGGCCGCCGCCGCGCCGTCCAGGGCCGACTGCAGTTCCGCGACGCGGGACTGCAACGCGGCGACCTGGTTCTCCAGTTCGATGATCCGCTTGATGCCGGCCAGGTTGATACCCTCGTCCTGCGACAACTGCTGCACCTGGCGCAGCAGTTCGATGTCGCGGGCCGAGTAGCGGCGGCCCCGGCCCGCGGTGCGGTCCGGGGAGACCAGGCCGAGACGGTCGTACTGACGCAGCGTCTGCGGGTGGAGACCGGAGAGCTGGGCCGCCACCGAGATGACGTAGACCGGGGTCTCCTCATTCAGTTCGTACGGGTTGCGTCGACGGCCCGGTGTGTCCATGGGGCTCTCAATCTCCCTTCGCGGCCTCGAACAGCTCCGCCCGCGGGTCCTCGCCCACGGTCGTCTCGCGGTACGCCTGGAGCGCGTCGCGAGCCTTCTCCGACAGGTCCTTGGGAACGGTCACCTCGACGGTGATCAGCAGATCGCCGCGGGTGCCGTCCTTGCGGACCGCCCCCTTGCCCCGGGCGCGCATGGTGCGGCCGTTGGGGGTGCCGGGCGGGAGCTTCAGGGTGACGGCGGGGCCGCCGAGGGTCGGGACCCTCACCTCGCCGCCGAGGGCCGCCTCGGTGAACGTCACCGGGACGGTGACGGTGAGGTTGTCGCCCTTGCGTCCGAACACCGGGTGCTCGCCGACGTGCACGGTGACATACAGGTCACCGGCCGGTCCGCCGCGCTCGCCGGGTGCTCCCTTGCCGCGCAGCCGGATCCGCTGTCCGTCGGTGACGCCCGCCGGGATACGGACCTGCATGGTGCGCGAGGACTTGGCGCGACCGCTGCCGTTGCACTCCTGGCAGGGGTGCTCGGCGATCAGGCCGCGGCCCTTGCAGTCGGGGCACGGGTCGGTCAGCGAGAAGCCGCCGCCCGAGCCCCGGGCGACCTGCCCGGTGCCGACGCAGGTCGGGCACACGCGCGGCGTGCCGTTCTTGTCGCCGGTGCCGGAGCAGGCCTTGCAGGGCGCCTGCGAGGTCATCCGCAGCGGGACGGTCGCACCCTCGATCGCCTCGGTGAAGCTGAGCGTCACCTCGGTGTCGACGTCCTGGCCGCGGCGCGGCTGGGTGCGGGTCGTGCCCGCGCCGCCCCGGTTGAACAGTCCCCCGAAGACGTCACCGATGCCGCCGCCGAAGCCGCCTCCGCCCTGGGCGCCGCCTCCGCCTCCGAAGAGGTCGCCCAGGTCGAAGTTGAAGTTGCCGCCGCCTGCGCCCGGTCCGGGGCGGAAGCCGCCGTTGCCGAACAGGGCGCGGGCCTCGTCGTACTCCTTGCGCTTCTTCGGGTCGCCGAGGATGTCGTTCGCCTCGGAGATCTCCTTGAAGCGCTCCTCGGCCTTGGCGTTGCCCTTGTTGGCGTCCGGGTGGAACTCGCGGGCGAGCTTGCGGTACGCCTTCTTGATCTCGGCCTCGGTGGCGTCCTTGGGGACGCCGAGAACCTTGTAGTAGTCCTTCTCGATGAAGTCCTTGGTACTCATCCCCGACGTCCCTCCTTCCCCTCAGTAGTGTTCACGTCAGCCCTCGTCCGGGCCACCGCTCTCCTTGTCGTCGGCCGCCGTGGTGTCCTCGGCGTCCTCGGCCTTGACGTTCTGCGCGCCGGGCTGCGGCTCGGCGACGGCCACCCGCGCGGGGCGGATGGTGCGCTCGCCGATGCGATACCCGGGCTGCAGGATCGCCACGCAGGTCGTCTCGGTGACGTCCGGCGCGTAGGAGTGCATCAGGGCCTCGTGGATCGTCGGGTCGAAGGGCTCGCCCTCCTTGCCGAACTGCTGCAGGCCCAGCTTGGCCGCGACGGTCTCCGTCGACTCGGCCACCGACTTGAAGCCGCCGACCAGTTCGCCGTGTTCCCGCGCGCGGCCGATGTCATCGAGCACGGGCAGGAGCTCGGTCAGGAGGTTCGCGATGGCGATCTCCTTGACCGCGATCCGGTCACGCTCGACGCGGCGGCGGTAGTTCTGGTATTCGGCCTGGAGGCGCTGGAGGTCCGTCGTGCGCTCGTTCAGCGCCGTGCGGACCTGGTCCAGCTGGGCCACCAGGCCTGCGTCTGCTGCGTCCCCGGCCGGGGCCGCCCCCTTGTCGGGGGCGGCCTTCGGCTCGGCGTCGTCGGGGCTCGCGCCGGAGGGGACGTCGGGCTTCTCCTCGAAGCCCGGGGTCTCCTCCGTCACGCGGCACCGTCCTTGCGCTCGTCGTCCACGATCTCGGCGTCGACGACGTCGTCGTCCTTGGCCTCACCGGCACCGGCGGTGGCGCCGGCGGCCTGCGCGCCCTGGGCGTCGGCGTACATGGCCTGGCCCAGCTTCTGGGAGACGGCCGCGACCTTCTCCGTGGCGGAGCGGATCTCGGCGGTGTCCTCGCTCTCGAGCTTCTGCTTCAGCTCGGTGAGCGACTCCTCGACCTCGGTCTTGACCTCGCCCGGGACCTTGTCCTCGTTGTCCTTGAGGAACTTCTCGGTCTGGTAGACGAGCTGCTCGCCCTGGTTGCGGGTCTCGGCGGCCTCGCGGCGGGCGTGGTCCTCCTCCGCGTACTTCTCGGCCTCCTGGCGCATCCGGTCGACCTCGTCCTTCGGCAGCGAGGAGCCGCCGGTGACGGTCATCTTCTGCTCCTTGCCCGTGCCGAGGTCCTTCGCGGTCACGTGCATGATGCCGTTGGCGTCGATGTCGAAGGCGACCTCGATCTGCGGGACGCCACGCGGCGCCGGCGGCAGACCGGTCAGCTCGAACATCCCGAGCTTCTTGTTGTACGCCGCGATCTCGCGCTCGCCCTGGTAGACCTGGATCTGCACGGACGGCTGGTTGTCCTCGGCGGTGGTGAAGATCTCGGACCGCTTGGTCGGGATCGTCGTGTTCCGCTCGATGAGCTTGGTCATGATGCCGCCCTTGGTCTCGATGCCGAGGGACAGCGGGGTCACGTCGAGGAGCAGGACGTCCTTGACCTCACCCTTGAGGACACCGGCCTGGAGGGCGGCGCCGATGGCGACGACCTCGTCCGGGTTGACGCCCTTGTTGGCGTCCTTGCCGCCGGTCAGCTCGCGGACGAGCTCGGCGACGGCGGGCATACGGGTGGAGCCGCCGACCAGGACGACGTGGTCGATCTCGTTGATCGAGATGCCGGCGTCCTTGATGACGTTGTGGAACGGCGTCTTGCAGCGCTCCAGCAGGTCCGCGGTCAGCTGCTGGAACTGGGCGCGGGTGAGCTTCTCGTCGAGGTGCAGGGGGCCCTCGGCGGAGGCGGTGATGTAGGGCAGGTTGATCGAGGTCTCCGTGGAGGAGGACAGCTCGATCTTGGCCTTCTCGGCGGCCTCGCGCAGGCGCTGGAGGGCCATCTTGTCCTTGGACAGGTCCACGCCGTGACCGGACTGGAACTGCTTGACCAGGTAGTCGACGACGCGCTGGTCCCAGTCGTCACCACCGAGGTGGTTGTCACCGTTGGTGGCCTTCACCTCGACGACGCCGTCGCCGATCTCCAGCAGGGACACGTCGAAGGTGCCGCCGCCGAGGTCGAAGACGAGGATCGTCTGGTCGTCCTTGTCGAGGCCGTACGCCAGCGCGGCGGCGGTCGGCTCGTTGACGATGCGCAGGACGTTCAGGCCCGCGATCTCGCCGGCCTCCTTCGTCGCCTGGCGCTCGGAGTCGTTGAAGTACGCCGGGACGGTGATGACCGCGTCGGCCACCTTCTCGCCCAGGTAGGCCTCGGCGTCACGCTTCAGCTTCTGCAGGATGAACGCGGACATCTGCTGCGGGTTGAAGACCTTGCCGTCCAGCTCGATCTTCCAGTCGGTGCCCATGTGGCGCTTCACCGAGCGGATGGTCCGGTCCACGTTCGTGACCGCCTGGCGCTTGGCGACCTCGCCGACCAGCACCTCGCCGTTCTTGGCGAAGGCGACGACGGACGGCGTGGTCCGGGCACCCTCGGCGTTGGTGATGACGGTGGGCTCGCCGCCTTCGAGAACGCTGACGACGGAGTTAGTCGTGCCCAGGTCGATGCCGACCGCACGTGCCATGGTTGATTCCTCCAGCTGACTTGAGTGGAACAGGCTCAAGTGTGCACCACTCGGCCCGCTGGGTCAACAGACATGAGCCAACTCGACTCAACTCTTATCCGCTCCTTACACGCAACCGCCCGCTGACCTGCACAGATGCGGTCCGACGGGGCTGCTGGACACGGACCCGAAGGAGGACGACGACGGCGACAGCAGCCCCACCTGCCACCCAGAGCACGGCACTTCCCCCCATCCACCCGGCATGCACGAGCACTCCCACGAGCACCGCGGCGAACGATCCGGCACCCAGCACCACGACGGCGCCCTGTGCGGTGAGACCGAGCCGCCGCAGCCGGTGCGCGAGATGGTCGGGCCCGCGCCGCAGCAGCGGCCGGCCGGCCGCCCGCCGGACCAGGACCACGAGCACGAAGTCGGCGCCCGCGACCGCGCCGAGGCAGAACAGCACGCCCGCGGTGGGCGCGAGCGCGTACCCCGCGCGCGTGAAGACGGCGGCCGAGGACAGCAGGAACCCGGTGAACAGCGCGCCGGCGGCGCCGAGTCCGGCCCGCGCGGGGCGCCAGTTGTGCATGAGGAAGCCGGTGAGGGCGGCGGCGAACACGCAGAGCAGCACCGCAAGCCCGTCCATCACCTCGACGGCGGCACAGACCCCCACTCCGAAGGCGGTGACCACCCCCACGGTCCCGGCGAGCCCGTCGGCGTGATCGAGCCCCTTGAAGGCGAGGGCGCAGAACACGATCCACCCCACGGCCAGCGCCCCGCCCCCGGCGCCCGTCTCGTCGTACGGCACCACGCAGGCCGCCGCCACCGCCGTACCGGCGACGAGCACCCGCGCCCGCAGCCGCCAGGCGTCGGCGACCAGCCCCAGCAGGGCGACCGCGGCGGCGGCGAGGAGCAGCCGGCCGACCCCGTCCCCGAGCGGGGCGACCCGCGTCCACTCACCCGTCCAGGCGACCAGGCAGGTGACACTCACGACGGCGATTCCCCCGGACAGCGGCAGGGGCCGCGGCCGGTGCCGCCGCCCCTGCCGGTCGACGAGGCCCGCCCGGAGCGCGGGCACCCGCAGCAGCACCGCGAGCACGGCGGCGAGGAGGAGGGCGGCACAGGCCGCGGTGATCCCGTAGAGCACGCCTCCAAGTTAGGCGCGAAAGTAGCAATTCGGTACGAATAACACGATCAGATCGCATGGTTCGCCCGCCTGATCCAGGCAGCCCTCGCCGATCCGATGGCGATCCGACGGCGATCCGATGGCGATCCGATTGAGGCGACCCTCAGCGATCCAGATCACGGCGCACCTGACTACAGTGCGAGTAAAGATGAGGGTAGTCTCAGACGGACTGCATAAGTTACCGCTTAGTAATGACCCTCGCAGGCCCGAGGAGCCCCGAAATGCAACTCGCCGCGATCATCGTGTCGCTGGTTACGATCGTGGTCGGCGTGGCCCTGTTCCTCCGCGCCCTCCTGCAGATCTTCGCCTTCCTGCGGCTCGGCCAGAGCGTGCCCGCCGGCACCCGCACCGACGAGCCCTATCAGCGCACCGTCACCCTGGTACGGGAGTTCCTCGGGCACACCCGGATGAACCGCTGGGGCATCGTCGGCGTCGCGCACTGGTTCGTGGCGATCGGCTTCTACACACTGCTCCTGACGATCGTCAACGCCTTCGGCCAGCTGTTCAAGGCCGACTGGATCCTGCCGGTCATCGGCCACTGGGCTCCGTACAACGTCTACGTCGAGTTCATCGGCACCATGACGGTGCTCGGGATCCTGGCGCTGATCGTCATCCGGCAGCTGTCCCGGCCGGACCGGCCGGGCCGCAAGTCCCGGTTCGCGGGCTCCAACACCGGCCAGGCGTACTTCGTCGAGACGATCATCCTCGTCGTCGGCGTCTGCATCTTCATGCTGCACGCGCTCGAGGGCGCCCAGAACCACGTCGACGGCTACGAGGCCTCGTTCTTCATCTCGTACCCGGTCGTGGCGTGGCTGAAGGGCATGGACGCCTCCACCCTCCAGAACCTCACCTACCTCTTCGCCGGCGTGAAGATCGTGGCCTCCTTCACCTGGATGATCGTCGTCTCGCTGAGGACCGACATGGGTGTGGCCTGGCACCGCTTCCTCGGCTTCCCGAACATCTGGTTCAAGCGCAAGGCCGACGGCGAGACCGCCCTGGGCGCCCTGCTCCCGATGACCTCCGGCGGCAAGGCGATCGACTTCACCGACCCGGGCGACGACGACGTCTTCGGCGTCTCCCAGGTCGAGCAGTTCTCCTGGAAGGGCCTGCTGGACTTCTCCACCTGCACCGAGTGCGGCCGCTGCCAGTCGCAGTGCCCCGCCTGGAACACCGGCAAGCCGCTCTCCCCGAAGCTGCTGATCATGTCGCTGCGCGACCACGCGCACGCCAAGGCGCCGTACCTGCTGGCCGGCGGCGGCAAGAACGCCGAGGGCGAGGAGAAGGCCTCCGAGGAGCAGCTCGCATCGGTGCCCGCGGCAGCGCTGGCCGAGGCCGAGCGCCCGCTGATCGGCACCGCCGAGGAGAACGGCGTCATCGACCCGGACGTCCTGTGGTCCTGCACCACCTGCGGCGCCTGCGTCGAGCAGTGCCCGGTCGACATCGAGCACGTCGACCACATCGTCGACATGCGCCGCTACCAGGTGATGATCGAGTCCGCGTTCCCGTCCGAGGCGGGCACGATGCTCAAGAACCTGGAGAAGAAGGGCAACCCCTGGGGCCTGGCGAAGAAGCAGCGCCTGGAGTGGACCAAGGAGGTCGACTTCGAGGTCCCGGTCGTCGGCAAGGACATCGAGGACCTCACCGAGGTCGAGTACCTGTACTGGGTCGGCTGCGCCGGCGCCCTGGAGGACCGCGCCAAGAAGACGACGAAGGCCTTCGCCGAACTCCTCCACATCGCGGGCGTCAAGTTCGCGATCATGGGCGGCGACGAGAAGTGCACCGGTGACTCCGCCCGCCGCCTCGGCAACGAGCCCCTGTTCCAGGAGCTGGGCATGGAGAACGTGATGGCCCTCAACACCGCGTTCGGCGAGGAGCTGGACGACGAGGGCAAGGTCACCGCCGAGTCCGCGAAGCCGAAGTCGGCCAAGAAGATCGTCGCCACCTGCCCGCACTGCCTGAACACCATCGGCAACGAGTACCCGCAGCTCGGCGGCGACTACGAGGTCATCCACCACACCCAGCTGCTCCAGCACCTGGTCGACGAGGGCAAGCTGATCCCCGTCACCCCGGTCGAGGGCATCATCACCTACCACGACCCCTGCTACCTGGGCCGCCACAACAAGATCTACACGCCCCCGCGCGAGATCATCGGCAAGGTCCCGGGCCTGCGGAACGAGGAGATGCACCGCCACAAGGAGCGCGGCTTCTGCTGCGGCGCCGGCGGCGCCCGGATGTGGATGGAAGAGCGCATCGGCAAGCGCATCAACAACGAGCGCGTCGACGAGGCCCTGTCGGTGAACCCCGACATCGTCTCCACCGCCTGCCCGTTCTGCCTCGTCATGCTCACGGACTCCGTGAACGGCAAGAAGAACGAGGGCAAGGCCAAGGAGTCCATCCAGGTCGTGGACGTGGCCCAGCTCCTCCTCGACTCCGTCCGGACCCCGGTCGACCCGGCGGGCGAGCCGGAGAACGCGGACGAGCCGGAGCCGGAGCCGGTGCAGTAGCCGACGCCGGCCGCGGATGTACGGCGCCCCCTGACCCGCACAGGCAGGGGGCGCCGTCGCGTTCCGGGGCGGGTGACGGCTGTCAGCGCGCGTGACGGCTGTCAGGCCGGGTGGCCCGCAGCCCGCGTCGCCACTGCTCTACGCGTTCTTCGGCCCGGCTGCTGCTGCTCTACGCGTTCTTGGGCTCGGCCTGCTGGACGACCTCGAAGGACCACAGGGTGGAGCCCGAGGCGGCGGGCTTCGGCTTCTCACCGCTCTCCCCGCCGCCGCCCTGGTGGGCCGCCTTCATGGGGCCCTCCATCCACGCCTGGAAGGACTCCTCGTCGCGCCACCGCGTGTAGACGAGGTAGCTGTCGGTGCCTTCGACCGGCCGGAGAAGCTCGAACCACTCGAAGCCGTCGGAGTTCTCCACGGCATGCGCCCGCGAGGCGAACCGCTTCTCCAGGACCTCCCGCTGCTCAGCGGGGACGGTCAGTACGTTGATCTTGACTACGCTCATGCACCCATCCTGCCCCGGCCACCGCCAGGATTCGCTGAACTCACGGACAACCCTTACGCCGGGGGCGCACCGCGCGGTCCCCTAGGGCGTGTATCGGGTCGTGATCATTGAGTGGCCCGTGCGAGGTCCTTGATCCAGATGATGGAGGCGCGGAGATGGAGGGCGGCCAAGTAGC
>NZ_JBICZA010000025.1:0-130391 GCF_043201585.1 Streptomyces sp. NPDC048297
CGGCTGCAAGGTCCATCTCACCGAGACGTGCGAGCCGGACGCGGTGCATCTGGTCACGAATGTGACCACCACCGTTGCCACCGTCCCCGACGACCCGATGGCCGCCGTCGTCCACACCGGCCTCGTGAGACGAGGCCTGCTGCCGGACGAACACCGGGTCGACGCCGGCTACACCAACTCCAGCGCCCTGGCCGCCGCCCGCATCGATCACGAGGTCGACCCGCACGGGCCACTGCCGCCGGTGACTGTCGCCCAGGCCCGCGGCGAGGGCGCCCACGGACAGAACGCCTTCACCATCGACTGGGACAACCAGCACGTGACCTGCCCGAACGGCATTACCAGCACCCAGTGGCACCACCGCCGCTCCGAAGAACAACCGCCCGTGATCCGGGCCCGGTTCTCGCCTGCCGACTGCCGCACCTGCCCCAGTCTCCGGGACTGCGTCAGCTCGCCGAAAGCCCAGCGCAGGGAGATCACCCTTCGGCCCCGGCACGAGTACGAAGCCCTCCACCAGGCCCGGCAGCTACAGGCGACCGACGAGTGGAAGGACCGCTACAAGATCCGTGCCGGGGCCGAAGGAACCATCTCCCACGGAGTGCAAGCCTGCGGCCTGCGCAGATCCCGCTACCGCGGACTCGGCAAGACCAGCCTCCAGCACCAGCTCACCGGCGCCGCGATCAACCTCACCCGCATCAACGCCTGGCTCACCGACACACCCCGCGCCCGCACTCGGACCAGCCCACCGGCAGCACTTCGCCCCGCCGCATAACGACGGGGCGAAGTATCAGAGCCAGGGATTCGCCAACAGCGTCGTTCGGCCGGACCGGCCCCCGTGGGGAAGGTTTCGCCTCCCTGGGCCGGGAGGCCACCGCTTCAGGTGTGATCGGTTACTGCATGACGGCCATGGCGAGCGCACGGCGGGCGCGCAGCGAGGCGCGCTCCGCCCGGCGCTGCATCCGCCGGGCGGTGGCCAGGCGCATGGCCCGGCGCTCCCGCGCGGCGTCATGCAGGCGCTCGTGCATATGCGCACGGGCCAGGGCTTCTGGGATGAGTTGCATCTCTCGGGTCCTGTTCTTCTGACGCGAACCGGTCGCGCCGTTCGTGGTGAAGTCTTGGGTCGCGGAGCCGGTGGGCTCGCTGGTGGACGGCGTCATCGGGGCCTGCTTCTTGGGGTCGTGCGTGTGGGGGCGATCGATCGTTCCTGCGGTGTTCATGCCGCGACCGGGTTCTTGCGCGGGCGGCCACGCGGCCGCTTCCGGGCGACGACGACACCCTGGATGAACAGCTCGCCACCCCAGACGCCCCAGGGCTCACGCCGCTCCTTGGCGCCGGCGAGGCAGGCCTCCATCAGCGGGCAGGTGCGGCACAGGGACTTGGCGTACTCGACGTCCGCGGGCGACTCGGCGAAGAAGACCTCCGGGTCGTAGGAGCGGCAGGGGACGGGTACGCCGAGGTTCTCGATGGCGTCGTCGAGCGCGGTGAGCGCGGTGAGGGGGAGCAAGGTGGAGTCCTCCGTGAGGCCGGGCGGGGGGAGCGTGTGTGAAGGCGGTACGGACGGGGCGTGCGCTTCGAGTTGCACGGTGTGTCTTCCTCGTCTGGTCGTTCCGGCCGGTTGACCGGGTGTCGGCTTGGTACCGGGTTCTTTACTTGTCCCGAGGCCCCTTCGCTTCGTCGTCCACGTTGGTGGACAAACAGAAGGGCCGCGGATCCCGGATGGGGTTCCGCGGCCCTGAAGGCGCCGGCCTGATCGACTGTCAGGCTGGATCACTCCAGGGTTCTGGCCCACGGAAGGCCCACATCTGGTGGTGCTGCGTCGTCTGCTTCCGGAATCCGGCACCGGCTGCCGCAAAGGCATAGGCGTGTGCCTGTGCCGCTACCGCTTCCGGTGCCTTGGTCGGTCGCTCATTGCGCTCGACGGGAAGACCCGCGAGAGACAGGGGGGACGCCGGACGGACGGCACGGATGCCGGACAGACCGGTGCCCTTGTTCGAGGCGCCGAGCATGCACAGGGAGACGGTCGGGCGATCGGTCATTTTGGCCGCGCTGCTGAAGCTGGTGTTGATGCTGATCACTGGACTCGCCTCCTCTCGGCGTCTTGGGGACTGGGGTGAACCAGTCCGTCGGGTATGCAAGTACATCACGGCATCGGGGCCTCGGAGAAGGCCGCCGCTTCCGTGCTTAGAACCTATGGGGATTGCCGGGGCATGCGCAAACTATTTTTTCGACGAGTTCGCATCAGTCGCCCTCGCACCCGTACCCAACCTCCTGACCTGCGCAGATGGCCAGAACATCGGCTCCGTAGCGCTGCAGCTTACGGGTGCGGACACCGGGGATGCGGGACAGTTCGGCCGGGCTGTCCGGCCGGGCCTCGGCGATGGCCATGAGGGTCCGGTCCGTGAAGACGCAGAAGTCCGGCTGTCCGCTGTCCCGGGCCTGGACGGCCCGCCACTCCCGCAGCCGTTCGTACAGGCCCTCGTCCATGTCGGACGGGCAGTCCGCACAGCGCATCAGCTTCATCTCACCGGCGTCGGTGAGCGTGCGGCCGCAGACCCGGCACCGGGCCGGGGTGCGCTGGGTGCGCCGCGGGACGGCCGGGGCGCTGCCCGGGGCGCCGCGCACGATGCCCCCGGTGCCGCCGGTGCCGCCGGGTCCCGCGCGGCCGACGGTGGCGGTCGAGCCGGGGCGCAGGCCGTCCAGGAAATGGCTGGGTCTGCGGTGGGCACGGCCGCCGGGCGAGCGGGACAGGGACCAGGACAGGTGCAGCCGTTCCCTCGCGCGGGTCACGCCGACGTAGAGGAGGCGGCGCTCCTCCTCGATCTGCTCGTCCGTCTTCGCGTAGCTGATCGGCAGCATGCCCTCGGCGACGCCGACCAGGAAGACGACGTCCCACTCCAGGCCTTTGGCCGCGTGCAGGGAGGCCAGGGTGACGCCCTGGACTGTCGGGGCGTGCTGGGCGTTCGCCCGCTCGTCCAGTTCGGTGACGAAGTCGGCGAGGGTGGCCCCCGGGCGGGTGGCGGCGACGTCGCGGGCGAGGTTGACCAGGGCGGCCAGCGACTCCCAGCGCTCTCTGACGGCTCCGGAGCCGGCCGGGGGCTGGGTGGTCCAGCCCTCTCCGGAGAGCACGGCACGCACCTGCGAGGGCAGGTCGACGACGTCGTCCAGCAGCGCGTCGTTGCCCCCGAAGCGGGCGGCGCCGCGCAGGGCGACACCGGCCTTGCGCACCTCGGGCCGGTCGAAGAAGCGCTCGGCGCCGCGCAGCTGGTACGGGACCCCGGCGTCGGCGAGGGCCTGCTCATAGGTCTCGGACTGGGAGTTCGTACGGAACAGGACGGCGATCTCGGCGGCCGGGACACCGGCGTCGATCAGTTCACGGATACGGCGGGCCGCGCCTTCGGCCTCGGCGGGCTCGTCGGTGTACTCGGTGTAGCCGGGGTCGGGGCCCGCGGGGCGCTGGGAGACCAGTTCCAGCCGGTGGTCGGCGGCGCGGCCGGCGGCCTGGGCGAGCAGCCCGTTGGCGAGGCGGACGACCTGGGGGGTGGAGCGGTAGTCGCGGACCAGCTTGACGACGGTGGCGCCGGGATGGCGGACGCGGAAGTCGAGGAGGTGGTCGGGGGTTGCTCCCGTGAACGAGTAGATGGTCTGGCTGGCGTCGCCGACGACGCACAGGCTGTCGCGGTCGCCGAGCCACAGCTCCAGCAGCCGCTGCTGCAGGGGACTGACGTCCTGGTACTCGTCGACGACAAAGTGCTGGTACTGGGAACGGACCTGTTCGGCGATGTCGTGCCGGTCCTGGAGGACGGCGACGGTCAGCAGCAGGACGTCCTCGAAGTCGATGACCGCGCGCTCGCGCTTGACGTCTTCGTACGCCGTGTAGAGGTGGGCGATCTCGGCCGGGTCGCGCGGGGCCTCACGGCCGGCCTTCACAGCCGCGTACGCGTAGTCGGCGGGAACCGTCTGGGTGACCTTGCACCACTCGATCTCGGCGGTGACGTCCCGCAGCTCGCCCCGGTCCAGGCGCACGTTGCAGGCGGCGGCGGCGTCGGCGACGAGCTGGATCTTGCGGTCGACGAGCCGGGGCATGCCGCCACCGATCGCTTTCGGCCAGAAGTACTGG
Source organism: Streptomyces sp. NPDC048297 (assembly GCF_043201585.1). Lineage (NCBI taxonomy): Bacteria > Bacillati > Actinomycetota > Actinomycetes > Kitasatosporales > Streptomycetaceae > Streptomyces > Streptomyces sp. NPDC048297. The sequence goes on from NZ_JBICZA010000025.1 coordinate 4,115, forward strand.
AGCTGGCGCAGCGCCGCGGAGTGGAAGGTGCGGGCCTGCACACCGTGGGCACCGAGCTGGCGCAGCCGGCCGCGCATCTCACCGGCGGCGCGGTTGGTGAAGGTGACGGCGAGCACGCTGGACGGGGGGAGGATCCCCGCGCGGACCCCGTAGGCGATGCGGTGGGTGATCGCGCGGGTCTTGCCGGTGCCCGCTCCGGCCAGCACGCACACCGGCCCGTGCAGGGAGGTGGCCACCTCGCGCTGCTCGGGGTCGAGCCCTTCGAGCACCGCGTCGGCAGAGTCCGGTGCCTGCGGGAAGAGGGGGGAGTGCGTTGCTGCTGTCACATGGCCATGCTGCCAGGTCGCCCGGGACTGCCGCGCCGGTTGTCCACAGGCAGGGGCTCGCGGTCGTACTAATGCGGCAGGCGTCAAAGCCGCCGGGCAGGAATCCGGACGGCCCGGACGGTACGGATGGTCCGGATGGTCCGGACGGATGGGGATACCCCCGGCGGGAATGCCGGCCGGATCCCTTACGTTTGCCTTTCGGACGACTTCCCCGAGCGGCCTTGAGGAGCGCGAGAGACATGCAGGGCACTGTGACGATGTACAGCACGACCTGGTGCGGTTACTGCCGGCGGCTGAAGAGCCAGATGGACCGCGAGGGCATCGCGTACACCGAGGTCAACATCGAGCAGGACCCCGCGTCCGCCGCCTTCGTGGAGAAGGCGAACGGCGGCAACCAGACGGTTCCGACCGTGCTCTTCGAGGACGGCTCGACGCTGACGAACCCGTCGCTGGCCCAGGTGAAGCAGAAGCTCGCCGCGTGACGCTCCGCGGGTTGCCGCGGTGACCATCAATGGCAGGGCGGTCCCTGAGAGATCAGGGACCGCCCTGTTGTGTGTGGTCCCGCATCAGCTGTGGCCGGTCCCGTACCGGCGTGCGGGCTCTCAGGGTCAGAAGGAGGTCCGCGTCGGCAGTGGCCGGCCGTACCACTTCTCGATCAGCCGGGCGGCGATGGAGATGCCGTACGGCGGCAGGACCTCGCCGGACTCGAAGGCCGCGTGGAGTTCCTCGCGGGAGAACCAGCGGGCCTCGTGGATCTCGTCGCCGTCGACGTCGATCTCGGTGGTGGTGGCGCGGGCCATGAAGCCGAGCATCAGGCTGGACGGGAAGGGCCAGGGCTGGCTGGCCACGTAGTCGGCGTGGCCGACGACGACGCCGACCTCCTCGAAGACCTCGCGGCGCACCGCCTGCTCGATGGACTCGCCGGGCTCGACGAAGCCGGCGAGCGTGGAGAAGCGGCCCTCGGGCCAGTGGACCTGGCGGCCGAGCAGGATGCGGTCGTCCTCGTCGGTGACCGCCATGATCACGGCCGGGTCGGTGCGCGGGTAGTGCTCGGCGCCGCAGGCGGGGCAGCGGCGGATGTGGCCGGCGGCCGCGATGACCGTGCGCTCGCCGCAGCGGGAGCAGAAGCGGTGGGTGCGCTGCCAGTTCTCCAGGCCGACCGCGTGCACCATCAGACCGGCGTCGCGCGGGGAGAGCAGCAGCCCCGCCTCGCGCAGTCCGGCGGGCCGGGCCGACTGGTCGATGCGGCCGGGAAGCGCGTCCTTCTGGAGCGCGAAGTAGCTGACGCCCTCCTCGTCGTTGCCCAGGAAGTAGCGGTGCGCCTCGGTGAGCGGTGCCTCGAAGGAGGGGGTCATGACGAGTTCGGTCCGCCCGTCGGGCGTCTCGTCGATGAGCACCTGGCCGCCGGAGACGACGAAGCAGCGGGTCGTGGGGTGGCTCCACGCCGCCGCGAGCCAGGCCTCGTCGAGCCGGTGGTGGGCGGCGCGGTCGATGCCGCTCGCGGCGGTCAGCGAGATGGGTCGGTCGGCGGTGTGGTCGGTCGAGGTGGTCACAGGTGCTTCCAACTCCCCCAATGGAACGGTTCGTTTCGGCGGGCGGTACGGCAGGGCGTGGGCCGGACGGCACCGTGCGGGCGCGGGCGGGGCGGGTCTTCAGTGTGACCCGCGCGTGGCGCCGTCCCGGACGGTGTCTTCCGGGTCAGGGTGTGCGACGCCAGTTCTCGGCGAGGTCGCTCCACAGGTAGGCGCTGGTCTCCACGCCCTTGAGGAGGAGGTCAAGATCGACCTTCTCGTTCGGGGCGTGCCAGCCGTCGGAGGGGACGGAGATGCCCAGGAAGAGGACGGGGGCGCCGAGGACCTCCTGGAGGTCGGCGGCGGGGCCCGAGCCCCCTTCGCGGGTGTAGCGGACCGGTCCCTGGAAGGCGCGGCCCATGGCGCGGGCCACGGACCGCAGCGCGGGGTGGTCGAGCGGGGTCAGGCACGGGCGCGTGGCGGAGCCGAAGTCGATCTCCAGGCGGATGCCGGCGGGCACCTGCTCGGCGGCCCAGGCGCGGACGGCCTTCTCGATGTGGTCGGGGTCCTGGGCCGCGACGATCCGGAAGGACAGCTTCACGAACGCGGAAGAGGGGATGATCGTCTTGCTGCCGGCCCCCTGGTAGCCGCCGCCGATGCCGTTGACCTCGGCGGTCGGGCGGGCCCAGATGCGCTCCAGGGTGGTGTGCCCGGCCTCGCCGCGGGCGGCGTGGGACTTGGCGGTGCGCAGCCACCGCTCCTCGTCGAAGGGCAGCTCGGCGAACAGTTCGCGCTCGCGGTCGGTCAGCTCGACGATGCCGTCGTAGAAGCCGGGGACGGCCACGCGCGCGTGCTCGTCGTGCAGGGCGGCCACCAGGTGGGCGACGGCCGTGGCCGGGTTGGGGACGGCGCCGCCGAAGGAGCCGGAGTGGATGTCCTGGTCGGGGCCGTACAGCCGGATCTCGCACTCGGCCAGGCCGCGCATGCCGGTGCAGACGGTCGGGGTGTCCTCGGACCACATGCCGGTGTCGGAGACGATCACGGCGTCGGCGGCGAGCCGGTCGGCGCGCTCCACGACGAGGTGGCGGAAGTGCGGGGAGCCGGACTCCTCCTCGCCCTCGATCAGCAGCTTGAGGTTGACGGCGGGGGCGGTGCGGCCGGTGGCGGCGAGGTGCGCGCGGACGCCCAGCGTGTGGAAGAACACCTGGCCCTTGTCGTCGGCGGCCCCGCGCGCGTAGAGGCGGTTCTCCCGGACGACGGGCTCGAAGGGGTCGGTGTCCCAGCCGTCCTCGCGGGCGGCGGGCTGCACGTCGTGGTGGCCGTAGACGAGGACGGTGGGCGCCTCGGGGTCGCCGGAGGGCCACTCGGCGAAGACGGCCGGGGCGCCCGGGGTCGGCCAGACCTCGACGGTCGTGAAGCCGGTGTCACGGAGGCGGGCGGCGAGCCAGTCGGCGCTGCGCCGTACATCGGGGGCGTGGTCGGGCTGGGCCGACACGGAGGGGATGCGCAGCCAGGCGACGAGGTCGTCGAGGAAGGCGGCACGGTGCTGCTCGATGTACGAACGGACGACACTGTCCGGGGTCTGGCTCATGCATACGAGCCTATCGGCCCGCACCGACATCCTCGGCGGGCGATTCGTCACACCCCGGCGGCCCCGATTGGCCGATTCGTACACTTGTGAGCAGTCGCTCCAGGGCGGCCCGGCCGGGCAGGTTCCGCGGCCGTACGACCTCGCCGGTGCGCACGTACACGAAGGCCGCCGTGACCGATTCGAGCGGGACGCCCTGCTGCTCTGCCCAGCCCAGCCGGTAGACGGCGAGCTGGAGCGGGTCGGCGGTGCGGGCGTGGCTGGTCTTCCAGTCGACGATCTCGTAGGTCGCCCCGTCACCCTCGCCGTTCCTGTACACGGCGTCGATCCGGCCGCGTACGACCCGGCCGCCCAGGGCGAGCTGGAAGGGGGACTCGACGCGGTACGGGGTGCGGTGCGCGTACTCGGTGCGCTCGAAGGCCTCCTTGAGGGCTTCGAGGTCACGCTCGTCGGCGATCTCGGCGTCGCTGCCGGGCAGCTCGTCCGGTTCGAGCATCGGCAGCGTCAACTCCTCGAAGCGGGCCTCGACCCACGCGTGGAATCGGGTGCCTCGGCGTGCGGCCGGTTGTGGGGGGCGCGGCATGGGGCGCGCGAGTTCCCGCGCGAGCCCGTCCGGGTCCGCCGCGAGGAGCAACACCTGCGACGCGGTCAGCGTGACCGGCAGGGGTACGTCCGTGACGCTCTGCCGCGCGCGCAGCAGCTCCCCGGCGAGGGCGTCGAGGTCCCGGTCCCAGGACGCGACGGCACGGGCCTCCTCGGGGGTGAGGGGCGCGGGGAGATGCGGGTCGGCGCGGCGGGAAGGGGTGGGCGGGGGCTCGGTGGGACGCGTGTGCGGGGGTTCGGTGGGGGCGGGCGCCTGGTGGGGGACGGTCGGGCGGCCGGCGGCGCGGGGGGTCCGGCCGGTGGGCTCCTGCGCGGGGGCGCCGTCGTCGGAGGGGCGGGCGTGGCTGTGGTCGGGGTCGGAGTCGTACTCGTGCGGGGGCTCGTCGGCGTACGGGTCCTCGTCGTAGGGGTCGGTGTCGTAGGTCTCGGACTCGTAGGGGTCGCTGTCGTACCCGCTCTCGGCGTAGGGGTCCTCGTCGTCCGGGGGTGGGGGCCAGTCGGGGTCGTCGAAGGTGTCGGGGTCGTGGGTGGCCGGCGGGGGGACGTCGGGCTGGGCGGACAGGGCGTCCAGGTGGGCGAGGACGGTCTCGGCGGCGGCGCGGCGGCGGGCCAGGGCCGCGTCGTCCAGGGGCAGCGGCCAGACCTGGTCGGCGCCGGCCGTGTGCAGGGCGGGGTTCTCCTCGCCCTCGGCGGGCTCGTCGACCCAGACCTCGATCTCGCCGTGTCCGGCGACGCAGTGCTCGTACAGAGCCTGGAGGAAGTCGGAGGGGCCGCGTGGCTTCTTCTGACTGGGGCCCCACCAGTGGCCGGAGCCGAGGAGGAGGGAGCGGGGGCGCGTGAAGGTGACGTAGCCGAGGCGGAGTTCCTCGGTGTGCTGGTGCTCCTTCATGGCCTCGTGGAAGGCCTTCATGCCTCGGGAGTCCCAGGATTCGGCGTCGGGCAGTGTGTCGGTGTCGCCGCGCAGGGCGTGCGGGAGCACCTTGGCCTGCGCGGTCCACTTCTCGCGGCCCTGGGCGCTGGGGAAGGTGCCGTTGACCAGTCCGGGGACGGCGACGACGTCCCATTCCAGGCCCTTGGACTTGTGCGCGGTGAGCACCTTGACGGTGTTCTCGCCGCCGGGCAGGGCGTTGTCGAGGCCCTTCTCGTACTGGGCGGCGGTGCGCAGGAAGCCGAGGAAGGCCAGGAGGGTGGCCTCCGCGTCGCCGGCCGCGAAGGAGGCGGCGACGTCCAGGAAGTTGGACAGGGTCTCGCGGCGGCGGGCGGCCAGGGCGTGCGGGGACGCCGACAGCTCGACCTCCAGGCCGGTGACCGCGAGGACGCGGTGCAGGACGTCCATGAGCGGGTCGGCCAGGGAACGGCGCAGGTCGCGCAGGTCGGCGGCGAGGCGGGCGAAGCGCACGCGCGCGTCCGGGGAGAAGGGCAGCCCGTCGTCGTACCCGCCCTCGTCGAAGGGCGTCTCCAGGAAGGTGTCCAGGGCGTCCGCGAGCGATATCACCTCGGACGGGTCGACCCCCTCGACGGCCTCGGCGAGCCTGCGGTCGGGGTCGTCGGTGTCGCGTGCGTGCGCGTGGGTGACGAGCAGTCGCGCGCGACGGCCCAGGAGGGCGAGGTCGCGGGGGCCGATGCGCCAGCGCGGTCCGCTCAGCAGCCGGACCAGGGAGGCGTTGGCCCCGGGGTCCTGGAGGACCTCGCAGACGGCGACGAGGTCGGCGATCTCGGGCAGGTGCAGCAGCCCGGACAGGCCGACGACCTCCACGGGGACGTCCCGGGCGACCAGGGCGCCCTGGATCTCGGCGAAGTCGGTCGCGGTACGGCACAGGACGGCGATCTCGCCGGGTGCCGTGCTGGTGCGCACGAGGTGGGCGAGGGAGTCGGCGATCCAGTCGATCTCCTCGGTGTGCGTGCGCAGCAGGGCACAGCGGACCGTGCCGTCCCGTTCGGCGCCGGGGGCCGGGCGGAGGGCCTCCACGCCCGCGTGCATGGCGCGCAGCGGCTCGGCGAGGCCGTTGGCGAGGTCGAGGAGGCGACCGCCGCTGCGCCGGTTCTCGCTGAGGGCCTGGCGGGTGGCGGGGCGGCCGTCGGCGTGCGCGAAGTGCTCGGGGAAGTCGTCGAGGTTGGCGACGGAGGCGCCGCGCCAGCCGTAGATGGCCTGACACGGGTCGCCGACGGCGGTCACGGGGTGGCCGGTGCCGGCGCCGAAGAGTCCCGCCAGCAGGACACGCTGGGCCACGGAGGTGTCCTGGTACTCGTCCAGGAGGACGACACGGAACTCCTCGCGCAGCAGCCGGCCCACCTCGGGGACGCGGGCGAGGCGGGCGGACAGGGCGATCTGGTCGCCGAAGTCGAGCAGGTCGCGCTCGCGTTTGGCGGTGCGGTAGCGCTGGACGAGTCCGGCCAGTTCGCGGCGGGCGGCGGCGGTCTCGGGCACCTTGCGCAGGTCGGCGTTGGTGAGCTTGGCGCTCTGGAGGGTGTGCAGCAGATCGGCGTCCCAGGCGCGCAGTTCCTGGGGGTCCACGAGGTGCTCGGCGAGTTCGGAGTCGAGGGTGAGCAGGTCGCTGACGAGGTCGGCGAAGGAGCGGGTGAGCGCGGGGTAGGGGCCGGGGGCCTCGCGCAGCACGCGCGCGGCGAGCTGGTAGCGGGTGGCGTCGGCCAGCAGGCGCGAGGTGGGTTCGAGACCGAGGCGCAGGCCGTGGTCGGTGAGCAGCCGGCCGGCGAAGGCGTGGTAGGTCGAGATGACCGGCTCGCCGGGCGGGTCGTCGGGGTCGATGACCTCCGGGTCGGTGACGCCGGCCCTGATCAGCGCCTTGCGGACGCGTTCGGCGAGCTCGCCCGCGGCCTTGTTGGTGAAGGTCAGGCCGAGGACCTGTTCGGGGGCGACCTGGCCGGTGCCGACCAGCCAGACCACGCGGGCCGCCATCACGGTGGTCTTGCCCGAACCGGCTCCGGCCACGATCACCTGCGGGGCGGGCGGCGCGATGATGCAGGCCGTCTGCTCCGGGGTGAACGGGATGCCGAGAAGCTCCTTGAGCTGCTCGGGGTCGGTGATACGGGCGGGCATGTCGTCAGAGGCTAGCGGCGGGCACTGACAACCGGGGACCGATCGGTCTCCCGGGGAGGAAGAAGCGCAGGTCAACGCGTGTGGTGCCGTACGTCACCCTGGCATCTTCCGTACGTCACCCTGGCACCTTCCGTACATCACCCTGGCACCTTCCGTACATCACCCTCGCGTCCGTCCTCCGTCCTCCGTACGCCGCCTCGCCCCCCGGCACAGGTCACTCGACCACGTGCCGCCCCTCGGGGCGGGCGCTGCACGAGGCGCGGAACGCGCAGTGCGTGCAGTGCTGGCCGGTGGTCGGCGTGAACCGCTCGTCGAGGACCTTCCCGGCGGCGGTGGCCAGCAGGTCGCCGACCCACTCCCCGTCCAGCGGCTCCTGGGCCTGCACCTTGGGCAGGCTCTCGCCGCCGTCCCGCTTCGCGGCTCCTTGCCGCAGGTGGACCAGTTCGGCGCCGCCGGGTTCGGGTCGCCGGCCGTCGAAGGCGGTGTCGACGGCGCCCTCGTTCACGGCGAGCTGGTAGACGGCGAGCTGCGGATGGCGGGCCACCTCGGCGGCGCTGGGCGCCTGCTTGCCGGTCTTGAAGTCCACGACGTAGGCGCGGCCCTCGCCGTCCGTCTCCACACGGTCCATCTGGCCGCGGATGCGGACCTCGTAGTCGCCCGCTTCGAGGGTGACGTCGAAGTCCTGCTCGCTGACCACGGGGGTGCGCCCGGTGCGGTCCAGCACGTGCCAGTTCAGGAAGCGTTCGAGCGCCACGCGCGCGTTGTCCTTCTCCTGGTCCGACTTCCAGGGCGCGTCGAAGGCGAGCGCGTTCCACACCGAGTCCAGGCGCTCCATCAGCACGTCGAGGTCGGCGGGGGTGCGGCCGGAGGCGACCTCGTCGGCGAGGACGTGGACGACGTTGCCGAAGCCCTGGGCGGCGGTGGCGGGCGCGTCGGCCTTCACCTCGCGGCCCAGGAACCACTGCAGGGAGCACGTGTTGGCGAGCTGGTCGAGAGCGCTGCCGGACAGGACGACGGGCTGGTCGCGGTCGCGCAGCGGCACCTTGCTCTCGGTCGGCTCGAACATGCCCCACCAGCGGTAGGGGTGCGCGGACGGCACCAAAGGGCGGCCGTCCTCGTCGGCGAGGGCGGCGAGCCTGGCGAGCCGGCGGGCGGCGGCCTCCCGCAGGGCCGCCGAGACGCGCGGGTCGACGGTGGTGGCGCGCAGCTCGGCGACGAGCGCGGCCACCGCCAGCGGACGGCGCGGGCGGGCGGTGACGTCACGGGGGTCGACACCCAGCTCGGTCAGGAAGCGGGAGGGCTGGTCACCGTCGTCGGCGGGTGCCTTCACGGCGGTGACGACGAGACGCTCACGCGCGCGCGTGGCGGCCACGTAGAACAGCCGGCGCTCCTCGGCGAGCAGCGCGCCCGGTGTGAGCGGTTCGGCGAGTCCGTCGCGGCCGATGCGGTCGGCCTCCAGCAGGGAGCCGCGGCGGCGCAGGTCGGGCCACAGCCCTTCCTGGACACCGGCGACGACGACCAACCGCCACTCCAGGCCCTTGGAGCGGTGCGCGGTCATCAGGCGGACGGCGTCGGGCCGTACCGCGCGGCGCGTGAGGGTGTCGGCCGCGATGTCCTGGGCCTCGATCTCCTCCAGGAAGTTGAGGGCACCGCGCCCGCCGGTGCGCTCCTCCGCGCGCGCGGCCGTGGCGAACAGCGCGCACACGGCGTCCAGGTCACGGTCGGCGTTGCGGCCGGCCGCGCCGCCGCGCCGGGCGGCCCGCTCCAGGCGCGCGGGCCACGGTGTGCCGTCCCACAGGTCCCACAGCGCCTCCTCGGCCGTACCGCCGCCGGCGAGACGCTCACGGGCCGTGCGCAGCAGCGCGCCGAGGCGCTGTGCCCCGCGCGCGTACGCCGGATCGTGCGCGACCAGGCGCTCGGGTTCGGCGAGAGCCCGTGCGAGCAGTTCGTCGGACGGCGGCGGCACCGGATTCCCGGCGACCCGCTCCTCCTCCCGCAGGGCACGCCCGAGCCGGCGCAGGTCGGCGGTGTCCATGCCGCCGAGGGGCGAGGCGAGCAGCGTGAGCGCGGTCTCGGCGTCGAGCCAGCGGGGGCCGGGGGTGGGGGCGGCGGGCGGCTGCTCGCCGGCGTCGGGGGAGACCTGTTCGCCTGCGCCCTCGCCAGTTCCTTCGCCTTCACCGGCGCCTTCGTCGGCGTCGGCGTCGGCGTCGGCGTCGGCAAGCGCCCTGAGGGCCGTCAGCAGGGGCGCGACCGCCGGTTCGTGGCGCAGGGGCAGGTCGTCGCCGTCGATGTCCAGGGGGACGCCGGCGGCGGTGAGGGTGCGGCGGAGGGTGGGGATGGTGCGGGATCCGGCGCGCACGAGGACGGCCATGTCGCTCCACGGGACGCCGTCCTCAAGGTGCGCACGGCGCAGGATGTCGGCGATGTTGTCCAGTTCCGCGCCGGGTGTCGGGTACGTGTAGGCCTCGACGTGGCCTCCGTCGCGTACGGCGGCCGGTTCGCGGTGTGCGCGCACCTTGTCGGCGGGCAGCCGGGGCAGCGGCATGCGCTGGGTGATCAGGCGGGTCGCGGCGAGCAGGGCGGCGCCGGAACGGCGGGAGGTGCGCAGCACCTCGACCCGGGCGGGGCGGCCGTCCGCGCGCGGGAAGACCTCCGGGAAGTCGAGGATGCCGTTCACGTCGGCGCCCCGGAAGGTGTAGATCGACTGGTCGGGATCGCCGAGGGCGACCAGGGTCCGGCCGCCGCCTGCCAGGGCGTGCAGCAGCCGTACCTGGGCGGCGTCGGTGTCCTGGTACTCGTCGACGTACACGGCGTCGTACTGGGCGGCGAGCCGGGCCGCGACCTCGGGGCGGCGGGCGAGCAGCACCGCGCGGTGGACCAGTTCCGCGTAGTCGACGACGCCCTGCAGGTCGATCACGTCGAGGTACTCGGCGAGGAACGCGGCGGCGGCCCGCCAGTCGGGGCGGCCGATGCGGCGGGCGAAGGCGTCCAGGGCGCCGGGGCCGAGGCCCAGCTCGCGGCTGCGGGCGAGGACGGCGCGGACCTCGTCGGCGAAGCCGCGCGTGGTCAGGCAGGCGCGCAGCTCGTCCGGCCAGCGCACATGGCCGAGCCCGAGCCGCTCCAGCTCGGGCTGCCCGGCGAGCAGCTCGCGCAGGGTGACGTCCTGCTCGGGGCCGGAGAGCAGGCGCAGCGGCTCGGTGAACAGGCCGGCGTCCTGGTGGGCGCGGACCAGGGCGTAGCAGTACGAGTGGAAGGTGGTCGCCCGGGGCGCGCGGGCCGCGCCGATGCGCAGGGCCATACGGTCGCGCAGGTCGACGGCGGCCTTGCGGCTGAACGTCAGCACCAGGATGCGCTCGGGATCCGCGCCGCGGGCGATGCGCGCGGCTACGGACTCCACCAGCGTGGTGGTCTTGCCGGTGCCGGGTCCGGCGAGAACGAGAAGCGGGCCGCTGCGATGGTCAACCACGGCGCGCTGCGCGGCGTCCAGACCAGGGGGATCCACCGCGGCCGGCGGGGTGTGGACCAGTCGGTAAGCGCCACGGGTCTCCTGCCGCACCGGGGGGTGCGGCAGTCGCCTGGTGGAGGAAGAGGAGCTCACGTGGTTCGCCGGTCCTGGTGGTCTTGCTGGTGGGCAGGCGGCCACGCGCGCGAGGCGGTGACCGCGGGGGTGAGGGAGACACGTGCAGCCGACGCTACGCCGCCGCACCGGGCCGAAGCAGGGCTTCCGCTTCTTCCCTCGCGGCGCTCGCGGCTCTCGGGCCACGCGGGCCCCTCGTCTCACGAACGTACGTCATGCCACGGACGTCCCCCGTGTCCCTCGTACGGACCACAGGCTCTCTCCCGGGGCACCGGATGGCGGAAGCTGTCAGGTGTGACCCTCTGTGCCCGTGTCCCGCGCGGCCGCGCCCATGCCGCCGACGGCCACGCCACCCGCGGCGATGTCCCCTGCGGCCATGTCGCCCGCGGCCATGTCGTCCGCGCCCGTGTCGCCGTCCCACCGCGCCCGCCGCATGTCGAGCCGCGGCAGATGGCCCTCGCCGCTCCGGCTCGCCTGCTTCAGCGGGGTGCCCTCCGCGCGGTAGTGGCCGAGCGCCTCCAGTTCGTGGCCGGGCAGCAGCACCCCGTCGGAGCGCACCACGCGCCACCACGGGACCGCGCCGCCGTAGAGGGCCATCACCCGGCCCACCTGACGCGGCCCGCCCTCCTCGAGCCACTCCGCGACGTCCCCGTACGTCATGACGCGGCCGGGCGGGATGCCCTCGGCGACGTCCAGGACCCGCTCCGCGTACTCGGGAAGCGCGTCCGTGTCCTCGGCAGGGGTCCGCTCGCTCATTCGTCCCATCCTGCCCCACGGCACCGACAACGGGGTCCGGCCTCGGCCGGGCCCGGCCTCTCGCACCCGGCGGCCCTTCCGGCAGACTGTCGGCCCCGCATCTGCACCCTGATGCCTGCGCGTGTCGGCGGGGCATGCCACCATCGTGCGGGCGGTGACTGGTGATACGAGACCAAGAAGAGACCATGAAACAGCAGGGCGTGCACCCCGAGGACGCGGAGGGCACCCCTGGCGCGGCCACGCGCCCAGGCACCGCCCCCACGGGCGCGGACGAATCGGACACAGGTACCGAAGCCGGCACCGGCACGGAGACCGGCAGCACCGGCGCCCGCGGCAAGGACGAGGACGAGGGTGCACGACAGCCGGACACGCGCACGCGTGACGGCGAAAACGGCGACGCGACCGGCGGCGACAAGCCTGGCGGCAAGACCGGCACTGACGACCACGGCAACGCGACCCGCAGCGACGAACGCGGCGACGCGACCAGCAGCAACAAGCCTGGCGGCAAGACCGGCACTGACGACCACGGCAACGCGACCCGCAGCGACGAACGCGGCGACGCGACCAGCAGCAACAAGCCTGGCGGCAAGACCGGCACTGACGACCACGGCAACGCGACCCGCAGCGACGAACGCGGCGACGCGACCAGCAGCAACAAGCCTGGCGGCCAGGACGCGCACCTCCCCGGCCCCGCCCCCGCCGCGCCGCCGCCCCCCTGCGACGACGATCTCCACCCGGACGAGGTCGAGGGCGACGAGCCCCTGCTGCCCGCGCGCGTGCACCGCCCCTCCGACCTCGTGCGGCTCCTGGTGGGCGTGCTCGCCATCGCCGTCCTGCTGGCGATCGCGGCGTTCGCGCACGGCACCACCTCGGGCCTGGAACAGGACATCAACAAGGGCACCGGCCAGGCCCCGGACCTGCTGATCAAGATCGCGGCACTCGGGTCGAGCATCGCGATCCTCCTGGTGCCGGTCGCCTTCGCGATCGAGCGGCTGATCAAACGGGACGGGCTGCGGATCGCCGACGGCGTCCTGGCGGCCGTCCTCGCGCACGGAGTGACACTCGCCACCGACCTGTGGGTGGCCCGCGCCGCCCCCCACTCCATCCAGGAGGCGCTCACCCAGCCCTCACCGGGCGACCTGAACGCCCTGACCGACCCGGTGCACGGCTATCTCGCGCCCGTCATCGCCTACATGACGGCCGTCGGCATGTCCCGCAGACCCCGCTGGCGGGCCGTGCTGTGGATCGTGCTGCTGCTCGACGCGTTCTCCATGCTGGTCACCGGCTACACGACCCCCTTCTCGATCATCCTGACGGTACTGATCGGCTGGACCATCGCCTACGGCACGCTGTACGCGGTCGGCTCGCCCAACGTCCGGCCCACCGGGCGGACCCTGATGGCGGGGCTCCGGCACGTCGGGTTCCACCCGGTCGCCGCGGCCCGCGAGGAGATCCCCGACACGGAGAACGGCGACCGGGGGCGGCGGTACTTCGTCACCCTGGAGGACGGGCCTCCGCTGGACGTCACGGTCGTCGACCGGGAGCAGCAGGCCCAGGGCTTCTTCTACCGGGCCTGGCGCAACCTGACCCTGCGCGGCTTCGCCACCCGCTCCAGCCTGCAGTCGCTGCGGCAGGCGCTGGAGCAGGAGGCGCTGCTGGCGTACGCGGCGATCGCGGCCGGCGCCAACGCGCCCAAGCTGATCGCCACCTCCGAACTCGGCCCGGACGCGGTGATACTCGTCTACGAGCACACGGGCGGGCGCACGCTGGACTCCCTGGCCGACGAGGAGATCACCGACGAGCTGCTGCGCGCCACCTGGCACCAGGTGCGGGCCCTGCAGTCCCGGCGCATCGCGCACCGCAGGCTCGCGGGTGACGCCGTACTGGTGGATCGTTCCGGCAAGGTGATCCTCACGGAGCTGCGCGGCGGCGAGATCGCGGCCGGCGACCTGCTGCTGCGCATGGACGTGGCACAGCTGCTCACCACGCTCGGTCTGCGGGTGGGGGCCGAGCGGGCGGTCGCCTCGGCGGTCGGCGTGCTCGGCCCCGACGCGGTCGCCGACTGCCTGCCGATGCTGCAGCCCATCGCGCTGACGCGCTCCACGCGCGCGACGCTGCGCCGGCTGGCCCGGGAACGGGCCCACCGCGAGCGCGAGGCGGTGCTTGAGGCGTCCCGGCAGGCCAAGCTGGCCCGGCAGGAGGCCTCCGAGACGACCGGGGTCGTGCTGGAGAAGCCCGGCAAGAAGGCGGTCCGCGCCGAGCAGAAGGCGGAGCAGCGGGCCGAGAAGCGGGCCATCGACGAAGCGCTGGACGAGGCCCGCGAGGAGGATCTGCTCACCCAGATCCGGCACCAGGTGCTGCGGATCAGGCCCCAGGCCCCCGTGGAGCCGGCCCGTCTGGAGCGGGTGCGGCCCCGCACCCTGATCAGCTTCATCGCCGGTGCGATCGGTGCGTACTTCCTGCTGACCCAGCTCACCCACATCGAGTTCGGCCCGCTGGTCGCCAACGCGCAGTGGGGCTGGGTGCTCGCCGCGGTGCTGTTCTCGGCGCTCAGTTACGTGGCCGCCGCCATGGCGCTGCTGGGGTTCGTACCGGAGCGGGTGCCGTTCCTGCGCACGGTGGCGGCCCAGGTCGCCGGGTCCTTCGTGAAGATCGTCGCGCCGCCGGCCGTCGGCGGCGTGGCCCTGAACACGCGCTTCCTGCAGCGCCAGGGCGTGCGCCCGGGGCTCGCGGTGGCGAGCGTGGGCGCCTCGCAGCTGTTCGGGCTCGGCTGCCACATCCTGATGCTGCTGTCGTTCGGCTATCTGACCGGCACCGAGAAGACGCCGTCACTGTCGCCGTCCCGGACGGTCATCGCGGGTCTGCTGACGGTGGCGGTGCTGGTGCTCGTGGTGACCTCGGTGCCGTTCCTGCGGAAGTTCGTCGTCACGCGCGTGCGGTCGTTGTTCGCGGGTGTCGTGCCGCGCATGCTCGACGTGCTCCAGCGACCGCAGAAGCTCGTGACCGGCATCGGCGGCATGCTCCTGCTGACCGCCTGCTTCGTGATGTGCCTGGACGCCTCGATCCGCGCGTTCGGCAACGGCCAGACCTCGCTGAGCATCGCCAGCGTCGCCGTCGTCTTCCTCGCCGGAAACGCGCTCGGCTCCGCGGCGCCGACCCCGGGTGGTGTGGGCGCGGTCGAGGCGACCCTCACGGTGGGTCTGATCGCCGTCGGCCTCCCCAAGGAGGTCGCCGCCCCGGCCGTCCTGCTGTTCCGGCTGCTGACCCTGTGGCTGCCAGTGCTGCCGGGGTGGCTGGCCTTCAACCACCTCAGCCGCAAGGGAGCCTTGTAGGAACACCCGGGGCACCCCGGCGCCCCGGCACTCCAGCGGCTCTGTGGCCCGGCGGCCCGGCGGCCCTGCGACCCCACGCCCCGACGGCCCTGCCCACCCCCGGACACCCGCCGACCTGGCGGAACGTACCTCGTACGGCTCGTGTCCCGCGCGCCCCCGCCCCCGCGCCCGCAGGATGGGTACATGGCGAACCCTTCCCGGCTGTGTGCCGCCGCCCTGACCACCAGTGCCGCGCTGCTGGCCACCTTGCTGGCCGGATGCAACGGCGGTTCCGGCGACGGGGAGGAGGACGGGGGCGGGGATCTGACGGCACAGAAACTGGACTGGACGGACTGCCCGGCGCCGTCCGAGGCACAGGGCGGCGGCAGCGCCCCGTCCCCGCTGCCGAAGGGTGCCACGTGGCAGTGCGCCACCATGAAGGCGCCGCTGGACTGGGACAGGCCGACGGGCGACACCATCGACATCGCTCTGATCCGCGCCCGGACCAGCGGGCCCGCGAGCAAGCGGATCGGCTCGCTCGTGTTCAACTTCGGCGGGCCCGGCGGCAGCGGCGTCACCACGCTGCCCGCCTTCGGCGAGGACTACGCCGCCCTGCGCACCCGCTACGACCTGGTCAGCTTCGACCCGCGCGGAGTCGGCCGCAGCGCGCCCGTGAAGTGCCTGGACGACGCCCAGCTCGACGACTACTTCCAGCAGGACGCGACCCCCGACGACAGCGCCGAGCGGACCGAGCTGGTGAACCGCACCAAGCAGTTCAACAACGCCTGCGAGGACAACTCCAAGAAGATCCTGCCGCATGTCCGCACCACCGACGCGGCCCGCGACATGGACCTGATGCGCCAGGTCCTGGGCGATGCCAAGCTGCACTACTTCGGCATCTCGTACGGCACCGAACTCGGCGGCGTCTACGCCCACCTGTTCCCGGGGCACGTCGGCCGGGCCGTCTTCGACGGGGTGGTCGACCCCACCCAGAACCCCGAGCAGAGCGCCCTCGGCCAGGCGAAGGGCTTCCAGCTCGCGCTGGACAACTTCGCCGAGGACTGCACGTCCAAGACCACCGAGTGCCCGATCGGCGACACCCCGCAGGACGTGAAGGACCGTATCGCCAAACTGCTGGCGGACCTGGAGAAGAAGCCGATCCCCGGCATCTCCCCGCGCGAGCTGACCCAGACCGCCGCTACCAACGGCATCGCCCAGTCCCTGTACTCGAAGGACTTCTGGGATTACCTCACCGAGGGCCTGGAGGAGGCATACGACGGTGACGGCAAGATCCTGATGCTGCTGTCCGACTCGCTGAACGGCCGCAACGAGAACGGCGAGTACAGCAACCTCACCGCGGCCAACGTCGCCATCAACTGCGCCGACGAGAAGCCCCGCTACAGCGCGGACTTCGTGCAGCAGCGGGTCCCCGAGTTCCGCGCCGCCTCACCGCTGTTCGGCGACTTCCTGGCCTGGGGCATGATCAGCTGCACGAACTGGGCGGTACCGGGCGCCGCCGAGCATCCCGTGGTCAGCGCCCCCGGTGCGGCGCCGATCCTCGTCGTCGGCAACACCGGCGACCCGGCGACCCCGTACCAGGGCGCCCAGCGGATGGCGGAGGCCCTCGGCAAGGGCGTCGGTGTCCAGCTGACGTACAAGGGCCAGGGGCACGGCGCGTACGACAGCAAGAACAAGTGCGTGCAGGGCGCGGTGAACAGCTATCTGCTGGACGGGAAGGTGCCGAAGGCGGGCACGGTCTGTTCCTGAGCGCACGGCAGGTCTCACACCCGGCAGCAGGTCCCGCACACGACAGGTCCCGTACACGGCAGGTCCCGTACACGGCAGGTCCCGTACACGGCAGGTCCCGTACACAGCGGAGCCCACGGCTCCGAATCACTCGGAACCGTGGGCCTCTTCGCTCGTGCAGGTCGGCCGGTCAGCCAGCCGGTCGGCGGCCAGTCAGCCAGTCGGCGGCCAGTCGGCCGGCGGGCCGTCAGTAGACCGGCTTCTCCGGCTCGATCTGGTTGACCCAGCCGATGACGCCGCCACCGACGTGGACCGCGTCGGCGAAGCCCGCGGACTTCAGGACGGCGAGGACTTCCGCACTGCGGACACCCGTCTTGCAGTGCAGGACGATCTTCTTGTCCTGCGGCAGGCCCTCCAGGGCGGTGCCCATGAGGAACTCGTTCTTCGGGATCAGCTTGGCGCCCGGGATGGAGACGATCTCGTACTCGTTCGGCTCGCGGACGTCGATGATCTCGATGTTCTCGCCGTCGTCGATCCACTCCTTGAGCTGCTTGGGAGTGATCGTGGAGCCGAGCGCCGCCTCCTGGGCCTCCTCGGACACGACGCCGCAGAAGGCCTCGTAGTCGATGAGTTCCGTGACGGTCGGGTTCTCGCCGCAGACCGCGCAGTTCGGGTCCTTGCGGACCTTGACCTGGCGGTACGTCATCTCCAGGGCGTCATAGATCATCAGGCGGCCGACGAGGGGCTCGCCGATGCCCGCGAGGAGCTTGATGGCCTCGTTGACCTGGATGGAGCCGATGGACGCGCACAGCACGCCGAGGACGCCGCCCTCGGCGCAGGAGGGGACCATGCCGGGGGGCGGGGGCTCCGGGTAGAGGCAGCGGTAGCAGGGGCCGTGCTCGGACCAGAAGACGGAGGCCTGACCGTCGAAGCGGTAGATCGAACCCCACACGTACGGCTTGTTGAGGAGCACGCACGCGTCGTTGACCAGGTACCGGGTCGCGAAGTTGTCGGTGCCGTCGACGATCAGGTCGTACTGGCTGAAGATGTCCATCACGTTCTCGGCTTCGAGCCGCTCTTCGTGAAGGACCACGTTCACGTACGGGTTGATGCCCTTGACGCTGTCTCGGGCGGACTCGGCCTTGGAGCGGCCGATGTCGGACTGGCTGTGGATGATCTGGCGCTGCAGGTTCGACTCGTCGACCTCGTCGAACTCCACGATGCCGAGGGTGCCCACACCCGCGGCGGCCAGGTACATCAGTGCCGGGGAGCCCAGGCCGCCGGCGCCCACACAGAGCACCTTGGCGTTCTTCAGCCGCTTCTGCCCGTCCATCCCGACGTCGGGGATGATCAGGTGGCGGGAGTACCTGCGGACCTCGTCTACGGTGAGCTCAGCAGCTGGCTCGACCAGGGGTGGCAGCGACACGGGGACTCCGTTGGTCGGTCGATCACTACGGTTGTTCTTCTCGTAACACTGCCACGGCCTTCTTCATTCCGAGACACCTGTTCCGACCCGCGAGACGATTTCGTCCCAGTAGCCGGGCATGGTCTCCCAGGGGTCGACGCGACCACCCCGGTCGGTGTGGTCGGTGAAGTAGATCGTCGAGGCGCCCTGCCAGCGCGCGATGCGCAGCGCCTCCTCCAGATGACCGCGGGGAACACCGTGCACGAAGTGGCAGAAACGGTCGGGCGGATGGTCCGCGGTCCACTCGGCGACCTGCGACCAGCGGTAGTCGGCCCAGGAGCCGCTGAAGGTCACCAACTGGTCCGCGTTCTCCGCGTACCCGGGGTGCGGGTGGGTGCCGTGGCCGAGGACGATGTGGGCAGTGTCACTGATCGCCCGCAGGGCGGTGATCGCGCGGCGGACCTCGGGGAGCGCGGTCCGCCCGGTGGGACAGCGGTCCAGCAGGAAGCCGTCGACGCGGTACCAGTCGAGGTGGCGGTGGGCGTCGGCGAGCAGGTCGGCGGCGGGCCGGTCACCGTGGGCGAGGTCCAGTCGGCCGAGGACGCGGACGCCCTGCTCGCGCAGCCGCCCGCCGGCCTCCAGGCAGTGCGGGTCGGGACGGGTGCCGGGCCCGCCGGCGGCGACGTTCAGGACCACCCAGTCCAGCGGGGTGCCCGGCCGGGCGAGTGCGGCCCACTGGTCCGGGGAGACCAGCGGGTGGGCGTAGCCGGGGACGCCGAGGGCGGTCCGGACGGAGGTGCTCGTGCCGCTCGCCGCGATGCTGGTCAGATACGGCATGCCGCCTCCATCCAGATGTCGGCCAGGGATTCCTCGAGGTTGATGCGGGGCCGCCAGCCGAGCCGGTCGCGGGCGGTGCGCACGTCGGCCTGCTGCCAGCTGCCGCAGCCGTCCGGGTACGGGTAGGCGACCGGGGCCGCGTGGTCGGGGTCCACCCGGGGGCCCCCGAGGGTGCCGCGCAGCGGGCCGGGAGAGGCGTCGAGTTCGTGCAGGGCGCCGCCGTATCCGGCGACCCGGGCGAGGACGGCGGCGGCGTCGCGCAGGCGGACCGCGCGACCGGAGCCGATGTTGATGACGCCCTGCGCGGCGGACAGCGAGGCGGCGTGCACGGCGCGGGCGACGTCGCGGACGTCGATGAAGTCGCGCTGGACGCCGAGTCCGGCGAGCTTGAGTTCCCCGTCGCCCGACTGCATGGCGCGGCGCATGGCCTCGGCGAGCCGGCCGAGCGGGGAGCCGGCCGGGGTGCCGGGTCCGGCGGGCGAGAAGACGCGCAGGACGACGGCGTCGAGGCCGGAGCCGAGGACCAGTTCGGTGGCGGCGAGCTTGCTGACGCCGTAGGGGCCGCCGGGGCGGGGTACGGCGTCCTCGGCCGTGGAGGACCCGGGCTGGCTGGGGCCGTACTCGGAGCCGCAGCCGATCTGCACGAGGCGGGCACCGCAGCCGCTGCGCCGCAGGGCCTCGCAGACGGTGGCGACGGCGACGGTGTTGTGCCGGGTGAGTTCGCGGGCGCCGCCCCGGGTGGCGCCCGCGCAGTTGATGACGACGCCGGGGTGGACCGCGTCCAGGAAGCGGGTGAGTGCTCCGGGGCTGCCGCTGGCGAGGTCGAAGCGGACGTCGGCGTCGTCGCCGCGACCGAGCGCGGTGAGCTGGACGGCCGGGTCGGCGAGGAGGCGGTCGGCGACGAAGCGGCCGATGTATCCGTTGGCTCCGATCAGCAGGACTCTCATCGGGTGGCTCCCGGGGTGTGCGCGCCGGCGGAACGGGCCGTGGCGAAGGCTCCGGTGGCCCCGGACGCTCCGGCGGTTCCGGTGGCCCCGGCGGCTTCGGCGGCTCCGGGTCGGGAGGTGGTCATCTGGTCTTCTCCTTCAAGAGGGTGGTGCGGTTGCCTCGGGCGCTGGGCCGGGTCCCGGCCCAGCGGCGATGGACCGGGGTGCCGACGGCCGCTTGGCTGCGTCACGCGTGCGGGGCGGACGCCGGGTGGGGCTACGAGTACGGGGCGGACGCCCGGTGGGATCACGCGCGCGTGGGGGACGGCCGGTGTGGCCACGCGGGGGCGGTGGGTGGTGGGCTCTGATGAGGGTGGGGGTGGGCGTGGTGGCGGAAGGTTCACTCGGGGGCTCCCGCGGGCGCGTGCGCCGAGGCCCGGGTGAGGGTGCGCAGGGCGTGGACCAGCAGGGTCAGGGCTGCCGTGCCGCAGGCGAGGGCCGGGACGGCGGCGACACCCCAGGTGTCCACGAGGGCCTGGACGGGGGCGGCCAGGAAGTGGCAGCCGGGCAGCCTGCCGGACAGGAGCAGTGCGGGCGCCGCCAGTTCGAGCGCGCCCGCCGCGCCGAGCACGAGGGCGGGGGCGTGGCGGTGGTGGTGTACGACGAGCAGACGGGCGAGCAGGAGGAGGGCGCCGAGGGTGAGTGCCTGCGCGTAGCCCGCGTCTTCGTGGAGCGCGGCGGCGCACAGGGCGAGCAGGGCCGCGAGGGCGCCGAGGAACAGGGCGAACGTGCCGAGCAGCAACGGCCGGGCGGCGGCGCTGAAGTCCCCCAGGCCGCGGCTGCCTGCGAGCCTACGGCGGGCGCCGGCCGCGAGGAGGTGGGCGCACCAGGCGGCGGGGGCGCAGGCCAGGGTGAGGGCCAGGACGGGTGCGGTGGTCATCGGCCAGGGTCCGTCGGGGGCGCCGTCGGGCAGAGCGTCGGGGCCGGCGGACACGATGGCGCCGAGGAGTCCGTCGCCGAGGAGGGCGTACGCGAGCAGCCAGAGCGTCCACGCGCGTGTGCCGGGTTCCGCGGACCGGGGCGCCGCGCCCGGCCGGACCGCGAGGGGCCCGTGACGCAGGGCCGTCCGCACGGCCAGGGCGACGGCGAGCAGTCCGCCGAGGCCCACGAGCAGCCGGGCCTGGCCGTGGGTGAGGCGCAGCCCCGTCACGGCGACCGTGGCGAGCACGCCGGGCAGGAGGGTGAGCAGGACCCAGACGGCGCGGACACGGGGTCCGGGTTCGGATTCGGATTCGGATTCGGACTCGGCCCGGGTGTGCGGTTCCCCGTCGCGGGGCACGCGCGCGTACAGCTCCTCCGCGAGCGAGAAGACGTCACGGTGCCGGAACCGCGCGGCCGTCCGGTCGGTGACCCCGTGCGCCTCAAGACCGGCGGCGATCTCCAGCGGGTCCACCGCCCGCTCGCACAACTCACGGTGCTGGTGCAGCAGGCCTTTCACCGGGTCCGCGACACCTCGCCGCGGGGCGGTTCTCCGATTTCTGCCACCGTCGGAGCCGGCCTCGGACCGTACGGACACGGACACCGAGCCGCCGTCCGAGCCCTGGGGACGACGTTCGGCATGATGACGACGTTCGGCATGACGACGTTCAGCGCTACGGCCTCTGCCACCGTCGGAGTCGGTCTCGGACCGCGTCGACGCCACGGGATCCGGACCCCAGGACGCCCCCGCCGAAGCCACCTCCAGCCACTCCCCCGACTGCGCGTCCCACGCCTCCGCCGCGCTCGGCATCCCGGGAAGGTCCCGTTCGCCCGCCGCGAAGGAACCGTTCTTCGACGGGAGTTCACACGGGAGTTCACCCGGGCCGTCCACCGCGTCCCCGTCCATCGCGTCCCCGTCCACCGCGTCCCCGTCCATCGCGTCCCCGTTCACAGCGCGCCCTCCGAAGCGGCCAGCGGTTTCGCGCGGACCGGGCTGCCGGCGGCCCAGCCGGGCGCGCCGCGGGTCAGGACGCGTGCCGTGGGGCCGGTCCAGCGGCCGGGGACGTGGGCCTCGGCGGGGGTGGCGAAGGGCAGGGGCTCGCCCTCCGCGTCGAGGACGACGCGGCGCACCGGGCAGTGCGAGACGATCTCCAGGTAAATGCCGTGAAATGCCTCGATGTTCTGCTCGACGGTGAACAGTTCGAGCGCGCGGGCGCGCGCCGCGGCCCCGAGCCGCTCACGGCGCGCGGGATCGCGCAGCAGCGCCACGCACGCCTCGGCGAGCGCCCGCGGATTGCGCGGCGGTACGACGAGCCCCGTGCCGCCGATGACCTCGACCACCGCGCCGACGTCCGTGGAGACGGTCGCACGGCCGCAGAACATGGCCTCGACCAGGCTGACCGGGAAGCCCTCGACGACGCTGGAGAGGACGACGACCGCGCCGGCGGCGTACGCGTCGGGCAGGGTCGGGGCCTCGGGGCAGCCGATCTCCTCGAAGGAGACGGGGTTGTCGCCGACCGCGTGCACGCCCTCCGCCTCGTCCGGGAAGAGCTGGGCGGCGAGCGCCCGGCAGTGCCCCAGGTAGGCCTCGCCCTCCGCGTCCACGGGCACGCCGACGATCCGCAGCCGGGCCTTGGTCTCCTCCTTGCGGATCTCGGCGAACGCGTGCAGGAGCGACACCAGGTCCTTCGCGGGTTCGACGCGCCCCACCCAGACGAGCGTGTCCGGGTCGGCACGGTCCGGGGACTCGCCGACCTCGGTGAAGCGGGAGGCGTCCATGCCGGGGTGGACCGTGCGGATCCGGGCGCGGTCGGCGCCGCAGTGCTCCTGCCAGCGGCGGGCGTGCGCGTTGCCCGGGGTGAGGATCTCGGCCCTGCGGTAGATCTCGGCGGCCAGCCGGCCGTGGAACGCGGCGAGCAGCGCGCGGACGGCGGGGGCGGCCGCGTCGGGGCCGAGGGCCAGGTAGTGCGAGCGCAGTTGCACGCCGTACTCGGTGACCAGCAGGGGCACGCCGGAGAAGTGCCGGGCGAGCAGTCCGGGCAGGGCCGCCGGGCCGCCGGCGGTGGCGTGGCAGAGGTCGGCCGCGCCGAGGCCCTCGTCGCCGTACCAGTCCAGGGAGACGGGGCGCAGGGCGCGTTCCAGTTGGGCGGTGACGGTCAGCAGGTCGGGGACGCGCGCCTCGCGCGCCGTGCGCGGCGCGCCGGGGGCGCGGCAGGCGCGTTCCAGGGCGCGCGCGGCGGCGTCCGAGCGGAGCGCCCCGACCAGTCCGCCCTCGTCGCGGGCGAGTTCGGCGAGGTCGTACAGCGCGCTGCCGAAACGGTCCGCCAGGTCGTCGGCGGAGGCCTGGGACCCGTCGGAGGAGGCGCCGCCGTCCGGTCCGGCACCGGCCGCCAGGCCCGCCCCTGCCGACCCCGCCGGCCCTGTCGTCCCCGCCCCAGCCGACCCTGCCGCTCCCGGCCCCGTGCCCGCGCACACCGCCGCGAGCAGTTCGCCGTAGCACTCGGCGAAGCGCCGGCGGGCACGCCGTCCGTGGGGCGCACGGTCGTCCCCGGCCGTCCACAGCGGAGCCGTACGCACGCGGCCGACCTGCGGCGGGAGTGGAACCCAGCCGCTGTCCTCCTGCTGCCGGCTGCGGCTGAGCGCGTAGACGTCGAACTCGTGCCGTCCGAGCCCGCGCACAAGCCGGTCGCACCAGAGTCCGGCGTCACCGCTCACATACGGATAGCCACCCTCTGTCAGCAATCCGATGCGCACGTGTACACCCCCGATCTCCCGTGAGGAGGAGCCGCCGTCCGTCCCGGCGGCTCACAGCGGGACGAACGTATGCGGACAAGGCGGTGGCGCGATGGACGGTTGTCCATCGCGCCACCAAAAGGGGTGAACGGTCGTAACTTTCGCGTGCGGGTCGCGTTCGACCGCGCTAAGAGATCACACAGTGATCGTGCGTACGCGAAACGTTACGCCTCCGCACGGGATCGGCCGCACGGCCGCACGGACCGCGCGGCGGCACGGACCGCGCGGCGCGATCACACCGCGGCTGCGGCGGGCTCGCGCCGGGCCTCGCGCCGGGCCTCGCGCCGGCGGGCCGCCAGCCGCGGATCCAGGGCGGGTACGGCGGCCAGGAGCTGCCGGGTGTACGGATCGCGCGGGGCGTCGTACACCTCGTCGGCGGGCCCGGACTCGACGATCCGTCCGCCGCGCATGACCGCGACCCGGTCGCTGACCTGGCGGACCACGGCGAGGTCGTGCGCGACGAACACGAGCGCGAGACCGAGTTCGCGCTGCAACTCGCCGAGCAGGGTGACGACCTGGGCCTGGGTCGTGACGTCGAGCGCGGAGACCGGCTCGTCGCAGACGATGACCCGCGGGTCGGCGGCGAGTGCCCGTGCGATGCCCACGCGCTGGCGCTGTCCGCCGCTGAACTCGTGCGGGTAGCGGTCGTAGTGCGCCGCGTCGAGGCCCACGCGTTCCAGCAGTTCCGTCACGCGCCCCCGGATGCGCCGCTCGGCACTCTCCCCCCGCTCCCCCCGCGCGCGCAGCGGGTCGGCGATGGACTCGCCCACGCTGCGGCGGGGGTTGAGGGAGGAGACGGGGTCCTGGAAGACCATCTGGACGGCCGGGTCCACCCCGGTGTGCGGGCGTCCGTCGTGGCGGATCGCGCCGGCGGTCGGTTCCAGCAGTCCCACGAGCATGCGGCCGAGTGTCGTCTTGCCGCTGCCGCTCTCCCCCACGATCCCCAGGGTCTCGCCCCGGCGGAGGGTCAGCGAGACGTCGTCCACGGCCGTGAAGGCCCGCCGGCCGCGCCCGAACACGCGCCGCAGACCGGTCGCCTCCAGCACGACGTCGCCGGACGCTTCTACCGACCCTTCCGGCTCGTCGGACTCCGCGGACTTCTCCGCGGACGCGGCGCGCGGGGTGTCCACGCGCGGGACGGCGCCGAGGAGTTCGCGGGTGTACGTCTGCTCGGGCGCCCCGAGGACATCGGCCACCGGGCCGTGTTCGACGGCCCGGCCGTACCGCATGACCAGCACGTCGTCGACGCTCTCGGCGGCGACGCCGACGTCGTGCGTGACGAGCAGCAGGCCCATGCCGGTCTCCTCGCGCAGCGTGTGCAGCAGATCGAGGATCTGGGCCTGCACGGTCACGTCGAGGGCGGTGGTGGGCTCGTCGGCGATCAGCAGCTCGGGCTCGCAGGCGAGGGCCATGGCGATGAGGGCGCGCTGACGCATGCCGCCGCTGAACTCGTGCGGGCGGGAACGGGACCGCCGTACGGCGTCCGGAATGCCCACCCGGTCCAGGACTTCGACGGCACGCGCGCGTGCCGCTCGCCGTGACGCGCGCGTGTGGACGCGGTACACCTCGGCGATCTGGTCGCCGATCGCGTAGTACGGGTCGAGCGAGGACAGCGGGTCCTGGAACACCATGGCGGCCTTGGCCCCGCGCAGCCGCCGCAGTTCCTCGTCCGAGGCCTGCCGCACGTCGGTGCCGGCGACCCGGACGGCGCCGCCGACCCGGGCTCCGGTGCCCCGGTGCAGGCCCAGCAGGGCGCCCGCGACCGTGGACTTGCCGGAGCCGGACTCGCCGACGAGGGCCAGCGCGGCCCCCTTCTCCAGGCTGAAGGAGAGTCCGTCCACGGCCCGCACGGGACCGAACGCGACGGTGAGGTCGGTGACGTCCACCAGGCTCATGCGAGTACCACCCGTCGGTCGGCCACCGCGTACAGGACGTCCGCGACGGCGTTGGCGATGACCACGAAGAAGCCGACGACCAGGACCATGCCGACGACCACGGGAAGGTCGACGACCTTCACCGCGTGCACCAGTTCCTGGCCGATGCCCGGCAGGCCGAACAGGGTCTCGGTGAGGACCGCGCCGCCGATGGCCGAGCCGACGTTGTTGGCGTTCAGCGCGATGACGGGCGCGAGCGCGCCGCGCAGGGCGTGCCGGCCGACGATCGCACGCTCGGAGACGCCGTACGCGCGGAAGGTGCGGATGTGGTCCTCGGCGAGCGTCTCCAGCATCGCCGCGCGGGTGAGCCGGGCGAACGCCGCCGCCTCGATCAGGGCGAGCGACAGCCAGGGCAGCAGCAGGTTCCACGCCCACTGTTCGGGGTCGTCGGCGAAGTCCACGTACTCCGGGAAAGGCAGCAGCTGGAGCTGGCCGCAGACGACGATCATCAGGACCAGACCCAGGACGAAGACGGGCGTGGCCCAGCCGGCGAGGGTGAGGACGGTCAGCACGCGTTCGGAGAGGCGACCTCGCCGCCACGCGGACAGCACGCCGGTGCCGACGCCGAGGACGAGCCAGAGCACCATCGCGCCGACGACGAGCGACAGGCTGACCGGCAGCTTGGTCAGGATGATGTCCAGGACCTGCTGGTCGCTCTGGTACGACAGCCCGAGGCAGGGCGCCGTGCAGTGCTGCACCGCGGTGCCCGTCGAGTAGTCCTGGCCGGCGAAGAGGCCCTCAAGGAAGTGCCAGTAGCGCAGGTAGAGCGGGTCGCCGAGCTTCAGCTGCGCGGCGACCTGGTGCACCTGTTCCGGGGAGCAGCGCGGACCGCAGGTGATCTGGGCGACGTTGCCGGGGGTGGCGTAGAAGACGACGTAGACGAGCACCGAGACGGCGAGCAGGGTGATCACCGCGCCGAGGGCACGGCGCAGCAGGAATCCGCCGAAGCCGCTCATGAGGTCTTCTCCTTGCCTGTGTCGCCCTCGTTGCCGGTGTCGTCCTCGGCGGCTGTATCGCTGTCGCTCTCGCTCCCGCGGCCCGTGCCGATGCGCAGGCGCGAGGCGGCCCGGGGGTCGAGGGCGGTGCGTACGCCGTCGCCGAGGGCGGTGAGGGCGAGGACGGTGACGAACAGGGCGCCGGCCGGCAGCAGCAGGTACTGGGGTGCCGCCTGGTACCAGATGTTCGCGGCGGTGAGCATCTGTCCCCAGGAGGGCGTCGGCGGCTTCACGCCGACGCCGAGGAAGGACAGGGCCGCCTCGGCGGAGATGTTCGTGGGCACGAGCAGCGCGGCGTAGGTGATGACGGGTGCGGCGAGACCGGGCAGCAGTTCGCGGCGGGCGATGTGCCAGGAGCCCCAGCCGCTGAGCCGCGCGGCAAAGACGTGGTCGAGGCCCTTGAGGGTGAGGGTCTGCACGCGCACGATCTTCGCGATGTTGCCCCAGGCGATCAGGCCGATGACCAGCGTGACCAGGACGGGCCGCGGGAAGCTCGCCGGGACGATCGCGAGCAGCGCCAACGACATGATCATCAGGGGCAGCGCGACGATGATGTCCGTGACGCGGCTGAGCAGTTGATCGACCCATCGGTTGCCGAGGGCGGAGGCCACGCCGACCACGACACCGATGGCGACCTGGATCAGGGTGGCCGCGAGGGCCACGCCCAGCGACACCCTCGCGCCGTACACCAGCCGTGCGAACAGGTCGCGGCCGGTCTGCGGTTCGACGCCCAGCCAGTGGTCGGCGCCGGCGCCGCCGAAGGGCCCGATGGGCACGCCACCGCGCGCGGAGTCGATCAGGGAGGGGTGGTAGGTGGTCGGGTCCTGGCCCTCGATCGCGGTGAGCAGCGGGGCGGCGAGCGCCACCAGGACGAGCACGGCGACGACGACGGCGGCGACCAGGGCGGCGCGCTGCGTCCGCAGCCGCCGCCAGAACTGACGGGCCCCCGAGGCCGCCGGGGCGGACGTGTCCGTCCCGGCGGCCTCGACGGCGACAAGTGCCTCGCTCACGGGGTCACTTCACCGCGACCTGGGAGATGTCCAGCACGCCGGTCCAGTCGCTGATGACGACGTTGCGGACGTCCTTGCCGTACAGGCGCTTGTAGACCGGGTGGAACAGCGGCACGACGAGGGCCTGTTCGCCGATCTTCTTGTCCAGCGCACCCCACCGCGCGGCGGCGGCGTCGAGGTCGGTCACCTTGTTGATCGCGTCGATCTCGTCGTTGACCGACGTGTCGTCGAGCTGGCCCGTGTTGAAGTTCGCGCCGTCCTTGACGATCTGCCGGCCGTCGAAGATCGGGGCGAGGAAGGGTCCGCCGGAGGGCCAGTCGGCACCCCAGTGGGCGAGGAAGAAGCCGGGCTCGGTGCCCACGGTCTGGATCTTGTCCGAGTAGTCGTTCTCCTCCAGGCCCTGCAACTTGACCGTGATGCCGGCCTTCTTGAGGGCGTCCTGGAGGGCGGTGGCGATCTCCGGGCTGGTCTCGAAGTCCTTGCTGTTGGAGTGGGTGAGGGTGACGGTGAGCCCGTTCCGGTAGCCCGCCTCCTTCAGCAGTTCCTTCGCCTTGGCCGCGTTGCCGGCCTTGCCCGCCGGGAAGAGGTCGTAGGGCGTGTAGCCGAAGGACTTCTGGTCGGGCAGGAAGGTGGTGGCGGGCTCGGCGAGCGCCGAACCGCCGGCCGCGTTGACGACGGAGGACCGGTCGACGGCGTACGAGATCGCCTGGCGCACCTTCGGGTCGTCGAACGGCTTCACCTTCGGGTTGAAGGCGATGTAGTTGGTGTAGCCGAAGTGGCCGGTGCCCACGCGCGCGGCGAGGTTCTTGTCGCCGGTGACCTTGGCGAGTTCGGCCGGGCCGAGGTTGGTGTCCGTGGTGACGGCGGCCGCGTCGGCGCCCTGGGAGGTGGACAGCCGCTGGTTGATCACGGACGAGTCGAGCCCGGAGCGTACGTCGATGGTGTCCGGGTACGCCTTGCGCTCGGCGTCGACGTCCGTGGACCAGTAGGTGTTGCGCTTGAGGACGAGGTGCTCGCCGTCGTTCTCGTTGCTGACGACCTTGTAGGGGCCGGACGAGACCGGGTGCTCCTCGTACTTCGTGCCCGTGTCCTTGCTCTTCGGGACCGGGGTGAACTGCGTCTGCGTGGCCAGGAAGGGGAACTCGCCCTCAGGCTTGTCCAGGTGGAAGACGATGGTCCGCTCGTCCGGCGTCTCGATCGCCGTCAGGCCCTTCTTGTCCTTGTAGGGGCCCTGGTAGTCGGCCGCGCCGACCAGCCAGTCCCGCAGGTAGGGCGCGCCGCCGGAGAGTTCGGGGGCGAAGGAGCGCTCGATGCCGTACTTGATGTCGGCCGAGGTGATCGGGGTGCCGTCCTCGTACGTGAGGCCCTTCTTCAGGGTGTACGTCCACACGGTCGCGTCCTTGTTGGGGCGTCCGGTGTCGGTCGCGAGGTCCGGGACGACCTTGGCGCCGGCCGCGCCGTTCTCGCGGTTGCGCGTGGTGAGGGTGCGGAAGACGAGCGAGGGGACGTTTCCGCCGCCGGAGGTGTAGAGGCGGGCGGGGTCGAAGTCCTGCTGCGGGTTGGCGTTCAGGACGGTGAGCGTGCCGCCCTTGTGCGGCGCGGAGTCGCCACCGGAGCCCTGGGCATCGCCGTCCTTCGGGCCGCAGGCGGCGACGCCCGCTGCCACGACCAGGCTGACGGATGCCGCGGCCAGACGGCGCGCTGTGACGGACGTTTGACGCATGGGAATGACGACCTCTCGGGGAGCCGATCGAGAAATTCTCGAAGGGTGAGACATGGAGACAAGGAGTGAGACATCTGGAGGCAGACGTCAGCCCTGGCGCCGGGTCATCGGGTCATCGGGTCGTCACATGGCCAGGTCGCCGGGAAGAGCACGGCAGGGCCACGGACGCGGAAATGAGAAAGAGTCGCGACGCGAACGCCAGGAAGGCGGCGTCAGCAACAGTGAATGTCGGCCACGCACAGTGCGGTCACGCCGATCAGCACCAGCTCGATGGCGGCGCGAGGAGTGACGACTGGACTGGACCACATGGGCAGAAATATGAACGAACATGCGACTCATGTCAATGTGACGTGAGCGGCACCGGTCAACTCGTGGGATAGGGCCAGGGGTTGGGCAGGCAGTGGATTCCGTCGTGGTCGAGGAACTTGGTCTGCTGCTGCATGACCGGCGCGAGTTCGCCGTCCCTCTGGCACGACACATGGCCGTGACCGAGACGGTGACCCACCTCGTGATTGATGAGCATCTGCCGGTATGCGTGAATTTTGTCCCCGTATGTCTTGCTGCCCTGGGCCCAGCGGTAGGCGTTGATCATCACGCGCTCGGTGGACGCCGAGTCGCAGGAGACGTTGTCCTGCGTGGTGTCCAGGCCCGACTTGGCACACCACTCGGCGGTGGTGCCGGGGCTGGCGAGTGTGATCACGAAGTCGGGCCTGGCGCTGTCGACGCGCTCGAAGGTGCGGGCGCCGCCGTGGGCCCAGCTGCGGGGGTCGTTGAGCGTCTTCTGCACGGCCTCGGCGAACAGCGCGCCGTCCAGGCCGAGGCCCTGCTCGACGTCGACACGGTAGGTGTACTTCCGGCCCGCGCCGGGCGCCTTGTCGAAGCCCGGTACGGCGGCGAACTTCCCCGAGGCGTGCAGCGTCGCGCCGAGCGGGTACTTCGTGTCCATCTTCTGCTCGTACGTCAGCGGGACGACGCTCGGCGCGGCGGACGGGGTCGGCTGCCCGTGGGTCAGGGCGCCGTGAGCCTGGTCGTCCGTGGCCGACTGCGACCGCGTGTCGTCGCCGACTCGGTCGTGCGCGACGTGCCCCGCGACGACCACCGCGAGCACCGTGGTCACCGCGGCCGCCGCGATCCCCGTGAACGCCCGCCCCTTGCCGCCACCGCGCTGCGCGGGCACCCGGATCCCGGACGCGTCGTGCCCGTCACCCCCGTCACCCTCGCCGCCTCCGTCGTCACCGGCGCCCGGGGCGGCCGGTTCGGCACCGCCGCCGAGCGGCTCCTCCGTGTCGACGGACCCGACCGGACCGACGGCACCGGTTCCGCGCCGGGGCGCGAAGACGTCGGCGTCCTCGTCGAACGCGTCGAGGTAGTCCTGCCGGGGACCGGCCCCGGATCCCCCGGGCCCGCCCTTGCGCTGCCGCGGCAACGCCGTCGCCGCCCCGGACCCGCCCGGCCCCTGCCGCACCCCCGCGACAGCCCCGGCACCACCGGCACCCCGCCCCGCGAACTCGCCCCAGCCACCGCCGCCTTCACGCTGCTCGGGATGCCCCCCACGAGCACCGTCCGGAACCCGTGGCACACCACGAGCGGGCGTGCCATCGGGAAGCCGAGGCACACCACGAGCGGGCGTGCCGTCGGGAAGCCGCGCAGTACCGTGCGCGGGGGTGCCGTCGGGCAACCGAGGCACACCACGAGCGGGCGTGCCATCGGCAAGCCGGGCCATACCGTGCGCGGGCGTACCGTCCGGAAGCCGAGGCACACCCCGAGCCGGCGTACCGTCCGGAAGTCGGGGGACCCCGTGTGCGGGGGTTCCCTCCATGCCCTGCGCGGCCGCCATGCCCTGCGCGGCCGGGACGGCCTGTCCGGGCCGCTGCGCCGCACCGCCGGGAGCCGCGCCGCCGGGGCCCGCGCCCATGGGTGCCTGCCGTTGTCCGGGCATGCCGGGCCCCCGGGTGTCACCGGGAGCCGGGGAAGCCGCGCCGGCGACCGCGCCTTGCCGGGCGGCGGCGCCGGTGGCGCCTATGCCGGCGTTCTCGTCCTTGGGCGCCGGTCCGCGGCGGCTGTGACGTCCCACCGCGCGCTCAGCTCCCCGCGCCCGCGACGGGGACGTCGTCCCCGGCGGCCGTGTCCGAACCGGCGTGCGATGCAGTCGCGTTGGTGTCCATCCCCGCCAACTTACCGCTGTCCGCGAGGAGTTCACGGAACGCCCCGCCGACGACCTCCGGGTACTCCATCATCGCCACGTGCCCGGCCTCGGGCAGGGACAGCAGACGGGAGTCGCGGAAGGAACGGGCCGCTTTCCGGGCCATGCGGTAGCCGACGAGCTGGTCCCGGCCGCCGTAGACGAGCAGGGTCGGCGCGAGCACCCGCTCGGCCTGGCGCCACAGCCCGTGCTGGCCGCCGAGGGTGTAGGCGTTGACGATCCCGCGCGCGGAGCGTGCCATCGCGTCCCAGAAGTACGGCAGCTGCAGCCGCCGCTCCAGCTCCTCCACGGCGTACCCGAACGCCTCGGGCGTGACCTGCCCGGGGTCGCCGTAGCAGAGCCCCAGGACGCCGCGCACCCGCTGCTCGGCCGTCCACTCCCGGGTGAGCCGGCCGAACAGGGTGGCCACGCCGGGCAGGCCCAGCAGGGCCGTGGGCGCCGCGGTCCGCTGGATCCGCAGCTCCGGAAGCGCGGGCGAGATCAGCGTGAGGGTGCGGACGAGATCGGGGCGTACGGCGGCCACGCGCGTGACGACGGCGCCGCCGAGGGAGTTGCCGAAGAGGTGGACCGGGCCGCGGCCGGCGGCGTCGAGATGGCGGATGACCGCGCGCGCGTGCCCGGTGACGGAGTAGTCACCGTCGTCCGGGGGCGGGGAGTCGCCGAAGCCCGGCAGATCGACCGCCTCGCCGTCGACGACCTCCTCCAGCTGGGCCATCAGCGCGGACCAGTTCTGTGAGGAACCGCCCAGCCCGTGGACGTACAGCGCGGCGGGAAGTCCCTCGCGCGCGGACGGCCGGGAACGGATCGACAGCGTGACCCCCGGCAACCGCACCGACCTCAGCCGCTCACCCTCGCCGACCCTGACGGGCGCCACCCGCCGGAGCACACTGGAGGCCGGCACGGACGGCGACTCGGTCGAAGACATGCGGCAATGTTACGAGACGATCACACACCGTCTCATGTGTTCGCTGTCACAGAATGTCCGCCGCGCTCGCCGTCACAGAATGTCCGCCGCGACTGCGATCCTCGATCCTCCCCCGACGAACCTCGATGCTCCCGACGAACGGATGCGCCGATGCCATGGCGTCCGGATCGGCTGTCTCCTAGGCTCGTAGGCAGGGCGCCCGCGTGTGTGGCTCCTTGCCGCATCCAGGGACGTTCGTGGGATTCGTGGGAAGGGAGCCCACCATGGCCTATGACCCCATCGAGCCCGATGCGATCGAGGACCTCGCGGCCGACATCCCGGTGATCGACGTAGAGGCCCCGGAGGGCGACTCGGTCGAGCAGCGAGCAGCCGTCACACCCGAGCGCGACGACCCCATGACGGGCCTGGATCCGGCCCGCGGGAACGTCGCCGATCTGGTCGAGCAGGCGCGCGTCGTCACGCTCGACGAGGAGGACTACCGCTGACCTCGCAGACCTCCGCGCCCCCTCGCGCACGGCGTCGGGCCGGGTGCACGGCTTTCGCCGCCGTCCGGTACGTGAAATTCTGCGCTCGCACCGCGCACACCACGGTTACCGAAAAGTACGATGGCCGCGCGGCCTACACCCGCATGTGGACGACTTTGGGAGGCGGCGTGACAGCCATCGAGCAAACTGAGGCAGCACGCCCGCGTGGCACGCGCCTGCCGCGCCGAGCCCGACGGAACCAGTTGCTGGGCGCTGCCCAGGAGGTCTTCGTCGCACAGGGCTATCACGCGGCCGCGATGGACGACATCGCCGAACGGGCCGGCGTCAGCAAGCCGGTGCTCTACCAGCACTTTCCGGGCAAGCTCGATCTCTACCTGGCCCTGCTGGACCAGCACTGCGAGGCGCTGATCCAGGCCGTGCGCGGCGCACTGGCGTCGACGACGGACAACAAGCAGCGCGTGCGGGCGACCATGGACGCCTATTTCGCGTACGTCGAGGACGACGGCGGCGCCTTCCGCCTGGTCTTCGAGTCGGACCTGACGAACGAGCCCGCGGTGCGCGAGCGCGTCGACAAGGTGACGAACGAATGCGCCGAGGCGATCTGCGAGGTCATCTCGGAGGACACCGGCCTGCCGCGCGCGGAGTCGATGCTGCTCGCCTCCGGCCTCGGCGGCCTCGCCCAGGTGGTGGCCCGTTCCTGGCTGCACAGCGACCGCGCCGTGTCGCGCGATCAGGCGGTGCAGCTGCTGACCTCACTGGCCTGGCGGGGCATCGCCGGCTTCCCGTTGCACGGCATCGACAACCACTGACAGCCGTTCGTTCCGGGAGGCTGTTCGTTTGTTCCCGGAGCCTGTTCGCTGTTGGCGTTCCGGCCCACAGCGTGTACGTCCCCTCACCGGGCTAATGTGTGCTGCGTACGGCGCGGAAGATCGCGCACATCACTGACCGTCGGAGGGACATAGCCGTGGAGGTCAAGATCGGCGTGCAGCACGCGCCCCGCGAGATCGTTCTGGAGAGCGGTCAGAGCGTCGAGGAGGTCGAGCGCCTGGTGGCCGAGGCGCTGGCCGGAAAGTCGCGGCTGCTGAGCCTCGAGGACGAGAAGGGCCGCAAGGTGCTGATCCCGGCGGACCGTCTGGCGTACGTGGAGATCGGCGAGCCGACCGTCCGCAAGGTGGGCTTCGGCACGCTGTAGGACCGCGGCAGGCAGCGCGGAAGGGCCCGGCGGCACAGTCCCGCCGGGCCCTTCCGTGTGCACAGATTGTCCACACCTCATCCACAGCGGAGGATTGCAATCCGCAGGTCACGGGTATGACGGCCTACGACCGTGATGCACAGGCCGCCGTGGGAGGGAACCCCGACATGATGCTGGAGACGCTCGGATCCGCTGTGCTCGGTCTGGTCCTCGCCTGGGCGGCGACCCGCCGGCTCTCGCACCGGCTGCCCGCCCGTCCCCTGGTCCTCTCGACGGGCATCGCCGGCGCCCTCTTCGGTGACTTCGTCACCCACACCGCGCTGGGCTCCGCCAGCATCCTGCTGACCCTGCTGGGCGCCGCGATCGTCTCCGCGGCCTCCCTTTCCCTCCTCCTGCGCCCGACCACCCCCCTACGCCGCCGATCAGCGACGGCGTAGCCCCCTACGCTTCCGGCAAGGCTCAGGGAAACTCCCCAGGGGCGCGGGGAACTGCGCGACCAACCACCCCACACCAGCAGCCGCGCAACCGCCGAACCCACCCCCACAGAGCGCCACGCCTCAAAAACCCAAGCCCTCCGACCAAGCCAAGGCGGAACGCCCCGAAAGGGGCGCGGGGAACTGCGCGACCAACCACCCCACACCAGCAGCCGCGCAACCGACCGAAACCCACCCCCACAGAGCGCTACGCCGCCAAGCCCAGCGCCGCCATCCGCTTCGTGTGCGCCTCCGTGATCCGCGAGAACATCCTGCCGACCTCGGCGAGGTCGAACCCGTCGGCGACCCCTCCCACCAGCATCGTCGACAGCGCGTCCCGGTCGGCGACGACCCGCTGCGACTGCGAGAGCGCCTCGCCCATCAGCCGTCGCGCCCACAGCGCCAGCCGACCGCCCACGCGCGGGTCGGCGTCGATGGCCGCGCGCACCTTCTCCACCGCGAACTCCGCGTGCCCGGTGTCGTCCAGCACGGCGAGGACGAGTTCACGTGTGTCGGCGTCGAGGCGGGCCGCGACCTCCCGGTAGAAGTCGCTCGCGATCGAGTCTCCGACGTACGCCTTGACCAGGCCCTCCAGCCAGTCCGAGGGCGCCGTCTGCCGGTGGAAGCCGTCCAGCGCGGCGACGAACGGCTCCATCGCGGCGGTCGGCTCCTGACCGATCTCGGTGAGCCGGTCCCGCAGCCGCTCGAAGTGGTGGAACTCGGCCGAGGCCATCTTCGCCAGCTCCGCCTTGTCCGCGAGGGTCGGCGCCAGCTTGGCGTCCTCCGCGAGCCGCTCGAACGCGGCCAGTTCGCCGTACGCGAGCGCGCCGAGCAGGTCCACGACCGCGGCACGGTAGTGCGGGTCCGCGGCGGCCTGCGCCCAGTTCTGGGCGGCGACACCGGTGGGTCCGGCGGGGGTGGCGGACCCGTTCTCAGCCTTGTCAGAGCTAGTCATGAGGCGCACAATAGCCCGCTCCGCACCCCTCGGACGGTCACCTCCGGGCACCTCCGGGCACTGTGACGACGACTACGTGACCAAATCGGCCATCGCATGTGCGCGAATCCGGGGTATGGTGGTAATGCGCCTGCCAGAGTGCGTCGACGGTGTTCGACGTCCCGCGACAGGGCGCACGCATGAGGATGCCCGGTCGGTGGCCCGATCGGCTCCGACCCGACAGCCCTCCGTGGCCGTACTGCACTGTAGTAACTGCACTGTACGTACGACGACCGGAGGGACCCCTCAGCGGTTCGAGCGCTAGAGCGTCGGCAGAGGTTCCCGTGTCATACGGCTTGCCCCTGTGGTTCGCCCGTACGGCAGCCGACGTCCCTGGCACGGTCAGACATGACTCCCCGCGCTCGCCTCGCACCGCGCACACAGAAGAGGCATGACCCTGACTACGACGTTTCGTGAACTCGGAATCCTTCCCGAGACCGCCGAGGCCCTGGAAGCCGTCGGCATCATCAACCCCTTCCCCATCCAGGAGATGACGCTCCCCGTGGCCCTCTCGGGCACGGACGTCATCGGCCAGGCCAAGACCGGCACCGGCAAGACGCTGGGCTTCGGTCTCCCGCTCCTGGAGCGCGTCACCGTCCCCGCCGACGTCGAGGCCGGACGCGCCACCCCCGACGACCTCACCGACGCGCCGCAGGCGCTCGTCGTCGTCCCCACGCGCGAGCTGTGCACGCAGGTCACCAACGACCTGCTGACGGCCGGCAAGGTCCGTAACGTGCGCGTGCTGGCGATCTACGGCGGCCGGGCCTACGAGCCCCAGGTCGAGGCCCTGAAGAAGGGCGTCGACGTCGTCGTCGGCACCCCGGGCCGGCTGCTCGACCTCGCGGGCCAGAAGAAGCTGAACCTCAAGCACATCAAGTCGCTCGTCCTCGACGAGGCCGACGAGATGCTCGACCTGGGCTTCCTGCCCGACGTCGAGAAGATCATCGACATGCTGCCGGCCAAGCGCCAGACCATGCTGTTCTCGGCCACCATGCCGGGCGCGGTCATCGGCCTCGCGCGCCGCTACATGTCCCGGCCCACGCACATCCGCGCCACCGCGCCGGACGACGAGGGCGCGACGGTCGCGAACATCAAGCAGTTCGTCTACCGCGCGCACAACATGGACAAGCCGGAGATGGTCGCCCGCATCCTGCAGGCCAATGGCCGCGGACTGGCGATGATCTTCTGCCGCACCAAGCGCACCGCCGCCGACATCGCCGAGCAGCTCCAGCGCCGCGGGTTCGCCTCCGGCGCGGTCCACGGCGACCTCGGCCAGGGCGCCCGTGAGCAGGCGCTGCGCGCCTTCCGCAACGGCAAGGTCGACGTCCTGGTCTGCACCGACGTCGCCGCGCGCGGCATCGACGTCGAGGGCGTCACGCACGTCATCAACTACCAGTCCCCCGAGGACGAGAAGACGTACCTGCACCGCGTCGGCCGCACCGGTCGCGCGGGCGCCAAGGGTACGGCGATCACGTTCGTCGACTGGGACGACATCCCGCGCTGGCAGCTGATCAACAAGGCGCTGGAGCTGGACTTCAACGACCCGGTGGAGACGTACTCCTCGTCCCCGCACCTGTTCTCCGACCTCGGTATCCCCGCGGGCACCAAGGGCACCCTGCCGCGCT
The DNA here is from genome assembly GCF_043201585.1 of Streptomyces sp. NPDC048297. Lineage (NCBI taxonomy): Bacteria > Bacillati > Actinomycetota > Actinomycetes > Kitasatosporales > Streptomycetaceae > Streptomyces > Streptomyces sp. NPDC048297. The sequence continues at coordinate 41,089 of NZ_JBICZA010000025.1, forward strand.
CGGAGCGCACCCGTGCGGGTCTGGACGCCGAGGAGCTGGAGGACCTGGGCGAGACCGGCGGGCGCGGTGCGCGTGGTCGGGGCGGCCGTGGCGACCGCAACGACCGGGACCGTGGTGGCCGAGGTGGCCGTGACGGTCGTGATGGCCGCGCCGAGTCCGAGACGACCGAGCGTGCGCCCCGTACGCCGCGCCGCCGTCGCCGCACCCGCGGCGGTACTCCGCTGGCCGACTCCCCGGCCGCGAACACCCCGGTAGCGACCACCCCGGCACCGGCCGCCACCGAGCCGGTCGCCGCGGAGGAGCCCCAGTCGGCCCGCACCCCGCGCCGCCGTCGCCGTACGCGCGCCGGAGTGTCGGGAGAGGCGGCCGTGGTCGTCACGGCCACCGCGACGACCACGGCCCCTGAGGCCGCCGTCGACACCGCGGAGGGTCCGGCAGTCCTGGACGACGCCGCGGAGAAGCCGCGCCGTCGCCGCACCCGCAAGACGGCCGAGGCGGCCGAGGCTCCCGTGGCCGAGGCACCGGCGACCGAGGTGACCGAGGCCGCGCCTGCGCCGGCCGTCACGTCCGAGGCCGAGGCGACCGTCGAGACGGCGGCGCCCAGGCGCCGGACGCGCAAGACCGCCGCCGCTGCCGCCGAGACCGCCGTCGACACCGCCGAGGCAACCGAGGCCAAGCCCCGCCGCCGCACCCGCAAGACGGCCGAGTCCGCCGAGCCGGCCGCCGAGACGGTCGTCGCGGCGCCCGAGGCCACGGAGGAAGCCGCCCCGGCGACCAAGCCGCGCCGCACGCGGAAGACCGCCGCCGCTGCCGCCGAGGCCGCCGTCGACACGGCCGAAGCCACGGAAGCCAAGCCCCGCCGCACCCGCAAGAAGGCCGCCGCCGCACCGGAGACGGTCGAAGCGGAGGCCACGGAGGCCGTGGAGACCGCGGAGGCCAAGCCCCGCCGCACGCGGAAGACCGCCGCCGCGCCGGAGACGGTCGAAGCGGAGGCCACGGAGGCCACGGAGACCGCGGAGGCCAAGCCGCGCCGCACGCGGAAGACCGCCGCCGCTGCCGCCGAAGCCGCCGTCGACACCGCCGAAGCCACAGAAGCCAAGCCCCGCCGCACCCGCAAGAAGACCGCCGCCGCACCGGAGACGGTCGAGGCCCCCGTGGCCGAGGCCAAGCCGCGCCGGACCCGGAAGACCGCTGCCGCCACGGTGGACGCGGTCGACGGAGCCGAGGTGGCCGAGGTGGCCGCACCCAAGGCGCGGCGGACCCGCAAGGCCGTCGCCGAGGCTGCCGCTCCGGAGATTCCGGCGCAGGCCACCGACGAGCCGGAGACCAAGCCGCGCCGCCGTACCCGCAAGGCCACGGCGTCCGTCGCCGAGGCGGCCGGTGAGACCGCCGAGACGGCGCCCAAGCCGCGCCGGACGCGGAAGGCGGCGGCAGCCGCGGAGCCTTCCGAGGCCTGATCCGCGCATCGCCCGAACGACGGTTCGGCCCCGCACAGGGGCCGGGCCGTCGTCGTTTTCGCACACGAGCGGGCCACCGCCCCTGGCCGGGCCCGCGAACCGGGCCCGCGCCCCCAAGCCCCCGCACCCGCACCCGCGACGCCTCGATGACCGACCGATAACCTCTCCCCATGAGCAGGCCTGTCACCTTCGTCCCGCCCCCCGGTGCCCGTGCGTACTCTCTGCGGACCGCGCGCGGGGAGTTCGCCGTGGTCGACGCGCCGGCGGCCGGCGGGGTCGAGCCCCGGGGTGTCGTGTTGCTGGTGCCGGGTTTCACGGGCAGCAAGGAGGACTTCAACCCGCTGCATGTGCCCCTGGCCGAGCGCGGGTACCGGACCGTGGCCGTGGACGGGCGGGGCCAGCACGAGTCGGACGGGCCGGAACGGGACGAATCCGCTTACGCGCAGGCGGAGTTGGCGCGGGATCTGCTGGCCCAGGCGGAGGCGCTCGGGGAGCCGGTGCATCTGCTGGGGCACTCGCTCGGCGGACAGATCTCCCGCGCGGCCACGCTCGTCGACCACACCCCGTTCCGCTCGCTCACCCTCATGGCCTCCGGGCCGGCGCAGATCTCGGAGTCCCAGCAGCAGCGCGTGAAACTGCTGCGGGACGCGCTCGCCGTGATGACGATGGCGCAGGTGTGGGAGTCGATCCAGGCGATGGAGCCGCCCGAGGAGACGGCCACCGCCGAGCTGGACGGCGGCCTGGACAACCGGGAGGATCTGCGGCGCCGCTGGCTGTCCACCAAGCCGGCCCAACTCATCGCCACGGGACGCCAGTTGTGCGCAGAGCCGGACCGGGTCGGCGAACTGGCCGCCGTACCGCTGCGATTCCACGTCATGTCGGGCGTGCTGGACGACACCTGGCCGCTGGTGCTCCTGGACGAGATGGCCGTACGGCTGAAGGCCCGCCGGACGGTCGTCGAGGGTGCCGGGCACTCCCCCAACACCGACCGCCCCACCGCGACGGCCCGCGCACTCGCCGACTTCTGGGACGCCGAGGCAATCAGGACCTGACCGGCCACAGCGCCAGTCACGACCGCTCACCCGTCACCGGCTCGATACGGCCCAGTACGGCTCAGCACAGCCCAGTACGGACCAGTGCGGCTCAGTACAGCGTCTGCAAGTGCCCCCAGAAGCCGTCCCGCAGGGCGCGGCGCAGGTCGGCCTGGCCGCGCAGGGAGTACTGGAGGAGGCCCTCGGCCTCGACCAGGAGGTCCTGGTCGACGGAGCCGGGCAGGTAGGGGTGGCCGGGGAGCAGCTCGATCAGGGCCTCGCGGCCCCGGGCGGCCATCCACTTCGCCGCGATCTGGGCGCCCACGAAGCGGACGTCCTCGCGGCTGGGCCGGCTCCCGGCGCCGGTCTCGTACGCGGCGGCCGTGCGCCGGGAGACGTACGGCTTGATGAACTCGAGGTCGAAGGTGCGCTGGCTGTCGACCTCCCAGAGCAGCGGCTCGGCCTGGTTGCGCGCCTCGGGTGCCTCGATGCCCCACAGGTGGACGCGGGCGCCGTAGCCCTGGGCCGCCTCCACCGCCGACACCAGGTCCTCGTCGCCGCCGAGCAGGGCCGCGTCGCTGATGGCGCGGTGGCGGGCCAGGGACTCCAGGTCGGTGCGGATGAGGGAGTCGACGCCCTTCTGCTGGTTGTTGGCGTTGAGGTTGCCGAGGCGGACCTTGACGTCGGGAAGCTCGGCGATGGACTGCTGCTCGGCGGTGTGGATGCGGCGGCGGGCGCCGTCGTACCAGTAGACGCGCAGCAGCCGGCTGTCGGCGAAGATCGAGCGGGCCTTGTCGATGAGCGCGTCGATCAGGCCTTCGGCGTCGAGATCGAAGGCGCGGCGGTCCTCCGTCCCGGCGACCAGCCGGCCCGCGGCCGCGTACAGGTAGCCCGCGTCGACGAAGATCGCGTGGGTGGAGGGCGTCTTCGCCACTTCGGCGAGCATGCGCTGGAGCAGCTCGTTCGTGTGGTCGATGCGGCCGCCCAGGGCCGCCAGGTCGTCGTTCATCGTCTCCATTGTCCCGGCGGTCACGCTGCGAACACAACCGGTCCCGGCGAGTCTCACGAGTGATCCGTACCGGTCGGTAATTAGACGTGCGAAAAATTTATTTAGCGTAGGGAATGTTTGTAACGTGAAGCGCGTTGACTAGGTCAGACACCGACTGAACCACGTCACACCAGTAGTTCTCCTCAGGAGGATGACCAGACGAAGGGAGAAGCCATGCGCTTCGAGATCATGCGACTCGACGAGGTCGACGGCACCACCGTGGACAGCACCGTCGTGGACGCCGCCTCCGTCAACCGGATCGTGCAGCAGGCCGCCGCCATCGGGCAGCGCCTCTGGATCCGCCCGGCCGAGACCACGGCTTCGTAAGAGCCGCGGAGTACCGCAGAAGCTTCAGAGCCCCCGTACGGCACCGATGCCGTACGGGGGCTCTGCGTTGTACGACGACCTCCTCGGGCCGAGCGTCCGGCGGCCTCAGGCGCCCTTGATCACCTGGGTCACGCCGTTGATGATCTGCTGCACGGCGATCGCGGAGAGCATCATGCCCGCGAGCCGCGTCACGAGGACCACGCCGCCGTCCTTGATGAGCCGGATGATCAGCAGCGAGTACCGCATCACCAGCCACAGCACGACATGGATCGCGAGGATCGCGGACCACACCGATATCTGCACGGCGACGCCGTCGGCCTTCTGCACGGCCAGGATCACGGACACGATCGCGCCGGGGCCCGCCAGCAGCGGCATGCCCAGCGGTACGAGGGCGACGTTCACGTCCTTGGTCTGCTTCGGCTCGTCGGTCTTGCCGGTGAGCAGGTCGAGGGCGATCAGCAGAAGCAGCAGACCACCCGCGATCATCAGCGCGGGGACGGAGACGTGCAGGTAGTCGAGGATCTGGTGGCCCAGGACACCGAAGACGGCGATGACTCCGCCGGCGACGCAGACGGCCTGGAAGGCCATCCGCTTCTGCACCTTGACCGGTCGTCCGGCGGTCAGGGCGAGGAAGATCGGGGTGATCCCCGGGGGATCCATGATGACGAAAAGGGTCAGGAAGAGGGAGCCGAAGACGGCGAAGTCGAACATGGTGATGGCGAACCTTGCGGAGCGGAGCGCAGCCGCGGGCGTGCGTTCCACAGCGCGGAACGCACGGGCACGGCGGACTGCGCCGGGTGACGGGGAAGAGTGAGGGGGGAGACGGGTCGGGCCGGTGACGGGGGAAGGTCAGACCCCGCCGGCACCCGGGACCGGGAACGCGCCGGTCGCCCGTCGGATGATCTCCCCGTACACCTCGGGGTCCGTCGTGTACTCGCCGAGCGCCACGCTCTTGCGGCTGCCGTGGTAGTCCGAGGACCCGGTGACCAGCAGGCCCAGCTCCTTCGCGAGGCCGCGCAGGCGCTCCCGGGAGTCGGTGTCGTGGTCCATGTGGTCGACCTCGATGCCGTCCAGACCGGCCGCGGCCATCTCGGCGATCGCGGACTCCGGGACCGTACGACCGCGCTTGGCGGCGGCCGGGTGCGCGAAGACGGTCACACCGCCCGCGCTCTTGACCAGCCGAATCGCCTCGAAGGGGTCGCTCTCGTGCTTCTCCACGTAGGCCCGGCCGCCGTCGGCCAGCCACTCCTCCGTGAAGGCGTCGCTCACCGTGGGCACCACGCCCAGCTCGACGAGCGCGGAAGCGACGTGCGGCCGCCCGACGGAGCCGCCGGCGGCGATCCGCTCGACCTGCTCCCAGGTGACCGGCACGCCGAGCGCGTTCAGCTTGGCGACCATGCCCTGGGCCCGCGGCACCCGGTCGTCGCGCACCAGCTCACGTTCGGCGAGCAGCGCGGGCTCCTCGGGGTCGAAGAGGTAGGCCAGCATGTGCATGGAGACGCCGTCGATGCGGCACGACAGCTCGGCACCGGTGACCAGCGTGAGCCCCTCGGGCAGCGCGGCGGTCGCCTCGGCGTACCCGCGCGTGGTGTCGTGATCGGTCAGGGCGACGACGTCCAGGCCGGCCGCGGCGGCATCGCGCACCAGCTCGGCCGGGGTGTCCGTACCGTCGGAGGCCGTGGAGTGGCAGTGCAGATCGATGCGCACGGTTGCTCCAGGCGGGACGGACGGAGGGGGACACCCAAGAATAGCCGTATTTTCAAGCCCCCTGTCACACCCGCAACCACCGAGCGCCCCCTACAGGCACTCCCTACAAGCACCCCCTGAGGAGACAAGCGCCCCAAGGGGCGCGAGGAACTGCGCGACCAGCCACCCCACACCCGCAGCCGCCACCCGGCAGAAGCCCCCACCCCACCGGGCGCCACGCCCCGACCCCCACGCGGGCGCTACGGCTTGAGCAGGCGCGGCGACAGCGCCCCGCACGGCACCAGATCCAGTTCGGCCCCGGCGTCCCGCAGATCCGTCAGGACCAGTTCGTCGTACATGAGCAGCCCGGACTGCTCGGGCCACATCACGGCCCACAGCCACATGCCCAGTGCCTCACCGGCGAACACGGCACGGTCGTCCGGGGCCCCGGAGACGTGCCAGAGCGGGGTGGGACGACCGGCGGCCAGGACCTTCGCCTGGGGCGGCTTCTCCACGTTCAGATAGGGCCCGGGGTCCGGGCCGTCGAGTCCCGCGTACCGCGCGCCGAGTCCGACGCCCAGTTCCTCGGCGACGAGGATCAGCTCACCGGGGCCGCCGAGCGGTCCGGGACCCGAGCAGGCCACGGCCGTCGCGCGTCCGCCACTGCGCTCGTCGCCCGCGTAGCCCACACCGGTGAACAGCCATCCGACCGGCAGCGGCCACGGCATCCACAGCGGAACCTGCGTGCGCTGCACCACGACGGTCAGGGCCTCGACGCTGGGCGGGATCACGGGCTGCAGCGGATACACCGTCCCGTGGACATCGCACTGCCACGAGTCGGCGAAGAGTCCGGGAGCCCTGACCCGGCCACCACACCTCGGGCAACTGGGTTCGCCCCTCATAGGGCTCCACGGTCCTACCCCTTCCCCGCCACGTCAAGGACGATCACCCGTCCGGGCTCCCCGGCGCGATCGCCCCCACCGGCCAAAATTAGATGTATGTTACATTATTTAGCCGATCTAACTTACTATGTGCTTACACCAACTATCTTTCGAGAGACGGGAGACGTACATGGACGCCTTCGACGCGGGAGCCGGCAGCCTCCTGCGACAGCCCAAGGCGGTCCGGGCCACGGCAGGCGCCTCCGTCGTGGCCTTCATGGGCATCGGCCTGGTCGACCCGATCCTGCCGTCCATCGCACAGGGCCTCGACGCCACGCCCGGCCAGGTGTCCCTGCTCTTCACCTCGTACTTCCTGATCACCGCGATCGCGATGCTGCTCACCGGCTTCGTCTCCAGCCGTATCGGCGGGCGCAAGACCCTGCTCGCCGGTCTCGCCTTCGTGATCGTCTTCGCGGGCCTCGCCGGGACGTCGGACACGGTCGGTCAGCTCGTCGGGTTCCGGGCCGGCTGGGGGCTCGGCAACGCCCTGTTCGTGTCCACCGCCCTCGCGGTCATCGCGGGCGCGGCGGCCGGCGGCAGCGCGGCGGCGATCCTGCTGTACGAGTCCGCGCTCGGCCTCGGCATGGCCTGCGGCCCGCTGCTCGGCGCGGTCCTCGGCAACATCAGCTGGCGCTGCCCGTTCTTCGGCACGGCCACGCTGATGGCGATCGGCTTCCTGTGCATCACGGCGTTCCTGAAGGAGCAGCCGAAGCCGGCCCGCAAGACCTCGGTCCTGGATCCGATCAAGGCGCTCGGGCACGGCGGCCTCGCCTCGGCGGCGGTCTCGGCGTTCTTCTACAACTACACGTTCTTCACCGTGCTGGCCTTCACGCCGTTCGTGCTGAACATGACCCCGTACCGCTCGGGCGCGGTGTTCTTCGCCTGGGGTGTGCTGCTCGCCGTCTTCTCGGTGATCGTGGCCCCGCGCATGCAGGAGCGGTTCGGCTCTCTGAAGGTGCTCGGCGGCTCCCTGGTCCTGCTCGCCGCGGACGTCCTCGTGCTCGGCTACGGCGACCACACCACGGCCGTCGTCTGCACGATCCTGTCCGGCGCGTTCATCGGCGTGAACAACACCGTCTACACCGAGCTGGCCCTCGGCGTGTCGGACGCTCCGCGTCCGGTGGCGAGCGCGGGCTACAACTTCGTGCGCTGGTTCGCGGCTGCGGCGGCGCCCTACTTCGCGCCCAAAATCGAGGAGTGGACCGACATCCACGTCCCGTTCGTGGTCGCCGCGGTCACGGCGGTGCTGGGCGCGGTGGTGGTCGTCGTACGGCGCGAGGCGCTCACGCTCCCCCACTCTCGGCTTCGCTCGAGCGGGGGGACCCCCATGGCCGGGGAACTGGAGACGGCGCACGCCACCGAGGACGGTGTCACGGTCTTCGCCAACTGAGACCGTGCCCACCGAGCCTTTGCACTCGCTGAGCCCGTGTCGACCGGGTCCGCGTCAACTGGCCGATTTCACCGTCGCGTTGGTGAGATCGGTCACGTGCGGGTCGCGTGCGGATTCAGTCGAGCGGGACGGACGTACGGGCGGGGTCCCTCAGGTCCGTCCCGTTCGTGAGCCAGCGCTCCTGGAGGGCCTGCGCGCCGTGCACCCGCTTCCAGGCGGCCTCGTTCGGGGTCATCGGCAGCAGCGGCAGGAACCGTACGGGGTCCATCGGGGCGTCGAGTTCGAGGTCCTCCACGAGCCCGCCAGGCTCGCCGACCAGGACCGAGGTGAAGGGGGCGCCCGGCCACAGCGGGCCGCCTACGTCCAGGGAGGCGCCGGGGACCACGACCACCCCCTCCACCTGCGGGGACGCGGCGAGCACGGCGAGCGCGCGGAGCGCCTTGTCGGTGTCGGCGAGGCCCGCGCGGACGGACAGGACGAGTTCGGCGCGGGGGCCCTTGACGGGGTCGGCGAGCATCGCGGTGGGGTCCGCCATGGGCTGCGCGGACATGCCGAGCGTGGCGTAGCGGACCACGCCCTCCTCGTGGAACCGGAGCACCTCGATGCGGTCCGTGCCGAGGAAGGTGACCGCGGCGCGCGCGTCCGGCTCGCCCAGCGCGGTACTCAACCGCGCCTCGACCAGAGGAAGAACATCAACCATGCGGTGAGCATAGAACTCGTCAGCGACAGGCAAAGCGGCACCTTGACACCATGGGCGACTGCTACGCTGAGCCGGTGGTTCGGGGCAGCACGCAGAAGCGTCGCTATCAAGTCCCGACGCCGATGAGACTCCCTTACGAGGGACCGGCCGGAGGAGGTGGGGCTGTCATGGATCGAAGTCGACCTGGTAGTACCACTCGCTCTTCCCGCCGCTGATGTAGTTCCTGGCCGGCTGCCGCCTTCACGTTCGCGTCATCGTTCGGAAGAGCACTTCGTTTCGCTTTGCCTGATCTGTGATCTGTCTGATCTGTCTGATCTCCGTCAGTTCTGTATCAGCGGCGAAGTCGCCACCGCGACGGTGCGGTGCTCCCCGCTTTGTGGACGTGCCAAACATCCGTGCACAGGACGTCCCCATTCCGGGCAGTTCCAACCGTCGCCGGCCCCGCGTCGCCGCCCGCCCGCGAAGGAGCCTGCCCATGTCGATGATCCGCGACCTGCGCGCCGTGGTCCGCCCGTCGGCCCGTCCGTCCCTGCGCAAGGAGACGAACGCGTCGTACGACACCACCCGCGACCCCGCGACGCCCTCGGCCGTCGTCGACTGCGCCGTCTACCGCCACGGCGCGCGCGTGGAGAGCGACGGGGCGCTGACGCCGCAGGAGGCGATGCGGCAGGTGCGCCGGGACGGCGGGTTCGTGTGGATCGGTCTGCACGAGCCGACCGAGGCGGAGTTCGCCGGTATCGCGAGCGAGTTCGGGCTGCACCCGCTGGCCGTCGAGGACGCGGTGCAGGCGCACCAGCGGCCGAAGCTGGAGCGGTACGACGACTCGCTGTTCACCGTGTTCAAGACGATCCACTACGTCGAGCACGACGAACTGACCGCCACCAGCGAGGTGGTGGAGGCCGGCGAGGTGATGTGCTTCACCGGCCGGGACTTCTTCATCACCGTGCGGCACGGCGGGCAGGGGTCGCTGCGGGCGCTGCGTCACCGGCTGCAGGACGACCCGGAGTTGCTCGCCAAGGGGCCCTCGGCGGTGCTGCACGCCATCGCCGACCATGTCGTGGACGGCTACCTCGCGGTCGCGGACGCGGTGCAGGACGACATCGACGAGGTGGAGACCGAGGTCTTCTCGCCGGGGCGCAGGGGCGGGGTGTCGCGTGGTGTGGACTCCGCCCGGATCTACCAGCTCAAGCGTGAGGTGCTGGAGTTCAAGCGGGCGGTGGCACCGCTGCTGCGGCCGATGGAGCTGCTGAGCGAGCGGCCGATGCGGCTGATCGACCCGGACATCCAGAAGTACTTCCGGGACGTCGCCGACCATGTGGCCCGGGTGCACGAGCAGGTGATGGGGTTCGACGAACTGCTGAACTCCATCCTCCAGGCCAACCTGGCGCAGGCGTCGGTCGCGCAGAACGAGGACATGCGCAAGATCACCGCGTGGGCGGCGATCATCGCCGTGCCGACGATGGTGTGCGGTGTGTACGGCATGAACTTCAAGCACATGCCCGAGCTGCACTGGCGGTACGGCTACCCGGTGATCATGGGGGTCACGTTCGCGCTGTGCCTCGGCATCCACCGCACGCTGAAGCGCAACGGCTGGCTGTGAGGGGTTGCCGGGCCGGTGCCGGGCTGGACAGATGGGTGGCTGGACAGATGGGTAGCCAGGTGGCTGGACGGCCGGGTAGCTGGATGGCTGGATAGGCTGGGCGTATGACAAGCGAGCTGCTCGACCAGGCCCTTCTCGACCTGGCTCTCATCGAGGAGGCCACGAAGAAGTCCGGCCTCGTCTGGGTGAGGGGTGCCGAGGCGCCTGCGGCGCGTGCGCTGTGGCATGTGTGGCATGTGTGGCACGAGGGCGCGGTGTGCCTGGTCGGCGACGGTCCAGATGAGCAGCCCCTGCCCGGCCTCACCGCGGGCGGCTTCGCCGAGGTGACCGTGCGCGGCAAGGACAAGGGTGGCCGCCTGGTCTCCTGGCAGGCCACCGTCTCCGAGCCGGCCCCGGGCTCCCCCGAGTGGGAAGCGGCGGTCGCCGAGCTGAAGGGCAAGCGGCTCAACGCCCCCGACAGCGAGGAGATGCCGGCGCGCTGGGCCCGCGAGTGCAGGGTGCTCCGCCTGGTGCCGACGGGGTCCGTGGCGCCGCTGCCCACCGGCAGCCTGGCGCAGCGCCCCGTCCCCACCCCCGCCACCACCCGCAAACCCGTCCCCGCGGCCCTGCCCCGCCTCCTGACCCGCCGCCGCAAGAAGAAGTAAGCGCGGTGCGGGGCTGCGCGGAGCCGGGACGGGGGCGGCTCGCCTCGCCATCGCCGGACACGTACGTCGTGGCTGAGCGCCGCTGCGGCCGAGATGAGCGATGCCCGCTGGAGCGCTGCGCGGGGCCGGGAACGGCTCGGCACCGCCGGAGACGTACGTCGTGGTTGAGCGCCGCTGCGGCGGACATGAGCGAGCGAGGTCGCGGCGAGCATGAGCGATGCTCGCTGGGGCGCTGCGCGGGGGCGGGAACGGCTCGGCACCGCCGGAGACGTACGTCGTGGCTGAGCGCCGCTGCGGCGGACATGAGCGAGCGAGGTCGCGGCGAGCATGAGCGATGCTCGCTGGGGCGCTGCGCGGGGGCGGGGACGGCTCGGCACCGCCGGAGACGTACGTCGTGGTTGAGCGCCGCTGCGGCGGACATGAGCGAGCGGGATCTCACGGCCGCGCGGGCCAGGACGCCGCGGTCCGGGACGCCCGGCAACAACACCTAGCGCCCTCACACCCACCTGGCTCAGACGCCCCACCCCCACGCCTACCCGGCCCCGACGCCCCGCCGCGACGGCGACCGGTCACGACGGCGGTGGTCCGCGGTGGCCGAACCAACAGCCCCTCCATCCCACCCCGACAGCAACCAGCCACGGCAGCGATGCTCGGCGGAGCCGAACCGGAAACCCCCACGGCAGTGGCCCGCGGAGCCAAACCGGCACCCCCACGGCAGGGCCCGCAGTGCCGAACCGGCACCCCCCTCCACCCCGCCCCCCACAGCAACCAGCCGCAACGGTGATGCTCGGCGGAGCCGGACTGCGGCTGGACAGGGGGCGTTCCCGGCGTTATGAGGTTGGGAGTTGTTGGCCGTAGTCGACGGTGTCGGATTTTGGTGGTTCGGTGAGGGGGAAGTTCTTGGACCAGTCGGAGAAGGACAGCGTGCCGGCGCTTCCCGCGCGGACCAGGCGCAGGGGGTACGGCTTGCCCTCCAGGGAGACGTCGAGGGTGCCGCCGGAGCCGTTGTCGCCGGTGACGCGGATCGTGCGGACGCCGGACTGGCTGTGGTGGCCGTCGGTCGCGAGTTTGCCGTGCAGGGTCAGCAGGCCGGACAGGAGGACGTCCTTGTCCGTGAAGCCGCTGAACTTCTTGTAGGCCGGGTCCCCTTGCGGCACCTTCACGTACTTGCCGTCGAGCTTGCCGCCCGCCGAGCTGTCCTGTCCCTGGCTCCAGAAGTCCGCGTCGGCCTTCAGGAACAGCTGCTTGCCGACCCGCAGCAGCCGGAAGGTCCCGCCCTTGGACGTGACCGAGCCCGTCCCGCCGTCGGCCTTCAGCCGCATGTCCAGCGTGTACGTCGTCCCGCTCGTCACCACGGTCCCGGACAGCCGTACCGCGGGCGCCGCGTCCGCCGCCGCCCGGGTCTTCGCCTGGATCTTGTCGGCGGGCAGCTTGCCCACCCCGTTCGTCCCGGCGTCGGGGTCGTCCCCGCCGCATCCCGTCAGCGCCACCGTCCCCGTCACGGCCAGCGCGCACGTCGCGGCCACCCACGCGGTCCGGCGGGTTCGGCCCTGGGGAATCGCAGTCACGGGTGGGTTGCCTTTCTGACGGCTCCTGAGCGGCGTACGGCAGCGTACCGGGACGGCGCACGCCCGGCGGAGGCAGTCCGTCCGGACCGCTCACCAGGGCGTATCCGATCAGTACGGGCTAGCCTGATTCGCACGTGAGAGGGCAATTCCCAGCAATCGGCACAGTAAATACGCATCTCCACGCAAAGGAAGCACAGTCATGGCAGCCGGCGCCCCCCGGATCTTCGTCTCGCACCTCGCCGGGGTCCCCGTCTTCGATCCGACCGGCGACCAGGTGGGTCGCGTGCGCGACGTCGTCGTCATGCTCCGCGTCGGCCGCAGGCCCCCGCGCGTGCTCGGGCTGGTCGTCGAACTGTCCACCCGGCGCCGTATCTTCCTGCCCATGACCCGGGTGACCGGCGTCGACTCGGGCCAGGTCATCTCCACCGGCGTCGTCAACGTGCGCCGCTTCGAACAGCGCCCCACCGAGCGCCTCGTCTTCGGCGAGCTGCTGGACCGGCGCGTGAAGCTGGTGGAGACGGACGAGGAGGTCACCGTCCTCGACCTGTCCGTGCAGCAGCTGCCCGCCCGCCGGGACTGGGAGATCGACCGGGTCTTCGTCCGCAAGGGGAGGAAGGGCGGCGCCTTCCGGCGGGCCAGGGGCGAGACGCTGACCGTCGAGTGGTCGGCGGTCACCGGGTTCTCTTTGGAGGAGCACGGCCAGGGCGCCGAGAGCCTGCTCGCCACCTTCGAGCAGCTGCGCGCCGCCGACCTCGCCAACGTCCTGCACCACCTCTCCGCCAAGCGCCGCGCCGAGGTCGCCGCCGCCCTGGACGACGACCGCCTCGCGGACGTCCTGGAGGAGCTGCCCGAGGACGACCAGATCGAGATCCTCGGCAAGCTGCAGGAGGAGCGCGCCGCCGACGTCCTGGAGGCCATGGACCCGGACGACGCGGCCGACCTGCTCTCCGAGCTGCCCGAGGAGGACAAGGAGCGGCTGCTGAGCCTGATGCAGCCCGCCGACGCGGCCGAGATGCGGCGCCTGATGTCGTACGAGGAGCACACCGCGGGCGGTCTGATGACCACCGAGCCGATCGTGCTGCGCCCGGACGCCACCATCGCCGACGCGCTGGCCCGGGTCCGCAACGCCGACCTGTCCCCCGCGCTCGCCGCCCAGGTCTACGTCTGCCGCCCGCCGGACGAGACGCCGACCGGCAAGTACCTGGGCACCGTCCACTTCCAGCGGCTGCTGCGCGACCCCCCGTACACCCTGGTCAGCTCGCTGGTCGGCGAGGACGATCTGACCCCCCTGGAGCCGGACGCCACCCTTCCGGTGATCGCCGGGTTCTTCGCCACGTACGACATGGTCGCCGCGCCCGTGGTCGACGAGTCCGGCTCGCTGCTGGGCGCGGTGACCGTCGACGACGTCCTGGACCACATGCTGCCCGACGACTGGCGGGAGACGGAGTTCCATCTGGAGGACGGCGAGGGGGTGAGCGTCGATGGTTCCTGAGCGCGAGGGCAACCGGGAGCGCGTGCCGACGGGCGCCACCGCCGCCACGCGGCACCGCACGCCACGGCTGGACCAGCCGCGCCCGCGCCGGCCCCGGTACCTGCCCGAGTGGGACCCGGAGGCCTTCGGCCGGCTGTCGGAGAAGATCGCCCGCTTCCTGGGCACGGGCCGCTTCCTGGTCTGGATGACGGTCGTCATCATCCTGTGGGTGCTCTGGAACGTCGCCGCCCCCGCGGGCCTGCGCTTCGACCAGTACCCGTTCATCTTCCTGACCCTGATGCTGTCGCTCCAGGCCTCCTACGCGGCCCCGCTGATCCTGCTCGCGCAGAACAGGCAGGACGACCGCGACCGCGTCAATCTGGAGCAGGACCGCAAGCAGAACGAGCGGTCCATCGCCGACACCGAGTACCTGACCCGGGAGATCGCCGCGCTGCGCATGGGCTTGGGCGAGGTCGCCACCCGTGACTGGATCCGCTCCGAGCTGCAGGACGCGATGAAGGATCTGGAGGACCGGCACGACGGCCACCACGAGCACGTGGTATTCCCGGCAGAACGGTCGCCCGGACGTGACGTAGAAGACCGCTGAGGGGCATCCCTCGGGCACCGCGGCGCGCCGTACCATCGTCCTTATGGCTACGGAAGACGCGGTGCGCGAGGCACTGGCGACGGTGAACGACCCCGAGATCAACCGACCCATCACCGAACTGGGGATGGTCAAATCGGTGGAGATCGGCGCGGACGGATCGGTCGCGGTGACCGTGTACCTGACCGTCTCCGGCTGTCCCATGCGCGACACCATCACGCAGCGCGTGACCGACGCGGTCTCCCGGGTCGAGGGCGTCACCCGTGTCGACGTCACGCTGGACGTGATGAGCGACGAGCAGCGCAAGGAGCTGGCGAACGCCCTGCGCGGAGGCCAGACCGAGCGCGAGGTCCCCTTCGCCAAGCCGGGCAGCCTCACCCGCGTCTACGCGGTCGCCTCCGGCAAGGGCGGCGTCGGCAAGTCCTCGGTGACGGTGAACCTGGCCGCCGCGATGGCCGCCGACGGTCTGAAGGTCGGTGTCGTGGACGCCGACATCTACGGCCACAGCGTGCCGCGCATGCTCGGCGCGGACGGCCGTCCCACCCAGGTCGAGAACATGATCATGCCGCCCTCCGCCAACGGCGTGAAGGTCATCTCCATCGGCATGTTCACGCCGGGCAACGCCCCGGTCGTCTGGCGCGGCCCGATGCTCCACCGCGCCCTGCAGCAGTTCCTCGCGGACGTCTACTGGGGCGACCTCGACGTCCTGCTCCTCGACCTGCCGCCCGGCACCGGCGACATCGCCATCTCCGTCGCCCAGCTGGTCCCGAACGCCGAGATCCTGGTCGTCACCACGCCGCAGCAGGCGGCGGCCGAGGTCGCCGAGCGCGCCGGTTCCATCGCGGTCCAGACGCACCAGAAGATCGTGGGCGTGGTCGAGAACATGTCCGGCCTGCCCTGCCCGCACTGCGGCGAGATGGTCGACGTCTTCGGCACCGGCGGCGGCCAGACGGTCGCCGACGGCCTCACCCGCACCACGGGTGCGACGGTCCCGGTCCTCGGCTCCATCCCCATCGACGTCCGCCTGCGCGAGGGCGGCGACGAGGGCAAGCCGGTCGTCCTGTCCGACCCCGACTCCCCCGCCGGCTCCGCCCTGCGCGCCATCGCCGGCAAACTGGGCGGCCGCCAGCGTGGCCTGTCGGGCCTGTCGCTGGGGATCACCCCGAAGAACAAGTTCTGAGGGACTTCCGGCGAACAGCGGAGCGGTCGCTCCGAGTCGCCCTGAGGGAGGCTTGGAGGCTTTGCGACGAAGGGGCACGCCGGAACACCGGCGCGCCCCTTCTGTGCTGAGCGTTCTGTGCTGAGCGGCGCCGGCTACGCGTACACCGCGATGTCCTTCACCACGGCGAACCCGAGCCCGTACGCGCTCATGCCCCGCCCGTACGCCCCCAGGTGCACGCCCGCCTCGGTGGCCCCGGCCAGCACCCACCCGAACTCGGACTCCCGGTAGTGGAACGACGTGGCCACGCCGTCCACCGGGAGCGAGAGCCTGGACCACTCGGATCCGTCGAGATCGTCGGCCAGGGCCCACGCGGTCTCGGTCTGCTGCTCCAGCCAGTCGTCGCGCAGGCTGTGGTCCATCTGACCGGGCCAGGTGAACGACAGCAGCCCCACGCCGGCCAGCCACGCCGCCGAGGACACGGACGTCGCCTCCAGCAGCCCCGTGCCGTCGGCGCTGCGCCGGGTCGGGTTCGCCGGCACGGTGACGACCGCCGCGAACTTCTCCCGCGCGTCCTCCGAGGACGCGGCCATGTGCTCGTTGCGCACGGAGGGCTCGTCGCCATGCCCGATCGAGCCGTGCTCCACGGCCCCGTCCGCCGCCGTGCCGACCTGCATCAGCCAGCGCGGCCCCGTGAACGCCTCGTCGAGGCCGTACCAGGGGAAGGGCGCCTGCAGGTAGCCGTCGACCGTGCGCCGGGCGCTCGCGAACCGCGCTCCACCCGCCGCGCCCGGCGTCTGTGCGCCCACCCGACTCGTCGTGTCCATTGCCCGGACGCCTCCTCGCTCTCGTCGGACCGGGGTGGCCCGCCCCCCTTCGGGCGTACTGCCCGGTCCGCACAACAACTCGGCAGCATATCCACACAGCTGGAGACAGCCGGGAAATCGCCCGCCGCGTGGGTCGCCCGAAGAGCCTGTTCACGGCATGAGCGGCAGGTGCGCGCGCAGGTGCGGGCTGTGAGACGCGTCACGCGTCCCGTGGGTCTGGCGCCGTGCGGTCCGCGTGTCGGGGCCGGCTACGTGGCGTCGTACCGGCTACGTGGCGTCGTAGTCGAAGGGCGGACGCTCGTCCTTGCCCGGGTCCTCGGGCTTCTTGGTCATGTCGATACGCCCGCCGGACGACGGGGAAGAGGGCGCCGAAGACGTGTCGGAGGAGGACGAGGAGGAGGCGGCGGCGGTGCCGGTGTCGCGGCCGTTGACCGCGTCCGTGACCTCCGCCATCTCCTTCTTCAGGTCGAAGCCGTTGCGGATCTCCTTGAGCCCCAGCTCGTCGTTGTCCAGCTGCTTGCGCAGGAACGCCTTGGGGTTGAGGTCCTCGAAGTCGAAGTCCTTGAACTCGGGACCCAGCTCGTTGCGGATGTCCTGCTTGGCGCTCTCCGAGAACTCCCGGATCTTCCGGATCGTCCGCATCGTGTCCTGGATGAACTTGGGGAGCTTGTCCGGGCCGAAGACGAGCACGGCCAGGACGATGAGCGTCACCAGCTCGAGCGGCCCTATGTCATTGAACACCTGAAAGCTCCTTGCGATGTCCTCGGTCGCTCAACGGTACCCGGCGGACCTGTCCGACCGGTACCGTCCCATGGTGAGACTTGTGTCAGTTCTGCTCCGAGGCGCCCAGCTCGAGCGGAACCTGACGTTCGGTACCCCCGTGTTCCACGGTGAGGCGCAGCCGGTCGCCCGGCCGGTGGGCGCGGATCTTGATGATCAGTTCTTCGCCCGAGTGGACGCGTTGCCCGTCGACCTCGGTGATGACGTCGCCCGAGCGCAGGCCGGCCCGTGCGCCGGGGCCGCCGCGGATGACGGCGGGGCCGCCGCCCGCGCCCTTGGTGTCGATACGGGCGCCGTCGCCGGTGTAGCCCATGTCGAGGGTCACGCCGATCACGGGGTGGGTCGCGTGCCCCTTGTTGATCAGTTCCTCGGCGACGCGCTTGGCCTGGTTGACCGGGATGGCGAAGCCGAGGCCTATGGAACCGGCCTGGCCCTGGTCCTGGTCCTGGCCCGGGTCCGAGCCGCTGCCGGCCGAACGGATGGCGGAGTTGATGCCGATGACCCGGGCGTGGGCGTCGAGGAGCGGGCCGCCCGAGTTGCCCGGGTTGATGGGTGCGTCGGTCTGCAGCGCGTCGACGTAGCTGACGTCGCTGCCGTCGCCCTTCTCGCCGCCGGCCGTGATGGGCCGTTCCTTGGCGCTGATGATCCCTGAGGTGACGGTGTTGGCCAGGTCGAAGGGGGCGCCGATGGCGACGACGGGGTCGCCGACCTGGACGTCGTCGGAGTTGCCGAGGGGCAGCGGGGTGAGCCCGCGGACGCCGCTGACCTGGACGACGGCGAGGTCATACCCGGTGTCACGGCCGACGACCTTCGCCTTGGCACTCTCGCCGCTGCTGAACGTCACCGTGATCTCGCCGCCGGACGCGGCGGGCTGCACGACGTGGTTGTTGGTGAGGATGTGGCCGTGCGCGTCGAGCACGAAGCCGGTGCCGGTGCCCGCCTCGTCGC
This sequence comes from Streptomyces sp. NPDC048297, assembly GCF_043201585.1. NCBI lineage: Bacteria > Bacillati > Actinomycetota > Actinomycetes > Kitasatosporales > Streptomycetaceae > Streptomyces > Streptomyces sp. NPDC048297. The sequence goes on from NZ_JBICZA010000025.1 coordinate 59,270, forward strand.
TTCCCCTGACATGCAGGGTGACGACGCTGGGCAGCGCACGCGCCGCGATCCCGGCCACGCTGCCCGGGGCCCGCCCGGCCGGCACCCCGGCCGCCTGCGGCAGATGGACCTCCCCGATCCCCTCCCGCTCCACATAGGCGCCGACGAACCCGCCGGCCGCCCCCGCGACGACAGTGACCAGCACGGTCCACCCGAACAGCAGCCGCCACGCACGCCGCTTGCGCTGCTGGGCCGTGAGCACGGCGGCCCCGCTCTGCTGCAGCGGCCCCTGCCCACCACGCTGCTCCGACGGCGTCCCCTTGGCCCAGGGGTCGTACCTCTGCTCGGCCCCGCTCTCCGACGCCGACCCCGCCGACACGGCGGGCGCGGGCGGCGTGGCCTGAGGCGGTACGACCGTCCCCCGGGCCGGTGTCGCCGCCGGGTGCTGGACCGGGGGTGCGGGGGCCCAGGGGCCCGGCTCGCCGTACGGCGGGGTGCTGTAGGGATCGGGGTCGTGCAGGGGCCTGGTCCGCTCGCCGGCGGACGCGCTCCCCGACCTCGCCTCAGGCACCCCAGGCACCCCGGGTACCTCAGGCACCGGTCTGGCCAGTTCGAAGTCGCCCTCGGTCGGCTGATCACCGTCCGACGGGTGCGCGGCGTGCGTCGGGTTCCCCTCGTTCATGCTCTCCCCACGGCTGGCCGCGGCCGCGCGTCTCGGCGGTGTCCGCGGAACGTCGATCCCGTGCCCGGGTCAACCCCGCGGGCACGGCCTCACAGGATTCAACCAGGTTCGGGGAGTGCGGCGCAGAGCCGGTCAGGGTGCCTGGTCGGCGGAGAAGTGGGCGGAGGCGGGAAAGGAAGGGACGGAAGAGGGGGCGGAGCCGGTGTCGGGGAGGGCGACAGGCAGGGGGGCAGGGGCGGACAGCAGGCCGGAGCCGGTGGCCCTGGACGCGCCGGGCCAGGGGGTCGGCAGGAACGGGGTGATCCGGTCCGGCGGACGTATCAGCGGGGAGATCGCGGTCGCCTCGCTCATCATGGGCGTCGCCGGACCGCTCACGGCGTCCCGGACCTGCGCGACGCCGGCCTCCTGCACTCCCGGCACCAGCGGCGCGGACACGGAGGTCGGCACCAGCGAGGCCTGGCCGAACGTGCTGCCGCCCTGGGCGAGCAGCGGGCTCATCGTGCGGCGCCGCTGGCTCTCGGGCACCGCCGAGCCCGTGCCCGCGCCCGTGGCACGGGCCGGGGCCACGTTGCTGCCCGTGCCGGAACCGCCGCGGGCGTCCGCGGTGACGTCGGTGGGGACGGCGCTGTTGACTCCGCCGAGGGCGACGGCGGCCAGCGACACCGCGCCGGCGGCGGCGAACGCGAACCGCAGGCCGCGCGAGGCGAAGCGGTCGGCGTCCGGACGGCCGACGGGGTGGATGCGGAAGCCCCGGTCCGCGGGCACGGCGGAACGCGCGGGCACGGCGGGATGGACGGCGGGATGGACGGCGGCGGCCGGGACGTACCCGAACTCGAAGCGCTCGCCGCGCCGCATGCCGAAGACGCTGTCGTCGGCGCCGCTTCCGAGGGCTCCGCCCCCGGGTGCCTGCGTGCCGTCACCGTCGGCGTCACCGCCCGCGGGAAGGCCCTGGAGGCGCGCGAGGAAGCTCTCGGAGGGCGGCGGCGGGGCCGCCTCCGCGAACACGTTCTTCAGTCGCCGCTGCGCGTCCGCCTCCGCCTTGCACCGGGCGCAGGTGGCCAGGTGGGCGAGGACACGGTCGCGGGACTCATGGCCGAGCTCTCCGTCCACGAGGGCGGAGAGCCGGTCTCCCAGGTGCTGCTCGGCGAAGTGCGCCGGAGCGGGTTTCGGTCGGGATCCACTCACGCGGTCGCGCCCCCTCCTCCCAGAGCGGGGACGCGGGCCACGAAGGAGCGCCGCTCGGCCTTGCGCGCCTGCGGCGACCGGTGGGCGAGGGCCTTGCGGAGCTGGGAGCGACCACGGTGGATACGGGAACGGACCGTGCCGAGCTTCACGCCGAGGGTCGCGGCGATCTCCTCGTACGACAGTCCTTCGATGTCGCACAGGACGACGGCGGCGCGGAACTCGGGCGCGAGGGTGTCGAGGGCCTGCTGGACGTCCGCGTCGAAGTGCGCGTCGTTGAAGGCCTGCTGCGGGGTGGGCTCGCGGCTGGGCAGGCGCTCGGCCGCGTCGTCGCCGAGGGCGTCGAAGCGGATGCGCTGCTTGCGCCGGACCATGTCCAGGAAGAGGTTCGTGGTGATGCGGTGCAGCCAGCCCTCGAAGGTGCCCGGGGAGTACGTGGACAGGGAGCGGAAGACGCGGACGAAGACCTCCTGGGTGAGGTCCTCGGCGTCGTGCTGGTTGCCCGTGAGGCGGTAGGCGAGCCGGTAGACACGGCCGCTGTGGGTGCTGACGATCTCCTCCCAGGTGGGCGGAGTCCATGCCTGCCCGTCCGCGTCGGTGGCGAAGGTCGCGGTCTGGGTGTCGCCTGCGGCGAAACCGGTGGCGTGGCTGTCAGCAGCGGTGTCGGTCACGGATTTCGGCCTGCTCCCGGCCCCGAGGAAGCGCCTCAGCACTCCTCCCCGGTCCTCGGGCGCGGCCGCACCTCCCCTGTCGGCTCTGGTGGTGTCCAGTGGAGCCCCTACCATAGCCACCTCGCCCGTTAGCTCCGGATAAGCGGTTTTACGAGAATTTGATGCGTGCTGATACGGCTCATGCGGCTGCGTCAGCATGTGGTCGGCGTCCTGATCCACCTCTTACCCCCCGTCGTGTCCCCGGCCACCGTCTCAACCCCATAAACGCACAGTCCCATCTGCGGGTTCCCGGCCCCAACGGATACAGTCACGCCGAGGCAACCACGGGGACAGGAGAGGGTCATTAGCGGCAACCGGCAGACGAGCTGGGCGTTCGCCGACGCCTTTGTCGCCGAGGACGAAGCACTGCACTGGGCCAGGGACCGGGCCCGCGACGCAGGGCTGCGCTCGGTGGCGCCCAGCACGGGCGCCGCGCTGCGACTGCTCGCCGCCTCGGTGGACGCGAAGGCGGTCGCGGAGATCGGCACCGGGTGCGGGGTGTCCGGCATCCATCTTCTGCACGGGATGCGCCCGGACGGGGTGCTCACCACGGTCGATCCGGAGCCCGAGCACCAGCAGTTCGCCCGGCAGGCCTTCCGCGCCTCCGGCTTCGCCAGCAACCGGGCCCGGTTCATCCCGGGCCGCGCGCTCGACGTGCTGCCCCGGCTCGCGGACGCCGGCTACGACCTCGTGTTCTGCGACGGGGACCGGCAGGAGTATTCGGACTATCTCGCTGAATCGTTGCGGCTGCTGCGTCCCGGCGGCCTGGTGGTCTTCGAGGGTGTCTTCGCGAACGGCCGCACGGTCGATTCGGGGCCACAGCCGACCGAGGTGCTGCGGCTGCGCGAGCTGCTGCGCACGGTACGCGAGAGCCAGGAGCTGGTGACGTCACTGCTGCCGGTGGGCGACGGCCTGCTGTGCGTGGTCAAACGCTGACCGGTGCGGGCATCAACGCTGACCGGTGCGAGCCGTCAACGCTGACCGGTGCGGGCCATCGGTGCGGGTCGAGGCCCGCTGCCGGGTCCCCGAACGACGGCTGCCCCGGCACCGCGTACGATGCCGGGGCAGCCGTGAGGGCTGAAATGCCTGACGCGTCAGACGACGACGCTCTCCAAGGCCTCACCGAGCGCCTTGGCCTCGTCAGGGGTCAGCTCGACGACGAGTCGACCGCCGCCTTCGAGCGGAACGCGCATGACGATGCCCCGCCCCTCCTTGGTCACCTCGAGCGGGCCATCACCCGTCCGCGGCTTCATGGCCGCCATGCTCGTTCCCCTTCCTGAAACCAGCTCATCGTCTGCCGGAAGCCCTGTGAGGACGGCCGCGATTCCGGAACGGACACGCGACACCGGCATCGAACACATTGCTTCCCGGCCATTATCCCGCATCGCAGGACCCGATGACCAACATCAGTCGGCATCGCTTGGGCAACGCGCGCGAGCAAAACCACTCAATTCGGGGATGTGGCTGCGATACTGCACCGCCGCATCGGCATGCATCGGCTTCCACCGACCGGCTTCACTCCGGTTTTCTTTGACGCAGGTCACACGTCCGGTCCGGCCCTTGGCCGGTGATCTCCGCCATGCTGTCCTTCAGACGACGACGTACCGATCGGTACGTCACCAGCCGTGACACCGGAGGGATGTTCCATGGCCGACACCGTGCTCTACGAGGTGAGCGACGGACTCGCGACGATCACGCTGAACCGCCCCGAGGCGATGAACGCCCTGAACATCGCGACCAAGGTCGCCCTCCGCGAAGCGGCCGAGGCCGCGGCCGGGGACACGGCCGTACGGGCGATCCTGCTGACCGCCGCCGGCGAGCGGGCGTTCTGCGTGGGCCAGGACCTCAAGGAGCACATCGGGCTGCTCGCCGCCGACCGGGAGTCCGGGTCCGGGCAGACGATGAGCACGGTCAGGGAGCACTACAACCCGATCGTGCGGGCGCTGGCCGGGGCGCGGAAGCCGGTGGTCGCCGGGGTGAACGGCGTCGCGGCCGGCGCGGGCTTCGGCTTCGCGCTCACCGCGGACTACCGGGTGGTCGCCGACACGGCGTCCTTCAACACCTCCTTCGCCGGGGTCGCGCTGACCGCCGATTCCGGCGTGTCCTGGACGCTGCCCCGGGTGATCGGGCCGAGCCGCGCCGCCGACCTGCTGCTCTTCCCGCGCACCATCAGTGCCCAGGACGCCCTGGACCTCGGGATCGCCAACCGGGTGGTACCGGCGGACGAGCTGCGTGCCGAGGCCGAGAAGGTGGCGCGGAAGCTGGCCGAGGGGCCGACCGTGGCGTACTCGGCGATCAAGGAGGCGATCGCCTTCGGGCTGACGCACACGCTCTCCGAGACCCTGGACAAGGAGGAGGAACTCCAGGCCCGCGCGGGGCAGTCCGAGGACCACGCGATCGCGGTGCAGGCGTTCGTGAACAAGGAGAAGCCGAAGTACCTGGGCCGCTGAAGCGCCGCTGAGGGGCCGTTGAGGAGCCGCTGAGAAGCCCCTGAGGGGCCACTGAGCAGCCGTAGCCGTCGCTGCCGTGGCCGGTCCCCGCGCCCGCCCCCTCAGGGGGCGCTTCGGGCCACGCACGTCTCCAGGTGGTCGTTGACCAGGCCGCACGCCTGCATCAGGGCGTACGCCGTGGTCGGGCCGACGAATCTGAGGCCGCGCTTCTTCAGGGCCTTGGACAGGGCCGTGGACTCCGGGGTGACGGCGGGGACGTCGGCGAGGACCTTCGGGGCGGGGCGGCCGTCCGGGTCCGGGGCGTGGGACCAGATCAGGGAGTCCAGGTCGCCCTGCGCCCAGTCGGCGAGCACGCGCGCGTTGGCGAGGGTGGCGTCGACCTTGGCGCGGTTGCGGATGATGCCCGGGTCGGCGAGGAGGCGGTCGCGGTCCTCATCGGTGAAGGCGGCGACCTTCTCGATCCGGAAGCCGGCGAAGGCGGTGCGGAAGGTCGGGCGGCGGCGCAGGATGGTGATCCAGGACAGGCCCGACTGGAAGGCCTCCAGGCTCAGGCGCTCGAAGAGGGCGTCGTCGCCGTGGACGGGGCGGCCCCACTCCTCGTCGTGGTACGCCACGTAGTCCTCGGTGGACAGGGCCCACGGGCAGCGCGGCAGACCGTCGGTTCCGGTCACCGTCACGGTCGCCGTCACCGTCCTTCCTGCTGCTGGGGCTTGCCCAGGTGGACGTGCGCGGCGGCGGCGCGCGCGCCGGCCAGCGCGGACTCCAGATCGGCGATACGGGCGTCCCGCTCGGACAGTTCGGCGGCGAGGCGGCCGAGCGCGTCGTCGACGTCGGACATGCGGTAGCCGCGCGGGGTGACGGGGAAGCGCAGGCTCTGCACGTCGGCGCCGTTCAGCGGGCGGTCCGGGGGCAGCGGGTCCTGGAGCCGCTCGGGCGCGGCCTCGGGGAGCGGGGCGCTCTCCCCGCCGCCCACCACGGCGAGTGTCACCGCGGCGACCACGACGGCCAGCGCGACGACCAGGAACAAGAACATCACCATCGCTAGAGGTCCCCACGTTCGAAGTGCCGGCCGCTGTGTCGGACGACCGATGTGTCTGGGTCCGATCGTGCCATGCGAGTCTGACAGTTAGGGTCGCAGGCGGCCGTGCAGCGGGACGTACGAGGAGAGGTCACAGGGGATGCTCAGGCTGGGCGAACGGGAATTCGGGCCGCACGAGCCGGTGATCATGGCGATCGTGAACCGGACCCCGGACTCCTTCTACGACCAGGGGGCCACGTTCCAGGACGAAGCCGCCCTCGCGCGCGTGGAGCGCGCGGTGGCCGAGGGTGCCGCGATCGTCGACATCGGCGGGGTCAAGGCCGGTCCGGGCGAGGAGGTCACGGCCGAGGAGGAGGCGCGGCGGACCGTCGGGTTCGTGGCGGAGGTACGGCGGCGGTTCCCCGACGTGATCATCAGTGTGGACACCTGGCGGGCCGAGGTCGGCGAGGCGGTGTGCGAGGCCGGGGCGGACCTGCTGAACGACGCGTGGGGCGGGGTCGACCCGGGGCTCGCGGAGGTCGCGGCGCGCCACGGGGCGGGGCTGGTGTGCACGCACGCGGGAGGTGCCGAGCCGCGGACGCGTCCGCACCGGGTGACGTACGACGACGTCATGACCGACATCCTGGACGTGACCGTGGGTCTGGCCGAGCGGGCGGTCGCCCTCGGGGTGCCGCGCGAGTCGGTGCTGATCGATCCCGGGCACGACTTCGGGAAGAACACGCGGCACAGTCTGGAGGCGACGCGGCGGCTGGACGAGATGGTCGCCACCGGGTGGCCCGTGCTGGTGTCGCTGTCCAACAAGGACTTCGTGGGCGAGACGCTGGACCGGCCGGTGAAGGAGCGGTTGATCGGCACGCTGGCGACGACCGCGGTGTCCGCGTGGCTCGGGGCTCAGGTGTACCGGGTCCACGAGGTCGCCGAGACGCGGCAGGTGCTGGAGATGGTGGCGTCCATCGCCGGGCACCGTCCCCCCGCGGTGGCGCGCCGGGGCCTGGCCTGACCAAGGCCCGTGGCGCGCCGGGGCCTGGCCTGACCGGGGCGGTGGGGCGCCGGCCAGGCCACCTGGGGCTCAGCGGTCGGTCTCCTTGGAGACCAGGGCGACCGCCTCGTCCACGTCGTCCGTGAGGTGGAACAGGAGCAGGTCCTTCTCCGAGGCCTTGCCCTGGGCGATCAGGGTGTCCTGGATCCAGGTCACCAGGCCGCCCCAGTACGCGCTGCCGAGCAGGACGATCGGGAAGCGGGTCACCTTCTGGGTCTGGACGAGGGTGAGGGCCTCGAAGAGTTCGTCGAGGGTGCCGAGGCCGCCGGGCAGGACGACGAACCCCTGCGCGTACTTGACGAACATCATCTTGCGGACGAAGAAGTACCGGAAGTTGAGGCCGATGTCGACGTAGGGGTTCAGGCCCTGCTCGAAGGGCAGCTCGATGCCGAGGCCGACCGAGACGCCGCCGGCCTCCAGGGCGCCCTTGTTGGCCGCCTCCATCGCTCCGGGACCGCCGCCGGTGATCACCGCCCAGCCGGCCCGGACCAGGCCCTGGCCCAGCCTGACCCCGGCGTCGTACTCCGGCGACCCCAGCGCTGTGCGGGCCGAGCCGAACACGCTGATGGCGGGCGGGAGTTCGGCGAGCGTGCCGAAGCCCTCGATGAACTCCGACTGGATGCGCAGCACGCGCCAGGGGTCGGTGTGCACCCAGTCCGAGGGGGCTCGCTCGTCCAGCAACCGCTGGTCGGTCGTGCTGGGCATGACCTGTCCGCGCCGTCGCAGGACCGGTCCGAGTCGCTGCTCGTCCGGCGGCTGCTTCTTCCCTGCGGGGTTGCCGGTAGGCATGTGCGCTCCCTCCGCTTGCGGGTGGTTCGACCTCAGCGTAGATCTCCGCAGGTTACGGAGGGGGTACATACGCATGTCGGACGAGGATGCGCAGTTCGGGACACCTGCCGGCGCCGGACGTCCGCCGGTGCGGGGACGCCTGCCGGTGCCGGGACGCCTGCCGGGACCCCTGCCGGATCACCGCGCCGGGACGCCTACGCGGTGAGCCAGTCGCGCAGCCGCTCCTCGCCCGCGAGGATCTTCGCCACCTCGACCCGCTCGTCCCGCTTGTGGGCCAGATGCGGGTTGCCGGGGCCGTAGTTGACCGCGGGGATGCCGAGGGCGGAGAAGCGGGAGACGTCGGTCCAGCCGTACTTGGGCTGCGGGGTGCCGCCCACCGCCTCGATGAAGGCCGCGGCGGCCGGGTGGGACAGGCCGGGCAGCGCGCCGCCGCTGTGGTCGTCGATCACGAACTCCGTGACCCCGCAGTCGGCGAAGACCTCGCGGACGTGCGCGATGGCCTCCTCCTCGGAGCGGTCCGGGGCGTAGCGGAAGTTGACCGTGACCACGCACTCGTCGGGGATGACGTTGCCGGCCACTCCCCCGCCGATGCCCACCGCGTTCAGGCCCTCGCGGTACTCCAGGCCGTCGATGACCGGCCAGCGGGGCTCGTAGGAGGCCAGGCGGGCGAGGATCGGGGCGGCGGCGTGGATCGCGTTGGAGCCCATCCAGCCGCGCGCCGAGTGGGCCCGCTCGCCGCTGGTCTTCAGCAGCACCCGCAGCGTGCCCTGGCAGCCGCCCTCGACCTGGCCGTCGGAGGGCTCCAGCAGGACGGCGAAGTCGCCCTCCAGCCAATCCGGGTGGGCCTCGGCGACGTGCTTGAGGCCGTTGAGGTCGGCGGCGACCTCTTCGTTGTCGTAGAAGACGAAGGTCAGGTCGCGGTTCGGGGCGGGGACGGTGGCCGCGATGCGCAGCTGGACCGCGACGCCGGACTTCATGTCGCAGGCACCGCAGCCCCACAGCACGCCGTCCTCGTCCAGCCGGGAGGGCACGTTGCCGGCGATGGGCACGGTGTCGATGTGGCCGGCCAGGATGACCCGCTCCGCGCGGCCCAGGTCCGTCCGGGCGATCACGTTGTTGCCGTACCGCTCCACGGTGAGGTGCGGCAAGGCGCGCAGGGCGGTCTCGACGGCGTCCGCGAGGGGCTTCTCGGTGCCGCTCTCGGAAGGGAAGTCCACGAGCTGCGCGGTGAGGGCGGCGGCGTCCAGCGTGAGGTCCAGTGAGGTCTCGGGCATGGTTGCGACCCTATGGCCTGTCCGGCGGATCCTGTCACAGACGCGGAGTCTGGCACGCACATCTGCGGCGTTGTCGTCACTCACCGACTCCCCCACGCTCGGCTTCGCTCGCGCGGGGGGACCCCCATCGCGTCGACTCACTCCTCCGCCTTGCATCCGCACGCACCAGACCCCGCTCGGGTCGGCTGACCAGGCACCGTAGTTCTCCTGCGACCTGATCCGCCGGACAGGCCCTAGCGCGCCGCTCGCGGCGGGCCGGTTCCCGGCGGGCCGTGGACCCGGCGCCAGGGCCGTTTCGGACTCCAGTACCTTGTACGCGTGTCAGAGCCGTCTCCCACGCGTCGCAAGCGCCGCGGCCGCATCTTCCGTTTCGGTGCCGCGCTGTTGGTCCTGTCCGCCGTCGCCGCCTACCTCGTGGTGCAGTACGTCACCGGAGGCGGGGCCTCGCGGGGCTGCAAGGTGGTCTCCGGCACGCAGAAGGGGACGTCGTACGAGTTCACGCCCGAGCAGGCGGCGAACGCGGCGACGATCGCCGCGGTCGGCACCGGCCGGGGCATGCCGGAGCGGGCGGTGACCATCGCGATCGCCACCGCGCTGCAGGAGTCGGGGCTGCGCAACATCGAGCACGGCGACCGGGATTCGCTGGGCCTGTTCCAGCAGCGGCCCTCGCAGGGCTGGGGCACCGAGCGGCAGATCATGGACCCGGCGTACGCGGCGGGCATCTTCTACGCGCACCTGGCGCGGGTGCCCGGCTACACCGACCTGCCGCTGACGGTGGCGGCCCAGCGGGTGCAGCGCAGCGGCTACCCGGAGGCGTACGCCAAGCACGAGCCGGACGCCACGCTGCTGGCGGCGGCGCTCACCGGGTACGCGCCGGCGTCGCTGAGCTGCGACGGGCGCCCGCAGAGCACAGCCGCGACGGCGGGCACGGCGGCAGGTACGACGGCGGGCACGGCGGCGGGTACGCAGGCGGACGCGGCGGCGGGTACGCAGGCGGACGCGGCGGCGCAGACGGGTCCGGACGCCGTACGGGCCGCGCTGGTACGGGACTTCGGGCGGGACGCGCTGCAGGAGACGGGCGCGGAGGTGGGCGGTACGGCCGTTCCCTCGCCGTCTCCGTCCCCGAGCGTGACGGCGACGGCGCACGGGCGGACGGTGACCGTTCCGGTGCCGCAGGGGGCGCGCAAGGACGCGAGCGGGCGGACCGAGCAGGAGCGGGGCTGGCAGCTGGCGCACTGGGCGGTGGCCAACTCCTCGGCGCTCCACATCCAGCGCGTGGTGTACGCGGGCCGGGAGTGGACGGCGTCGAACGGCGGGGGCAGCTGGCACAGTGCCGGTTCCGCGGGGGCCGCGGGGGCGGAGCGGTCCGTGGGCGCGGTACGGATCGTGACCGGGCAGTAGAGCGTGACCGGACAGCAGATCACGACCGGACAGTAGAACGTGACCGGACAGCAGATGGTGACCGGACGGTAGTACGAGGTTTCACTCCGGCGGGTTGTGCGGGTACCGGTGCCCCGGCTCCGCCGGTATTTTCCGGCTCTTTGTCGGCAGCCCTTGGGATTCCAGGGACGTAAGGATTCTTCGGACTTTCGGGCGGACGCTGTTTGCCCGTTTTTATCCACACCTGATAATGCGATGCGTTATCCATTCTTTACCTTTGGCGTCCGCAACCTTCGTCGGCTTCGAGCGGTAGTCACGGCGTCCGACCCCGGACACCATCACCGTTCTTCCGTCGAATGGAGCATCATGTCCCTCCCCCTGACCCGCCGGATCGCCCGTGCCGCGCTGCTCGTCGCAGCGGGAGCGGCTGCGGGGGTCGGTGCGGCCGGCTCTGCCGGCGCTGCCACGAACCTGCCTGCCGCCGTCCCGAACCTGGGCGGTCTGACCGCCGTGGACGGGGCGCACACCGGCGCCACCGTCGACAGCGCGGCGCGGAACGTCACCGGGCTCGCCGGGCAGGCGGGCGGCAAGGCGGTCGAGACGGCGGTGCCGGCCGCGGGTACGACGGCCGGCGGCGCCGTGAAGAAGACGGCGCCGGTGGCGCAGAAGGCCGCGGGTGACTCCGTCGGGACCGCGGCGGGGGCGCTCGGCGGTGTCGCCTCCGGCGCGGCGGCGGGTGGCGCCCTGCCGACGAGCGGCCTGCCCCAGGGTGGCCTGCCCCTGCAGGGGCTTCCGCTGGGCGGCTGAGATCCGGCTGCCGCCGGCCTGACCACGACGGGGTCCAGGGAGTTCCCTGGGCCCCGTTCGCTGTCGCGGCAGGGGATCAGGGCCGCAGGCGGGCTACTGCTGCTTGGACGCGGTCGTCCGTGGCGGTGAAGGCCACGCGGACGAAGTGGGCGCCCGCTTCGCCGTAGAAGTCGCCGGGGGCGACGAGGATGCCGAGGGTGGCGAGGTGGGCGACGGTGTCCCAGCAGGGTTCGTCGCGGGTGGCCCAGAGGTAGAGGCTGGCCTCGCTGTGCTCGATGCGGAAGCCGTGGCTCTCCAGAGCGGCCCGCAGGGCGTCGCGGCGGGCGGCGTAGCGGGCGCGCTGCTCGTGGACGTGGATGTCGTCGCCGAGGGCGGCCACGACGGCGGCCTGGGTCGGGGCGGACGTCATCATGCCGCCGTGCTTGCGGATCTCCAGGAGCGGTCCGAGGACGGCCGGGTCGCCGGCGATGAAGGCGGCGCGGTAGCCGGCCAGGTTGGACCGCTTGGACAGGGAGTGGACGGCCACGATGCCGTCGTAGGAGCCGCCGTTGACGTCGGGGTGCAGGACCGAGACGGGGTCGGCCTCCCAGCCCAGTTCGAGGTAGCACTCGTCGGAGACGAGGAGGACGCCGTGCTCGCGGGCCCAGGTGACGATCTCCGTCAGTTCCTGCTGGGACAGGACCTTGCCGGTGGGGTTGGAGGGCGAGTTGAGCCACAGGAGCTTCAGCCCGGACGGGTCCAGGTCGCGCGGGTCGTCGTACGACTCGTAGTCGGCGCGCGCGAGGCGGGCGCCGACCTCGTAGGTCGGGTAGGCCAGGCGCGGGTAGGCCACCCTGTCGCCGGGGCCGAGGCCCAGCTGGGTCGGCAGCCAGGCGACCAGTTCCTTGGAGCCGACGACCGGCAGGACGTGGCGGTGGGTGACGCCGCGGGCGCCGAGGCGGCGCTCCAGCCAGCCGGTGATCGCGTCGCGCAGCGCGGGGGTGCCCCAGACCGTCGGGTAGCCCGGCGAGTCGGCCGCGTCGGTCAGGGCCTTCTGGATCAGCTCGGGGACCGGGTCGACCGGGGTGCCGACGGAGAGGTCGACGATGCCGTCGGGGTGCGCGGCGGCCGTCTTCTTGTACGGCTCCAGCTTGTCCCAGGGAAAGGCCGGAAGCCGGTCGGAGACTGCGGACACGGGACTTGCTCGCTTTCGTCGGTACGGCAAACGCCTCGGTCCCGTACGGCGTGATCGGGGCGATCCGGCCGTACGGGACCGAGGCGGCGCTACAGCGGGCCGCTGGGGCCGCTCAAACGGTTACTCGCGCGGCTACTCGCCCTGCGGCGGCAGCGCGGCGATGAAGGGGTGGTCGCGCTCGATCAGCCCCAGCTTGCTCGCGCCGCCGGGAGAGCCCAGCTCGTCGAAGAACTCGACGTTCGCCTTGTAGTAGTCCTTCCACTCTTCCGGAGTGTCGTCCTCGTAGAAGATCGCCTCGACCGGGCAGACCGGCTCACAGGCACCACAGTCGACGCATTCGTCCGGGTGGATGTACAAGGACCGCTGGCCCTCGTAGATGCAGTCGACCGGGCACTCCTCGATGCACGCCTTGTCCTTCACGTCGACACAAGGCTGCGCGATGACGTAGGTCACGCTGTCGTTCCTCCTCGATAGGGCGCTGGCGGGCCTCCGTAGGCTCCGCCGCCTGGCGCGCGGGAGCGCGGCGTCGTCGATGCCCGCCCCTAGTATCTCCGTTCCGGGGCGTGATCCGAACAAGAGGGGTGAACTGACCAGTGGAAATCTCGGCGACAGGACGACTCGAGGTCCGTATCACCCCTGCTGACGTGGGCAAACGAGTCTCCGTACGGCGGCTCGCCGAAGCGGGCACTGGGGTTGAGAAGTTCACCGACACGGTCGGGGTTCTCACATCATGGGACGACGGCGTGCTCATGATCACACGCCGGGACGGCAGCCGGGTCCGAATCGCGCAATCCGCGCTGGTCGCGGGGAAGGTCGTCCCGGCCGCGCCGGCCCGCCGGAGGGGTCCCGCGGCGACCTACGAGGAGCTCGCGCACGTCACCTCGCGCGCGTGGCGGCCGGTGGAGAGCGAGTGGCTCGGGGAGTGGGAGCTGCGGGCGGCCTCGGGGTTCACCCGGCGCGCCAACAGCGTGCTGCCGCTCGGCGATCCGGGCCTTCCGCTCGACGCGGCCCTGGCCGCCGTACGACGCTGGTACGGCGAGCGCGGCCTGCCCGCCCACGTGCAGACCGCCACCGGCGCCGAGGGCACGCAGGAGCTGCTGGCGGCCGAGCTGGAGCGGCGCGGCTGGACCCGGGAGGCGACGGCCGAGGTGTGGATCGGGGCCCTCGCCCCGGTGGCGGACCGTTCGGAGGGCGCCGGTGTGGTGGTCACCCGGGAGGCGGACCCGTCGTGGCTCGCGCGGTATCACCGGAAGGGGGTGAGCGACGTGGCCCTGAAGGTGCTGCACGCGGGGCCGTCGGTGTGGTTCGCCGCGGTGCCCGGCGCGCCCGGCGAGCCGCCGGTGGCGATAGGCCGGTGTGTCGTGGACGGGCGGTGGGCCGGTTTCGCCGCCGTCGAGGTCGATCCCGGCCGGCGCCGCGAGGGGCTGGCGACCGAGGTGATGGCCGCGCTGGCCGGCCGCGCCCTGCGGGAGGGTGCCTCGGCGGCGTGGCTCCAGGTGGAGGACGACAACGAGGGTGCCCGCGCGCTGTACACGGGGCTCGGTTTCGCCCGCCACCACGCGTACCAGCACTACCGGGCGCCCGAGGAGCACTCCGGGCAGTCCTCGGAGCGGGTGTAGGCACCGCCGTGGACGCGCACGAGCCCGCGAGGCGCCCGTATCTGCCGCCCCCCTATCCACCCCCGCCCGAGCGGTCCGCCGAGGTGCGGCGGCGGTTCGCCGAGGAGGCGCGCTCGGAGCGGCCGGATCTGTCGGCGCTGTGTCTGCTGATCGGCGCGGAGGCGGACGGCTCGCTGGACGAGGACGGGATCGACGCGGCCCAGCTGGAGCTGGACCGGCTGACCGGGCAGCTGCCGTTCCGGCCGGGCGGTCCGCTCGCCTGGGCGGAGGCGCTGCGGCGGGTGCTGGGCGGGCGGCACGGGTTCGCGGGGTCGGCCGGTGACTACGAGAAGCTGGAGTCCTCGCTGCTGCACGAGGTGCTGCGCAGGCGGCGCGGGCTGCCGATCCTGCTGTCGGTGGTGTGGATGGAGGTCGCCCGGCGGGCCGGGGCCCCGGTGTACGGCGTGGCGCTGCCGGGGCACTTCGTGGTCGGGTTCGGGGCGGCAGAGGAACGGGTCCTGGTGGATCCCTTCGACGGCGGCCGGGTGCTCAGCGGCACGGACGCCGAGCTGCTGGTGGTGGGGGCGACGGGGGCGCCGCTGGAGTCCTCGATGCTGGTGCCGGCGGCACCTTTGCAGGTGGTCCAGCGGATCCTGAACAACGTGCGGGCGTGGGCCTCGGCGCGGCCCGAGCGCTCGGACGTGGCGCTGTGGGCCGTGGAACTGTCCCTGCTGCTGCCGTCGCACCCGGCCCGGCTGCGGTACGAGCGGGCACAAGTCCTGGTGCAGAGGGGGGAGTTCGCCGAGGGGGCGACGGAACTGGAGGCCTACGCCGATCTCGTGAGCGTGGTCGATCCGCACACGGAGGAGCGTGCACGGGCTCAGGCACGGGAGGCACGGGCACTGCTGAACTGACGGCGCGCCTGGCGCGCCCGGCGGAGCCGCGCGCCCTCCTCACGGCCGCCAGGACCCTCACGGTCGCCGGAACCCGTCACAGCCACCGGAACCGCTCACAGCCGCGGCAACCCATCACGGCCACCGGAACCCTCACGGTCACCGGTGCCCCTAATGGTCGGCGGAACCCTTACGGCCGCCTCAACCCCTAATGGCCACCGGAACCCCTAACGGTCGGTGCAGCCCCTCACAGCCGCCGGAGCCCCCTCACAGCCACCCCTTCTCCCGCGCGATCCGCACCGCCTCCGCGCGGTTGCGGACCGCCAGCTTCTGGATGGCCGTGGAGAGGTAGTTGCGGACCGTGCCCTGGGAGAGGTGGAGGGCCTTGGCCAGTTCGGCGTTGGTGGAGCCGTCGGCGGCAGCGCGGAGCACCTCGCGTTCGCGGTCGGTGAGCGGGTTGGCGCCCTCGGCCAGCGCGGCGGCGGCCAGGGTGGGGTCGATGACGCGTTCGCCGGCCAGCACCTTGCGTACCGCGGCGGCGAGTTGGGCGGCCGGGGCGTCCTTGACGAGGAAGGCGTCGGCGCCCGCTTCCATCGCGCTGCGCAGATAGCCGGGGCGGCCGAAGGTGGTGAGGACGACGAGCTTCACGGCGGGGTACGCCCGGTGCACCTGGGCGGCCGCCTCGATGCCGGTGCAGCCGGGCATCTCGATGTCGAGCAGCGCCACGTCCACGCCGTGCTCGCCGACGGCCGCCAGCACCTGGTCTCCGCGGGCGACCTGGGCGACGACCTCGATGTCGTCCTCAAGGCCGAGCAGGGCGGCGAGGGCCTCGCGGACCATCGACTGGTCCTCGGCGAGGAGGACTCTTATACACCTTACTGACTCGCCGGTCGGCGTGACACCTGGCTCAGGCTGATCGCTCACGGGACAAGGGTAGGCCGCCGTATCAGGGCAAGCGTCTGACCGGTACGAAGGCCCCGCCCATGCGCCACGGGGGAGGCACACGGACGGGACCGCCGGGTGACCGCTCAGGCGGTCAAGCCGGGTTCGAAGTACCCCGGTGTGCGGAACAGGCCCGTGAAGGTTCCGGGGCCGTGCCGGTCGTCCAGCCACACCCCCAGCGCCGTTACGTCACCGCTGACGATGGCTCCGAGAAGTAGGGTGTGGCACTCGCTCTCTTCCCCAGGGGCAAACTCCCCAAGGAAGTGCGCATATCGGCGATTGACGCCATTCTCGTAGCCGTTGAGGGCCGCTGCGTATCGCGTCTGCTCTTCGCTCCCCACCACATCAGCCGCGCGCCCTGAGTCTGTTTCTGTCAGCGTTCCCGTCACGTCCCGGTACGCCAGCGAACCGAGAACGTCTGAGGGCTCCGTCACGCCGAAGCGTTCTGTGGTCTGCCGGGTGATGGCGCGCGCTTCCTTGTCGCACGCGCCTTCCATCACGATTCCAAGGTTCCGTGTATGCCGACTTCCGCGCTAGTCGGCAGCCGAGTAGGACTGTCCGCTTGTACGGCGGTAGTTGATTCCGTACTGCGTGCGGACGGGCACGCCTGCCACTTCCACGTACCGCCGACGCGATCCGTAGTGAAGGCAGTCATGCGCGTAAGGCGTTCTCACGGGCGCTCAGGCGCTTTGCGGGGACCGTCACTCGGGACACTCCACGTGCCGGTGACGCACGGGCGAACCCGACGACGTTCGGTCCTGCCCGATCCGCGGCACGGCTCAAGGGGCTTGATCCCCTGCTTGCACCCGGGGCACGTCTCCCCTTGGGGCGCGTAAGTCGTGTACTCGCCCTGTCGTGCGTCGGTGTCGGCCCCTGCCCGCCGGCGACTTTCGCGAAGTCTGGTTGTAGCTTCGGGCACTGTCGTCAACCTCCTACCGGTTGGTGGCCAGGCTCCCGGATCACCCTGCTTGTGGTCCCGGAACCTTCTGTTGTGCCTGCCGACTCAACCGGTTCCGCGTACCTGTAGGGCAGTTGACCAGCGTTGACTACCCTGAGAGTCAACAGTCAACGGGAGCGCTCACCGTGATCGACTTCGGGTCCGAGGTACGCACGGCACTCAAGGCACAGGGGAAGAGCCTCAGAGGCGCAGCCAAGGAGTTGCATTACGACGTTGCCTATCTGAGCCGAGTAATCAATGAAAAACAGGCTCCCTCAACCGAGTTGCTCCAGGAGCTTAACGAATATCTCGACCTATCTCTGACCGTAGAAGACAGCGGCTCTCACGATGACGAGATGGACGCATGGGAGCTTGCTCGGCGCGTACAGGCGACTGACGTAGGCAACACCACCCTTGAACGGCTTGAGTTGACCTTTGACCGGCTGGCCATGGCTTACCCCAAAGCAAAGCCTGAAGACCTGTTGCGTCAAGTCCGTAAGCACGCCGGCTATGTGGTCAAACTCCTGGATGGCAAGAAGACCCTGTCTGAGCACCGACGCTTGTTGGTTCTCGGCGGTTGGCTGTCCCTGCTCGGGGCTACGGTTCATATCGACTTGATGCAGGACTACGCAGCTACCGCGCGACTGGGGACAGCCGCAACTCTCGCAAGGGAAGCCAGACACCCTGAGATTGAAGCCTGGTGCTACGAAACCGAGGCTTGGCGAGTGCTCACTGATGGGGACTACGTCCAGGCCGTCGACCTCTCTCGCGCGGCTCAGGAAATCGCTCCGGCTGGTACATCCGCCATGATCCAGGCGACGGCCCAAGAGGGCAGAGCAAATGCACGACTGGGTAACAGCACAGAGACCTAATCGGCTATTGAGCGAGTACAGAACTTGTCTGCGGCTATCGGCACCCCCGACACCCCAGAGCACCACTACCGATATGACCCCGCCAAGTCATTGTCCTATACGGCCACAACCCTTGCTTGGCTCGGGGATACAGAAGCAGAGCCGTACGCAAGGGAAGTAATCAAGCGACTCGGTGCGAGTGACGACCCCTCGCGTTGGCCACGGCGGGCGGCTTCCGCCAACATTGATCTAGCCTTGGTGCTTCTCAAGCAGAATCGACTTGATGAAGCGTGCGACTCCGCGCAGAAGGCGATCCTGTCCGGCCGAGTGGTTCCGTCCAATCATTGGCGAGCCCTGGAGATCGTCAAGGCTATAGAAGCTCGACAATTGCCGGAGAGTGCAGACTTGCGAGAGGCTTACCAGAACCTGAAGGCTATTGAGCAATAGGGATAGTTTTAAAATGTTGAAATTCCCGCACGCCGGCTAACGGGAAGCAGCGCACAGGGCTATCACCTAGGAATGTTCTTACCGAAAGCCAACAGGGCCGGTACGTCTGCGTTCGGCTCGCTCTTGCCGCAGATGGTGCAGACATGCTCAGGTGCGTTCCCGGTAGGCGTGCGAACCCTTCGGAAGCACCCGGAGCGCAAACGTTCCTGGGGAATCCCTTGGTCACAGCGCAGGTGTCTAAGGGTTCACGCCTCCTCGGCGAGGAGGACCTTGATCGTGCTCGTCATGCCCCGGATCCCACGTGCGGCCCGGAGTCCGTGGGCATCCGGGCGACCAGCCGGAACCCGCGCTTGGCCCGGCCCGCCTCCAGGGTGCCGCCGGCCTTCTCCAGGCGCTCGGACAGGCCGGTCAGACCGTTGCCGGGACCGGATCCGGAGCCGGAGCCGGATCCGGAGCCAGAACCGCCGGATCCGTTGTCCTCGACGGTGAGTTCGAGGACCGGGCCGTCCAGGGTCTGGCGGTGCAGCACCTCCACCGTGCACCGGTCGGCGCCGCTGTGCCTGACCACGTTGGTGACCGCCTCGCGCAGGGCCCAGGCGAGCGCGGACTCGGCCCCCTCGGGGACTCCGGTGAGGTCCGGTTCGGCGGGCACCTCGGCGACGACGCCGGCGGCGGTCAGCGCGACCTGGGCGCCCGCGAGTTCGGCCGCGAGGCGCGGGCGCCGGTAGCCGGTGACGGCCTCGCGGACGTCGACCAGGGCCTGCCGGCTGACCTGTTCGATGTCGGCGACCTGCTGGGCCGCCTTGTCGGGGTGGTCGGGCAGCATACGGCCGGCCAGCTCGCTCTTCAGGGTGATCAGGGAGAGGGAGTGGCCGAGCAGGTCGTGCAGGTCGCGGGCGAGACGCAGCCGCTCCTCGTTGGCGGCGAGCTGGGCGACGGTGGCCCGCGCCTTGCGCAACTCGATGGTCGTACGCACGAGTTGGCCGACGCCGGTCATCGCGAAGCCGAGGAGCAGGACCAGCAGGAACAGGCCCCGCGCCTGCTCCTCGTCGGAGTGCAGGCCGATCAGGTACATCACGACGGTGGCGGCCGGGATGGCCCAGTAGGCGACCCGCAGCGGCAGGGTGGCCCCGAGGGCGACCGACACGTAGACGAACAGGCCCAGCCAGGCGCTGCCGAGCGTGTAGGCGAGGACGGGGGCCAGGACGCAGAGGATCCCGCCCAGGGTGAGCACGACGCGCGGGGAGAACGGCCGGCCGATGTTGCGGAAGACCAGCGTCAGATAGATCCCGACGAAGGCGGTGAGTCCGACCGAGCCGGCGACGGTGGCGGCGGTGCTGTGACCGCCGTTGATCAGGTCCTGGACGGGCGAGTTGAGGAAGACCAGCCAGACGCCGATCCACAGCACCTTGACCAGCAGCTCGCGCCGGTTCTGGGGCGGCCAGCCCACGGGCACGGGGTCGACCGCCGCTGCCCGCCGGTCGCCTGTCTGCCGGTCGTCTGCCTGCTGGTCTTCCGTCATCGCGTTCACGCCTTCAGCGTGTCCTTCCGGTACAGCCAGGCCGCGCCGCCCGCGAAGAGGACGAAGTAGACGGCGAGGACGGCGACGTCGGTGGCGCTGGGCGCCTGGCTCTGTTCGATGGCCCGCCCCAGGGCAGCGTACGCGTGCGTGGGCAGCCACTTCGCGATGTCCTGGAGGATCTGCGGGAAGGTCGTGGACGGCATCCACAGGCCGCCGAGGATCGACAGGCCGAAGTAGACGATCATCGTGATCGGGCGGACCGCGTCGCCGGTGGCGCTGTAGCCGATGGCGACGCCGAGCGCGGCGAAGACCAGGCTGCCGGCCCAGATGACCCCGGTGAGGGCGAGCCACTGCCAGGCGTCCAGGCGTACGTCCTTGATCGCGGCGGCGACGAGGAACACCACGACGATCGACGGCAGGCTCACCACGGCCGCGCTGGCGGTCTTGGCGAGGACGTAGCCGCGGCCGGGCAGCGAGGTCAGCCGCAGCTGCCGTACCCAGCCGCTCTCGCGCTCCTTGGCGATGCGCTCGCTGTTGCCCATGAGGACGGCGGTCAGGGCGCCGAAGGAGGCCATGGAGACCATCAGGTAGGTGGCGACGGTCAGGCCGGTCGAGTCGACCTTCGCGTTCGTGCCGGCGCTGCTGGAGAAGATCAGGTAGATGACCGAGGGGTAGAGCACCGAGAAGAACAGGAATTTCTTGTTGCGCAGGGCGCGGGCGAGTTCCAGCTTGATGAGGCCGTTCACGACTGCTTCGCCTCCTCGGCGGCGGTGATGGCGACGAAGGCCTGCTCAAGGCCGAGCCCGGCCACTTCGAGGTTGCGCGGGTAGACACCGAGGCCGTACAGGGCGTGGACGGTCGCGTCGGCGTCGGAGGACTGGATGCGGACGGTCTGCCCGGACCCCGCGGCGGAGCCGCTGTTGGACACCGTGATGGAGGTCAGGAAGGGCAGGCCGGTCAGGGCGGCCTCGTCGATCTCGCCCTCCAGGTCGAAGGAGACGCGGCGGGCGCCCGCCTTGGCCTTGATCTCGGCGGCGGTGCCGTCGGCGAGGAGCCGGCCGCGGTGCAGGACGAGCACCCGGTCGGCGATGGCGTCGGCCTCTTCGAGGTAGTGGGTGGCGAACAGGACGGTACGGCCCTGGTCCGCCTGCTCGCGCATGGTGGCCCAGAAGGCCTGGCGGGCGGAGACGTCCATGCCGGTGGTCGGCTCGTCCAGGACGATCAGGTCGCTGTCGCCGGCGGTGGCGAGGGCGAAGCGGACACGCTGGGCCTGGCCGCCGGAGAGCTTGTTGACCTTGCGGTCGGCGATCTGCGTGACTCCGGCGCGGGCGAGCACGTCGGCGGCCTTGTACGGCTTCGGGTGCAGCGAGCAGGCCAGCCTGACCAGTTCGGCCACGGTGACGTCCTCCATCAGCCCGCCGCTCTGCAGCATGGCCCCGACCCGCCCGGCGACGATCGCCTCGCGCGGGCTGGTGCCGAACACGTTCACCGTGCCGGTGTCGGCGTGCTTGAGCCCGAGGAGCAGGTCGAGGGTGGTGGACTTGCCGGCCCCGTTCGGGCCGAGGAGGGCGACGGTCTCGCCCGGGTACAGCGCGAGCGAGAGGCCGTCCACGGCCCGCACGGTGCCGTACGTCTTGGTCACCTGGTCGAACCCGACCACCGGGGTGGTGGCGGGAGGTGCCGCTGTCGTTGTCATGACAGCCATGCTCCCGGGCGGGGCCGGGGGCCCGGCAGTGTCGGGGGTCCTCGGTGCCGGATGACAGATGTCATGTGCCGGGGGTGACACGGCAGCGGGGGCGCCCGGTGGACGCCCCCGCTGTTTCGGCCGTGCCTCGGCCGGCTGCCGCTACGGCCCGCCGCCGCTACGGCCGGTTGCCGCTACGGCCGGCCGCCGCCGCGACTGGCTGCCGCTACGGCCTGCTGCCGTTGTGGCCGGTTGCCGCTAGTTCGGGTTCGTGGCGATGACCGCGACCCGGTTGGTCTTGCTCACCAGTGCCTGGCGCAGGGCGACGTAGACGTCCTGCGGTGTGACGGGTGTCTTCTTGCCGTTCGCCCGGGTGATCACCACGCCGTCGAAGGCCTGCCCGTAGAGCCCCTTCAGGGCGGCCAGGTCGGGCTTGTCGGTCAGCTTGCCGTCGGGCGTGGGCGCGACCTTGAGGAACTTCCACAGCGATTTCTGCGGGCTGAGCAGAACCTGGTGCGCCGCGTCCGTCTGCACGGTCACGGGAGCGGACATCGCCGGCGTCCCGAAGGCCTTCATCTCGCGGTCGACCTCGGCGTTCGACACCGTCGGCTGGCTGGTGGCCGTCGGCACGCTCACCGCGTTCGCCGCGCCGGTCTCCACCAGTGTGCGGTACGCCTGTTCGACCGACCGGGTCGCCTGCGCCGCGTCGATGGCCTTGCCCGCCTTGCCGTACACCGCGACGGCCTTGCCGGACACGAAGTCGATGCCGCCCTCGGTGACCGAGCCGGAGCCGCCGCCGGTCTGCTGGAGCGCGGCCTGGAGCTTCTCCTCGTCCACCGGCATGACCGGCTCGATCGCCCGCTTCTGGCCGAAGAGGGAGCCGATCACGGAGACGGGGTTGTAGTCGCTCGTCGCGGCCGTGCCCACCGTGGCCTGGAAGTCGAACTGCAGGCCCGCGTTGTCCGGGGCGAGGGAGACCGTCCTGCCGCCCACGGACAGCTTCAGCGGCTTGTTGACCCGGCTGCCGAAGGCCTCGTCGAGCTTCTTGACGGCGTCGTCGCGGGTGCCGCCGCCGATGTCCGTGCCGAGCACGGTGGTGCCCTTGGGCACGTCGGTGTGGTTCATCAGCAGACCGGCGCCGTAGGCACCGCCCAGGACGACGACCACGCCGACGACGAGCAGCACGAGCTTGCTGCGGCCCTTCTTCTTCGCCTTGCCCTTGGCCTTGGGCTGCGCGGCGCCCTCGGGCTTGGGCACGGTCGGCTGCGGGGCCGTGCCGTCGGGGTGCGGGCCGGGGCCGAACGGGCCGTTTCCGGCGGACGGGACGACCGGCATGCCGCTGGTGACGGTGTGGCCGGAGACGTTGTCCGGGGCCGGGTAGCCGGGCAGGCCCGGTTCGGGGGCCGGCTTCTGCGGGGTGAGGATCGCGGTGTCGTCGCTGAGGCCGCCACCGGGGAGCGAACCCGTGCCGGGGGCCGCACCCGGGCCCGCCTGACCTGCCGGTCCGGCCGGGCCTGCCGGGCCTGCCGGTCCGGTGGGGACGTCGAGGTCGGAGAGGGCGCTGCGGGGCGTACCTCCGTGGCCGTTCGTACCGAAGGGCTCGCCGCCGCCCAGGCCGATGTCGCCCAGGGCGCCGGGGCCGCCGGCCTGCGGGGTGAGGCCGCCTGCCTGCGGGGTGAGGAGGCTGTCGCCGGTGACCGGGCCGCCGGTCGTGCCCGCGGGGCCCTGCGGGCCGCTGGGTCCGCCGGGGCCGTTCGGCCCGCTGAAGCCGCTGGGGCCGCTGGGGCCGTGAGGACCGCCGGGGGCGCCGGGCCCGCCGACGCCCGCACCTGAAGCGCCCGAGTTGCCCGGGGTGCCCGAAGCGCCCGGTGCGCCGAGGTCGTGCTGACCGGTGCCCGAGAAGTACGGCAGGTCGTCCCGACTGGGCTCGCCGCCGTTCGCGCCGGGGCGGGGGGTGCCGAGCGGGCCGGCGGCCAGCGCCTCGGTCACGTCGAAGGAGCCGGTGCCGCCGCCGTGCCCGGGGGCCACGGGACCACCGGTGGCGCTGGGCAGTCCGGAACCCTTCGGAGCGCCCGGACGGCTCATGGAGCCGACGACGCCACCGGGACGGCCGCCGGAGCGTGCGCCGGTGGCACCGGGTGCGTCCGCACCACCCTGGCCGCCTGCGCCGCCTGCGCCGCCTGCGCCACCCGTATTGCCCACGCCGCCCGTATTGCCCACGCCGCCCGCGCCGCCCTTGGCGGCGGAACCGCCGCTCGTCGCGGGGCCGTTCGCGCCGCCGGCGGCCGGAGTGCCCTTCGGGGCGCCGGACTTGCGGGGCGCGAACCAGTCGCTGGCGGGCTTGTCCTCGGCCTTCGGGGCGGCGGACTCGGCGGGTTGCTGCGGGGCGGTACCGGCGGGCGTCGCGGTGGCGGACGCCGGGCGCGGCTCGGCGGGGGCGGAGGGGGCGGCGGGCTTGTCGTCCGCGGCGCCGTCGCCGTCACCGACGGGTGTACGCACGACGACCGGCGGGATGGGCCGCGATCCGGGGATGTTGATCCGGATCCGGGTCGTCAGTGTGGTCTCGGTCTTGCGCTCCTCGGGCTGCGCGGCCGGACGGCCCATGCCGTCGCCGGAAGCCATGGGGGTTCCGTACGGCGGCGTGCCCGAGGGGTATGCGGCACCCCCGTGACCGTTCGGCCCGGAGGACGGAGTGTCAGTTTCACGACTCAAGGCAGGTTCTCCCGGTTGGCTCCGCCGCCCGTTACGACCTCAGCGGGCTGCTCGGCGGCGCGCACCACCATACTGGCCGCCTGTGGCGCCCATCCCCTGACCGTTGAGGAAACCCACACGGGACTCGCACGCGCGTCGTACGCACGTCGTACGGCGAAGTAGTACGTCACTTGCCAAGTCGGACAGGACCGCCCCCGGCGGGCGTCCCGGCACCCACCGTGGCACAGATCACAGCGACGACCATTCCTCCGAGGAGGAAGAGGTACGAGCCGCCGCCCACGCCGAACAGGAAGTCCCCTTCCGGGCGGGGGGCGGTGAGCAGCAGGACGGCGACGACCCAGCCGAGGACCGGCGCGACCGCCCCGGCGCGGCTCGCCATCGCGTGCGCCCCGCCCAGGAACAGGCCCGCCGCGCCCGCGAGGCCGAGCAGCAGCCCGCCCGGGAACCAGGCGGACTGGAGCAGCGCGCCGGCGAGCGCCACGATCGTGCCGAGCAGGAACAGGCCCACGTACGCGGCGAACCGCCCGATCGAGGGGGGTCGCAGCGGCTGGGCGAGCATCGAGCCGCGTCCGTCGTCGCTCATGACGCCACCTCCGCGGCGCCTGCGGCCACACCGGCGAACAGGTCGGTCTCGACGCCGGTGCCGTCCCCGGCGGGCCGCGCCTCGCCGCGCACCAACTCGTAGTACTCGGTGGTGAACAGCGGCTGGGCCAGATCGTTGGAGAGCGCGAAGTACGGCTCCGCCACGGTGATCTGGGTGGCGTGGGCGCGCATCGCGGCGGCCTTGGCGGCGGCGTGGGCGGTGCCGTCGATCGCGGTGGTGACGCGGGTGTCGTCCACGACGCCCGGCAGGTCGTCCACCACGGCGCTCTTGTCGAAGGGAAGTCCGGGCAGATCGTCGTGGAGGCGGGCGAAGGCCTCCTCCACGACGGAACGCGGGAGGCGGTTCCAGTACACCTTGTCGATCGCGTGGCCGCGCTCGGCCGCAAGCTCGACGGCGCGCATGGCGACGCGGTGGGCCTGGATGTGGTCCGGGTGCCCGTATCCGCCGTTGTCGTCATACGCGACCAGGACCTGCGGCCGGATCTCCAGGATCACGTCCGCGAGGGACCCGGCGGCCGCGTCGACGTCGGCCTGCCAGAAGCAGCCCGGGTCGTCGTTGTCCGCGAGCCCCATCATCCCGGAATCGCCGTGGCGGCCGGCGCCGCCGAGCAGCCGTACGTCCGTGACGCCCAGCTCGCCCAGCGCCGCGACCAGCTCACCGCGCCGGTGCGCGCCCAGCGCGGCACCGCTCAGATGCCGCAGCTCGGGCGGGATGACCTCCCCGCGCTCACCGAGCGTGCAGGTCACCAGGGTCACGTGGGCACCCTCGGCCGCGTACCTGGCCATGGTCGCGCCGTTGTTGATCGACTCGTCGTCCGGGTGCGCGTGCACGAGCAGCAGCCGCCGGGCAGGCAGTTCCGTCATGGGTCCACCCTACGAGGCGGCACCCGGCGGCCCGGATCGGGTCGGCGTCGGGCGCGATCTTGTTGCGCCGTCGCGTGATCCTTCCAGCTTCCGGATCGCACCCCTCCGGTCACCGCCGACCGTCAGAAGCCCAGATAGGTGATCTGGACGACGTAGACGCGCTCGCTGCGCACGACAACCTGGTAGGTGAACATGCCACCGGCGACGGTGACATCGCCGCCCTTCGGATCGATCCCCGCATGGGCCCGACCGTGGATGTGGACGGCTTCCGCCGCTCTGACCAGCTCGTCGGCCTTGCATTCCACGGCCGTCAGGAAATCCGCAGGAGCGGTTCGCGCGGCCTCTTCGGCGCCGAAGGCGTACTCCCATTTCCAGCTCACTCGCGAACGGCCTTCATCGCCTCGTCGAGAACCGCGCTCAGCTCGCGGAGGGCTTCTCGCGCGACAACGGGATCTTCGTCTTCCAGATCCTTCTGCGCCCGGGTATAGCGACTGGACAGGTCGGGGCGGCGGGCGATCTCGATGTCCCTGGCCCAGATCAGCACCCAGCTCTGTACAGGGCTGAGCGACTGCCACTCGACAGCCTTGGCGAAGGCCTCGTCCTTCTTGGCCTGCATCTCGTCCAGGCGGCCTGGAGCGACGACGGCAAGGGCGGCACGCAAGGCGTCAGGGGTCAGCTCCGGACGAGGGACCAGCTCGTGCCCGTGGTCGGCCTGAGTACTCATCGTGTCCTCCAGGGAGTGCCCTGGCCAGAGTATCCGGCCCATGGGCAGCAGACGGGGCACAAAGGGCTCAGACAGCGGCGCTGGGAGTGCGGCAGTCATGGCAGCGTCCTGGGGTCGGGGAGCGGAAGGCGCGGTCGCAGCCGTCGCAGTTGCGGAGGGGGTGGCGGGTGGCTGGTGGCGGTGACGCCTGTGCCCGGAACGGGGGTGGCGGGGGCAGCTGGGCGGTGAGCCGGTGCGCCAGGAAGGCGGCCGGACGGCACAGCGGCTCGTCCGGCAGGTGTGCGGTCAGCGCGTGGCGTACGGCCGTGGGGCTCACGTCGCGCTCCAGCCAGGCCGCGACACCGGGGGCGAGGTGGGCGGTGTCGCAGGCGGAGAGGAGGAGGCGGGGGTCGTGGCGGCGGAGGCCGGCGAGGAGGTCCGTGGCCTGCTGGAGGAGGGTGGGGGCGGTACAGGCGGGTTGCGGCACCGGGGCGAGTGACTTCTTGCGGGCCGCTCGGCGCGGGGCCGGGGCGGCGGCGCTCGGCCCTGTTCCCGGCTCTGGCCGTGCTCCCGGTCCTGGCCCTGGCCCTAGTCCTGTTGCTGGTCCGGCTTCTGGTGCTGGGCGCGTCGGGCGGGCGGGGGTGTGGCCGGTCGGGAGGCGGGTGCCCGGCTGATTACAGGAGACGGTGCGGGTGACGATACGGCCGCCGGGGACGCGTTCGCGTTCACGGCGCAGGTACCCGTGGGCCTCCAGTTCGCGCAGCGCGGCGGCGATCCTGGTCGCGCCCTCCTGGAAACGGGCGGTGAGGGACTTGATGTCGACGCGGGCACCCCTGGGCAACGACTGGATGTGACAGCCCAGCCCGATCGCGAGCAGGGACAGGTCCGGATGCTGGGTGAGGTGGTTGCCGATCACCGTGAAGCGGACGGTGTGGCGGGTGTTCTCGTGGATGAGCCCGCCGCCCGTGTGGGGCCGCCGGTTCGTGTGGTTGTCCGCGGCAAGCCGGGACTGCGCGCGCGGGGGCGCGCTAGGGTGCTGCGTGTCCATCGGGAAGGCCCTACTTCCTCGGTGGTCAGGCCCTCGCACTGGGATTGCCGTCCCGGCGGGGGCCGTCACATGTCTGCGGTTGTGTTGCGCCGAGCGTAGGGCAGGCAAGGGGCCGCGAATCCAGCCGAGTCGGCGATGTTCACCCGCCCGAGTGAGCGTACGTAACGGGCGGAGGGGTGGGGCTTGGCCAGGTCCTTTTCACCGTCGTGGTCCTTGGAATAGACCGCCCCTGTCACCGGCGCACGGGGTGTCGGGTTCCGGCTAGGTGAGCCGCAGTTCGGCCCACACGGTCTTGCGCGGGAACCGTCCCTCGGCGACACCCCACCGCTCGGCGAACGCCTCCACGAGGAACAGCCCCCGGCCGGACTCCGCGTCCTCCTCCGACGCCATGCGCATCTGGGGCAGCCGGTCACCACGGGTGTCGGTCACCTCGATCCGTAGGCAGTCCCCGACGACGTACAGCGTCAGGCGGAAGCTCCGGCCGGGCAGGCGTCCATGCGTGGCCGCGTTGGCCGCCAGCTCGGCAACGACCTGGGTCGCCGCCTCGCACGGCAGCCCCCAGGCCGCGAGCTTGTCTGCGGCGAGCAGCCGGGCCAGCCGGGCCCCGCGCGCCGTGGAGGACAGCAGTGCGGTGAAGTTGTGGACACCGCTGCCGAGTTGGGCCGCCGTGTCGGCGATTTCCTGATTCACGTCACTCAGCGTGGCCGAGCGGCCCTACCGTGAGGAGTGATCGAGTTGTTGCGTACGGTCACTGTCCAGGGCTTGTCCGGTGGTGTCCGGGCTGTCGGTGGCGGTCGTACGGGTACGGCCCGACGGTACGAAGAGTGACGGCTGCTACGACGGAGGGGTGCGGGATGTCGGTGGAGTGCGAGAGTGACGAGCCGGGCTGGGAGGTCGACCCGGACGACGACTGGGGCGTGGCCGTGATCGCCACAGTAGGACGGCAGTTGCGGCTGCGCCGCGAGGCGGCGGGCATGCGCGTCGCCGAGTTCGCGGTGGCCGTGGGCTACGGGGAGGACCTCGTCTACAAGATCGAGAGCGGCAAGCGGATCCCGCGCCCCGAGTATCTGGACAGGGCGGACGAGGTGTTGAACGCCGGGGGGTTGGTGTCTGCCATGAAGGAGGATGTGGCCAAGGTCCGGTACCCGAAGAGGGTGCGGGCTCTGGCGCAGATGGAGGCGCAGGCGGTCGAGATCGGGGTGTACGAGTGCAACAGCATCCACGGCCTGTTACAGACGCCGGATCATGCCCGCGCCCTCATCGAGGCAGCGCAGCCGCCGTACTCGCCGGACGATGTGGAACGCATGGTGGCCGCTCGCCTGGTTCGGCACTCCGTCTTCGAAAGGGACCCGGCCCCGAGTCTGCATTTCGTACTGGAAGAGGCACCACTCCGTCGCCCTGTCGGGGGCACACTGGTATGGCGACAACAGCTCGAACGCCTGCTCCAGGCTGGCCAGTTGTGGAACGTCAGGCTTCAAGTCATGCCCATCAACACTGATGCCCACCCAGGGGTGGATGGCAAGATCGAACTACTCAAGTTCCCGGACGGCACCGCAGTGGGGCGAGCCGACGGCCTGTTCAACGGCCGGCCCGTCTCCGACCCAAAACAGCTCCGCATCCTGGAGTTGCAATATGGGACCATCCGGGCACACGCCCTCCCCCCGCGGGAGTCGCTGACTTTCATCGAGAAGCTACTGGGAGAGACATGACCCGCAAGCCCTCCGGAGCCTCCTCTGAACTCGCGTGGTTCAAGAGCAGCTACAGCAGCGGCACCAACGGTGAATCCTGCGTCGAGATAGCCACCACCCCCGGCACCATCCACATCCGCGACTCCAAGCACACCAACGGCCCCAAACTCACGGTCACACCCGAGTCCTGGGCAAACTTCGTGGAAGGGGTTCGCCCGTGAACGCCGGAGACAGCCCCGAACTCGCATGGTTCAAGAGCAGCTACAGCGACGGCCCGGAGGGTGACTCCTGTGTCGAGGTAGCCACCGCCCCCGGCGTCATCCACGTCCGCGACTCCAAGCACACCGAAAGCCCACGGCTCGCGATCTCGGCGGAGCCGTGGGCGGAGTTCGTGGGCGGTGTGGTCAGAACTTGATGCTGCCGATCATGCTCGCCACGTTCGTCGTCAACTCACTGATCGTGGGTGCGATGGTGGAGGAGGCGAGGTAGAAGCCGAGCAGCATGCAGATGACCGCATGACCGCCCTTCAACCCTGACTTCTTGATCAACAAGAAGACGATGATCGCCAGCAGCACCACCGCCGAAATCGAGAGTGCCACGGCGGCTCACCTCCAAAGGTCCCAGGGATGCGGGGGGTTTCGGGCTATGGGGGATGTGACTTCACTACCCAGTACAGCGGACTTACGCGCGTGCCGGCAGGTTCATACCCACTCAGCGGTAGTGATCATAACTATCCGTGCTCGCGCACAGCTCGGCGCACGGCCGCACAAGGGGGCGCATGGCCAATATGGTCAGGGTATGACGACCGAGGCTGACTCCTTCCCCCGCCGGCACGCCCGGACCCAGCGGTTCACGCTCGGCGCGCCGCGTGCGTTCACCATCGCGCCGGACGGTTCGCGCGTCGCGTTTCTCCGCTCGGGTTCCGGTACCGACCGGGCCAACTCCCTCTGGATCCTGGACCCGCAGGACGGAGCGGAGCGTCTCGCGGCCGACCCCGGCGCCCTCCTCCACGGTGCCTCCGAGCAGTTGTCCGCCGAGGAGCGGGCGCGCCGGGAGCGCAGCCGGGAAGGGGGCGCCGGTATCGTCGGCTACGCCACCGACACGGCCGTGGAGTTGGCTTCTTTCGCCTTGTCAGGGCGGCTTTTCACGGCCGAGCTGCGGGCGGGGACGGCACGTGAACTCCGGGTCCCGGGACCGGTGATCGACCCGCGTCCCGCGCCGGACGGACGGCACATCGCGTACGTCGCCCAGGGCGCGCTGCGGGTCGTGGGCGCGGAGGGCGAGGGCGACCGGGCGCTGCTGGAGCCGGAGGAGGAGCAGGTCGGCTACGGTCTCGCGGAGTTCGTCGCCGCCGAGGAGATGGGGCGTTCGCGGGGGTTCTGGTGGTCCCCGGACTCGGACCGGCTGCTGGTGGCGCGGGTGGACGACACGCCGGTGCAGCGGTGGTGGATCTCCGACCCGGCCCGCCCCGAGCGTGAGCCACACCACGTGGCGTACCCGGCGGTGGGGACACCCAACGCGGACGTCCGGCTGTTCGTGGCGGGCCTCGACGGGACGCGCACGGAGGTCCTGTGGGACCGGACGCGCTATCCGTATCTGGCACGTGTGCACTGGTCAGCGGCGGGTGCGCCGCTGTTGCTCGTACAGGCCCGGGACCAGCGCAGCCAGCTGTTCCTGGCCGTGGACCCGGACACCGGGACGACCCGGATGGTGCACGCCGACGAAGATCCAACATGGCTGGAACTTTTCCCCGGAGTACCGTGCTGGAGCCCGTCCGGTCAGCTCGTCCGGGTCGCCGACGAGGGCGGCGCACGCGTACTGGCGGTGGGTGAACGCCCGTTGACCGGACCCCAGTTGCACATCCGCTCCGTGCTGGACGTGTCGGCGGACGACGTACTGGTCACGGCCTCGGCCGGAGAGGCGGCCGAGGCACCGGAGACGGGCGAGATCCATGTCTACCGGGTCAACGAACTCGGCCTGGAGCGCGTGTCGCAGGAGCGCGGCGTGCACGCGGCGGTGCGGTCCGGGAACGTGACCGTGCTGGTGTCCGCGACGCTGGACAGCCCGGGAGCGCATGTCCAGGTGCTGCGTGACGGGAAACGGACGGCGACTGTCACGTCGTACGCCGAACATCCCGGTATGTCCCCACGGGTGACCCTCACCGAGGGGGGCGCACGCCGAATTCCGTGCGCCGTGCTTATGCCACAGGACTACCACGGCGACACTCCCCTGCCGGTTTTGCTGGACCCCTACGGCGGTCCGCACGGCCAGCGGGTGGTCGCCGCGCACAACGCCCACCTCACCTCCCAGTGGTTCGCCGACCAGGGCTTCGCGGTGATCGTCGCCGACGGCCGGGGCACCCCGGGCCGCTCCCCCGAGTGGGAGAAGTCGATCCGGGACGACAAGGCGGACATCGTCGTCCAGGACCAGGTGGACGCGCTGCACGCCCTCGCCGAGCGGTTCCCGTTGGACCTGGACCGGGTCGCCGTGCGGGGCTGGTCCTTCGGCGGCTATCTGGCGGCGCTCGCGGTGCTGCGCCGCCCGGACGTCTTCCACGCGGCCGTGGTCGGCGCCCCGGTCACCGACTTGCGCCTCTATGACACCCACTATGAGGAGCGCTACTCGGGACTCCTGGACGAACAGCCGGAGGTCTACCGGCGCAACTCGGTGATCGACGACGCCGGTCTGGTCGACCCGGCCGAACAGCACCGGCCGATGATGATCATTCACGGCCTCGCGGACGACAACGTCGTCGTCGCCCACTCCCTGCGGCTGTCCTCGGCCCTGCTGGCCGCCGGCCGCCCGCACGAGGTGCTGCCGCTGTCCGGGGTGACCCACATGACCCCGCAGGAGGAGGTCGCCGAGAACCTGCTGCGCCTCCAGCTGGACTTCCTTCGGCGTTCGCTGGGACAGCGCGGCTGACCTCGTCCGGCACACGGCCAACCGCTGTGAAGTGCGTTAACGCACAGGCAACTTCACGGAAGCGGTCACGATATACGGACACGCGAGCCTGAATGTCGTACGGCCGTGCGGGTGCCGTTGTACGGGCCGGGATGCCACGCCATCCCGGCCCGTCGCCGTCATCCCAGCCCGTCGTCCGAGTCCGTCATCCCGGCCCGCCTTCCCGCCCGTCGACGACCTGTTTCTCCTCCGCGAACAGACAGGCCGAGTCGTGCGCCGCCGGACCGGAGCGCACGAGGTCCGCCGGGACTGCCAGCGGCGGGATCCGCACGGCGCACTCCTCCTGGGCCTTCCAGCAGCGGGTACGGAAACGGCAGCCGGACGGGATGTGGGTCGGGGACGGCACGTCGCCGGTGAGGATGATCCGCTCGCGGTGCTCCCGGGCGTCGGGGTCGGGCACCGGGACGGCCGACAACAGGGCCTGGGTATAAGGGTGCGTGGGGTGCTCGTAGATCTCCTCGTCCGTGCCGGTCTCCACGATCCGGCCGAGGTACATGACCCCGACCCGGTCCGAGATGTGCCGGACGATGGACAGGTCGTGCGCGATGAAGACGTACGACAGCTCGAACTCCGCCTGGAGCCGGTCCAGCAGGTTGATCACCTGGGCCTGCACCGACACGTCCAGGGCGGAGACCGGCTCGTCCGCGACGATGATCTCGGGGCGCAGCGCCAGCCCCCGCGCGATGCCGATGCGCTGGCGCTGGCCGCCGGAGAACTGGTGGGGGTAGCGGTTGATGTACTCCGGGTTGAGGCCGACCACGTCCAGCAGCTCCTGGACCCGGCGGCGCCGGTCGCCCTTCGGGGCCACCTCGGGGTGGATGTCGTACGGCTCCCCGATGATGTCGCCCACGGTCATACGGGGGTTGAGGGAGGTGTACGGGTCCTGGAAGACCATCTGGATGTTGCGGCGCACGGCCTTCAGGGCGCGGCCCGACAGCCGGGTCAGCTCCTCGCCCTTGAACGTGATCGAGCCGGCCGTCGGGCGTTCCAGACTGCACAGCAGCCGCGCCACCGTCGACTTGCCGCACCCCGACTCGCCGACGATGCCCAGGGTCTCCCCCTTGGCGAGGGTGAAGTCGACGCCGTCGACCGCCTTCACCGCGCCCACCTGCTTCTTGAACAGGATGCCCTGGGTGAGCGGGTAGTGCTTGACGAGGCCGCTGACCTCCAGGATCGGCTCAGCCACGGAGGCACTCCCGCCAGAAGTGGCAGGCACTGCCCCGCTCCTGGGACGCCCCCGACACGCCCGACGCCTCCGACACCCCGGACACCTCGTACAGCGGGGGCACCTCCGTGCGGCACACGTCCTGGGCCATCGGGCAGCGCGGATGGAAGGCGCAGCCGGGCGGGATGTCCATGAGGTTCGGCGGCAGGCCCTTGATGGCGTACAGCTCGTGTCCCTTCTGGTCCAGGCGCGGGATGGAGTCGAGCAGGCCGCGCGTGTACGGGTGCGCGGGCGCCTTGTAGATGTCGTGCACGGGCGCGGACTCGACGATCCGGCCCGCGTACATCACCGCGATCCGGTCGGCGACGTCCGCGACGACGCCGAGGTCGTGGGTGATGAGGATGAGCCCCATGTGGAACTCGCGCTGCAACTCCGCGAGCAGGTCCATGACTTGGGCTTGGACCGTGACGTCGAGGGCGGTGGTGGGCTCGTCGGCGATGATGAGGTCCGGCTCCAGCGAGAGCGCCATCGCGATCATGATGCGCTGGCGCATGCCGCCGGAGAACTGGTGGGGGTAGTCGCGCACCCTCTGCCCGGCACCCGGGATCCGCACCCGGTCCATCAGCTCGACCGCCCGGACCCGCGCGTCCTTCCTCGACATCCCCCGGTGCACGACGAACATCTCGCCGAGCTGGTCGCCGACCGACATCACGGGGTTGAGCGCGGACAGGGCGTCCTGGAAGATCATCGCCATCCCTGCGCCCCGGATCCTCCGCCGCTCCTCCTCCTTCATCGCCAGCAGGTCCCGCCCCTGGAACAGGATCTCCCCACCCGTGATCCGCCCCGGCGGCATGTCGAGGATCCCCATCACCGCCTGCGCGGTCACCGACTTCCCCGACCCCGACTCCCCGAGCACCGCCAGCGTCTCCCCCTCGTCGACGCCGTACGACACCCCGTTGACCGCCTTCGCGATCCCGTCCCGCGTCCGGAACTCCACGTGCAGGTCACGTACTTCGAGCAACATCGCACCCTCACCTCAGTTTCGGATCGAGGGCGTCGCGCACCGCGTCGCCGAGCATGATGAAGGCCAGGACGGTGAGGGCGAGGGCGCCGGAGGGCCACAGGAGGGCGTGGGGGGCGTTGCGGATGTAGGGGGAGGCGGCGGAGATGTCGATGCCCCAGGAGACGCTGGGCGGTTTCAGGCCGACGCCGAGGTAGGACAAGGTCGCCTCCAGCGCGATGTAGGTGCCGAGCGCGATGGTCGCCACGACGATCACGGGGGCCACGGCGTTGGGGGCGATGTGCCGTAGCAGGATGCGGGAGTTGGAGGCGCCGAGGGCGCGGGCGGCCTGGACGTAGTCGTTCTGCTTGGCGGTGATGACCGCGCCGCGGGCGATGCGGGAGATCTGCGGCCAGCCGAGCAGCACCATGAATCCGATGACCGGCCAGACCGTGTTGCTCGTCACGACGGAGAGGAGGACGAGACCGCCGAGGACGACGGGGATGGCGAAGAAGATGTCGGTGATCCGGGACAGGACCGAGTCCCAGACGCCCCCGAAGAAGCCCGCCAGACCGCCGAGCACCGACCCGAGGACCGCGACCCCGAGGGTGGCGCACACACCCACCGTGACGGACGCGCGGGCGCCGTACACGGTCCGTGTGTAGACGTCGCAGCCCTGCCCGTCGAACCCGAACGGATGGCCCGGCTGGGACCCCTCCTGGGACTTGGCGAGGTCGCACGTGAGGGGGCTGCCGGAGGTGATCGACGAGGGCCACACGGCGATGAGGAGCAGGAAGAGGATCACCAGCGCGGAGGCGAGGAAGACGGGGTTGCGCCGCAGGTCCCGCCACGCGTCGGACCACAGCGAGCGCGGTTTGGCCTGGGGTCCGGTGCCCCGCGGACCGCCCGGGGTCCTCTCCAGGGTGCTCGCCTCGCTCGCCGCGAGGTCCATCGCGCCGCCCATGCCGGTGCCGGCGATGGCGCCGTCGGACTCGTAGGACTCGTAGGGCTGTTCAGGCATACCGGATCCTGGGGTCGAGTACGGCGTACAGCAGGTCCACGAGCAGGTTGGCGACCAGGAAGACCAGCACGAGCACGGTCACGAAGCCGACGACGGTCTGGGTGTTCTGCCGCAGGATGCCCTGGTAGAGCTGGTAGCCGACGCCGTGGATGTTGAAGATCCGCTCGGTGACGATCGCGCCGCCCATCAGCGCCCCGATGTCCGTGCCGATGAAGGTGACCACCGGGATCAGCGAGTTGCGCAGCAGGTGCCGGACGACGACCCGGCGCCGGGGCAGGCCCTTGGCGACGGCCGTACGGACGTAGTCGGACCGCTTGTTCTCCGCGATGGACGTCCGCGTGAGCCGGGTGACGTAGGCGAGCGAGACGGACGCGAGGACCAGTCCGGGCACGATCAGCTCGTCGAAGGTGCCGTAGCGCACGGACGGGCTGATCCAGTTCCACTTGATCCCGAGCAGCAGTTGGAGCAGCAGACCGGTGACGAACGTCGGTACGGAGATCACGACGAGGGTGAGCAGCAGGACGCCCGTGTCGACGGGCGTGCCGCGCCGCAGGCCGGTGATCACGCCGAGGGTGATCCCGACGACGATCTCGAAGAGGATCGCCACGATCGTCAGCCGGATGGTGACGGGGAACGCGGCGGCCATCAGCTCGGTGACCTTCTGCCCGTTGAACGCCGTACCGAAGTCGCCGGTGAAGACGTTCCCCATGTAGGTGGCGTACTGCTGCCACAGCGGCTTGTCCAAGCCGAACTCGCGCCTCAGCTGGGCGGCCGTCGCCGGGTCGCACGCCCGCTCCCCGCACAGGCCCGCGACGGGGTCGCCCATCACGTTCACCATGAGGAAGATCAGCAGGGTGGCCCCGAAGAACACCGGGATCATCTGGATCAGCCGCCGGACGACGTAGCGCCCCATGGCGGGTCAGCTGACCTTGATCTCGTTGTACACGGGGACGCTGAACGGGTTGAGCCGCACGTCGGACAACCGGTCGGAGTAGCCCGCGCTGCCGTTCTGGTACCAGAGCGGGATGGCCGCCATGTTGTCCCGTACGACTCCCTCGGCCTTCTGGAAGCCGGCGACGGACTTGGCGCGGTCCGTCTCGGCGTTGGCCTGGTCGACGAGCCTGTCGAAGTCCTTGTTGGACCACTTGCCGTCGTTGGAGGAGGCGTTCGTGTAGTAGAGCGGCTGCAGGAAGTTCTGGATCAGCGGGTAGTCCATCTGCCAGCCGGCGCGGAACGGGCCGCTCATCTTGTGCTGCCCGATCTGGTTGCGGAAGTCCGCGAAGGTGCCGACCGGGTTGCCGACGCAGGCCTTGTCGTTGCCGAGCGCGTTGTTCACGGAGTTGCACACGGCGTCGATCCACTGCTTGTGGGAGCCCGTGTCCGCGTTGTACGTGATCTTGACCTGGCCGCCGGGGAGCCCGCCGCCCTCCTTGATCAGCCGCTTGGCCTCGGTGGGGTTGTAGTCGCAGGCGGTGCCGCACAGGCCGCCCTGGAAGCCGCCGCCGGGGCCGAGCACCGGTGAGGTCCAGTCGGTGGCCGGGGTGCGGGTCTGCTGGAAGATCGTGTCGGTGATCTGCTTGCGGTTGATCGCCATGGACAGACCGGTGCGGACCTTCTGCGAGCCCGGCTGGTTCCACCGCGCGTCGTAGTACGGGAAGGCGAGGGTCTGGATGATGCCGGCCGGGGTGTTGATGTAGCGGCTGCCGAGGTCGCCCTTGACGTTCTTCAGCTGGGCGGCGGGGATGTCGTCGGCGAGGTCGAGGTTGCCGGCCAGCAGGTCGGTGTAGGCGGTGTTGCTGTCCGTGTAGACGCGGAGCGTGACGCCGCCGTTGCGCGCCTTGTCGGTGCCGGGGTAGGCGTCCCACTTCTTCAGGGCCATCTGGGAGCCCTTGGTGTACGACTCGATCGTGTAGGGCCCGTTGCCGACCGGCTTCTTCAGCCAGGCCGCGTGGCCGGTGAAGAAGGCCCGGGGCAGCGGGGCGAAGGCGGCGTAGCCGAGGGTGTCCGGGAAGCTGGAGAACTTCTGGTTGAGCCTGACGGTGAAGGTGTGGTCGTCGACGACCTTCAGGCCGGACAGAGTGGTGGCGCTCTGGGTGCCGCTGTCGGGGTGGACCTTGTCGTAGCCCTGGATGTACCCGAAGAAGTACGCGTTCTTCTGGTTGTTCTTCAGGCTCGCCCCGTAGTTCCAGGCGTCCACGAAGGAGCGGGCGGTCACCTTCTCGCCGTTGGAGAAGGTCCAGCCGCTCTTGACCTTGACCGTGAAGTTCTGCGAGTCGGGCGTGTCGATGCTCTGGGCGAGCATGTTCGTGGCCTTGCCGGTCTGGGGGTCGTACTTCTTCAGTCCCCGGAAGACCATGTCGAGGACCTTGCCGCCCTGGACCTCGTTGGTGTTGGCCGGCTCCAGCGGGTTCTGCGGGTCGCCCCAGGAGGCGCTGAGCACCGAGGTCCCGCCCCCGCCGCCGCCCGCCCCGTTGCCTCCGCAACCGGTCGCGGCGAGCGCCACCGCCAGCGTGCCGGCGGCCCATAGGGCGGGCGTGCGAGCGGCCCACTGGGCGCGCGCGTGGGCGTACGTGCGTACG
This sequence comes from Streptomyces sp. NPDC048297, assembly GCF_043201585.1. Lineage (NCBI taxonomy): Bacteria > Bacillati > Actinomycetota > Actinomycetes > Kitasatosporales > Streptomycetaceae > Streptomyces > Streptomyces sp. NPDC048297. The sequence continues at coordinate 96,993 of NZ_JBICZA010000025.1, forward strand.
GGCGTGCGGGCGGGCGTGCGGGCAGGCGTGACTCCACGCATGCGTGCCTCCTCGTGATCACACCGTCATTACCGGTCACTATCGGCTTATATGGCGTATTTCACATGCGGGCCTCCGACCGCCACGCGATGACCGCCCGATCGCCGCCCGATCGATGACCCTTTGGGGTGACACGTCACCCGAACACCGGCACCCCTCTTGACGCCTCGACGATCTTGCGCGTGGTGCGCAATGGACCCCCGCTCAACGTTGCCGAAACGTTGGAATCCGATGCCTCGATGTACGCATTTCGACACTCCGCCGTCCGCATATCGAACGGGTCGCCTGAATAATCCCATTGGTCCGATGTGAAGCACGGATTGATTACGGCGCGCTACCCGCGTAGCTACGAATGAACCAAAGGAAGGTCAAGAAGGTAAAGAGCACACCAAGGCGCACCAGATTTTATTGACCGTGAATGAATTGCGTTGAAAAAGTCCGGCTAGCCCGTAGGGGAGCGCCCTGCGGAGTCATCAGACCCTCCCTTGGGCCAGGAGCACCATGACCCCCCCAACTCCATCTGCGGCTGCCCCGCTTGAGGTGACCGACGAAACCGTTGAGAAGACGAGTGCGCCGGTGAACTCGAAGGGCAGCGAGAGCCGCTCTCCGGGCCGGCTCGCCTGGACGCGCTTCAAGCGCGACCGGACGGGCGTCATATCCGCCTGCATCGTGGCCTTCTTCTTCGTCGTCGGGATCGCGGCACCCCTGATCTCGAAGCTCTATGGCAAGGACCCGTACACCACGTACGCGAGCCAGGACCCGAGCCTGCTCGACGCCTTCGCCTACCCGGCGGGCCCCAACGGCGGAATGAGTTCGCAGTTCTGGTTCGGCGTCGAGCCGCAGCTGGGCCGGGACGTCTTCACGTTCCTGCTGTACTCCATCCGCAACTCGCTCGGCATCGCCATCGCCGTCACCGTCCTCACGGTGGTGTTCGGTGTCGTGATCGGTGTCACCGCGGGCTACCTGGGCGGCAAGACCGACTACCTCGTCGGCCGGGTCATCGACATCCTGCTGTCGTTCCCGTCCACGCTGTTCTTCATCGCCTTCATGCCGGTCGCCTACGGCCTCTTCGTCGCCGACGACGACAACATCCCGACCTCCCTGCGCGCCACCGCCCTGATCGTGGTCCTCACCTTCTTCGGCTGGGCGACCATCGCGCGTCTGCTGCGCGGCCAGGTGCTGGCCCTGCGCGAGCGGGAGTTCGTCGAGGCCGCGAAGGTGACGGGCGCGTCCCCGATGCGCATCGTGTTCAAGGAACTGCTGCCCAACCTGTGGACGCCGATCATCATCCAGTCCACCCTGCTGCTCCCGGCCATGGTGACCACGGAGGCCGGTCTCGCCTTCCTCGGCGTCGGCATGATCGACCCGACTCCGGACTGGGGCGTCATGATCGCCCGCGGTGCCCAGTTCTACACGCAGGACATCACCTTCCTGCTCTTCCCCGGCCTCGCGATGGTGATCTTCGTCCTCGCCTTCAACCTGCTCGGTGACTCGGTCCGCGACGCGCTCGACCCGAAGTCCAAGCGGTAATCCACGTCACGTCCCACTTCGGCCGGGTCGACGATGACCGGCTGCTCCCGTCTGTTCCGTTCGACCTCTAGGCAGGCTCAGCATGTCCTTTTCCCGTAGAAACTTCCTGATCGCCACCGGTGTGGCGGCGGCCTCCACCACCGTGCTGAGCGCCTGCGGCAACGGAAGCGGCAACAGCTCCAAGAGCCAGGTCCCCTCGGTCAAGGGCGCCAAGACCGCCAAGATCGAGGTCGGCACCAAGGCCGACTCGGCCGGTCCGGCCCCCGAGGTCCCGGGTGCCGTCAAGGGCGGGACGATCTACTCGCTCGACCAGTTCGACATGGACCACCTGGACCCCGCCCAGATCTACTCCTCGACCGAGGCCGCCATCACGGTCCCGATCCTGCGCGGTCTGACCGGCTACAAGATCGACGACAAGGGCGGCGCCATCCTCGTCGGCGACCTGGCGACCGACGCCGGCACCACGAAGGACGGCGGCAAGACCTGGTCCTTCACGCTGAAGGACGGCCTGAAGTGGGAGGACGGCTCCGACGTCACGGTGGAGGACGTCCGCCACACCTTCGAGCGCGGCTTCGCCGACTTCATCACCGAGGGCCCGACCTACACCAAGGGCTGGCTGGCCGGCGGCAAGAACTACAAGGGCCCCTACGGCGGCAAGCACCTCGACTCCATCGAGATCTCGGGCAAGACCGTCACCTTCCGCCTGACCGAGCCGCGCGGTGACTTCAACTTCACGCTGGCGATGCGTGGTTACGCCATCGTGCCGAAGAAGCACGACACCAAGGAGAAGTACGACAAGCGCCCCATGTCGTGCGGCCCGTACAAGATCGACAGCCGCCAGATCGGCAAGTCGATGACCTACGTGCGCAACGAGCACTGGGACCCGAAGACGGACTCGATCCGCAACGCCTACCCGGACAAGTTCGTCTTCCAGTTCGGCTTCCAGAACCTGGCGTCCACCGACCGCTTCATCGCGGACAAGGGCAACGACCAGTACACGATGTCGATCTTCAACGAGGTCGCGCCCGAGCGTGTCGCCGAGGTCCTGCCCGACGCCAAGCTGAAGCAGCGCGTCCTCGTCGCGGTCGACACGGCCACCTACTACTGGCCGATCAACACCACCCGGATCAAGGACGTCAAGGTCCGCCAGGCCATCAACTACGCCTGGCCCGTCCAGCAGCTCCAGACCATCCGCGGCGGCAAGGCCACCAGCGAGATCGCGACCACGGTCTTCAGCCCGGTCACGCCCGGCTACCACCCGTTCGACCTGTACGGCAAGACCCAGAAGCCGGGCGGCGACCCCGTCAAGGCCAAGGCCCTGCTGAAGGAGGCCGGCAAGGTCGGCCAGAAGCTGGTCATCGCCTACCAGCAGAGCGACAACTCCGTGAAGCAGGCCGTCGCCATCAAGAACGCGATGGAGGCCGCGGGCTTCCAGGTCGTCAACAAGCAGGTGGACAAGTCCACCTTCTACACGCAGATCAGCAAGCTCGACAACGAGTTCGACATGTTCGCGGCGGGCTGGAGCCCGGACTGGCCGGGCGGCTACTCGGAGTTCTACCTGACCTGGGAAGGCGGCCAGATCCACGACGGCGGCCAGAACTGGGCACAGCTGAACGACACGAGCGTCAACAAGGCGATCGCCGCCGCGTCGAAGATCACGGACGTGGAGCAGGCCAACAAGGCCTGGGGCGAGGTCGACCGTCAGATCATGCAGCTGGCGGCCTGCGTCCCGGACTACAACCCCATCCGCAACTGGATGCACGGCTCCAAGGTCGGCCACGTGATCTACGACAGCGCCAACACCTGCATCGCGCTCTGCAAGCTGTACGCCAAGAAGTAAGCACGCGACACCCCGCGGGGGCGGCCACGACCCGGCCGCCCCTCCGGCCCACCCCCCTATCCCGGCGACGGCGCCCCGTCCGGAAAGTCACGCCCCATGTTCCGCTTCCTTGTCCGCCGAACCCTCGGCGCGCTGGTCATCCTCCTGATCATCAGCGCCGTCACCTTCTGGCTCTTCTACGCCATCCCGCGTGACCCCGCCATCATGTCCTGCGGCAAGAACTGCACCAAGCCCGTCCTGGAGCAGGTGCGGCACAACCTGGGCATCGACCATCCGGTACCCGTCCAGTACTGGTACTGGGTCAAGGGCATCTTCGTCGGACGCGACTACGCCGGCTTCGGCCACTGCGACGCGCCGTGCCTCGGCTACTCCTTCGCCAACCGCGAGCCCGTCCTCTCCACGATCCAGGACCGGCTTCCGCTGACCCTCTCGCTCGCCTTCGGTTCGGCGGCCGTCTTCCTCGTCTTCGGTGTCGGCACCGGCATGCTCGCCGCCGTCAAGCAGGGCAAGTGGCAGGACAAGGTGGCCAGCTCCGCCTCGCTGCTCGCCTCCTCGATGCAGATCTACTTCGTCGGCTACATCGCGATGTACTTCCTGGTCTCGAAGCTCGGCATCCTCGACAACCCGTCGTACACGCCGCTGACCGACGACCCGATGGCCTGGGCCTCCGGCCTGCTGCTGCCCTGGCTGGTGCTGGCCCTGATCTGGACCGCCAACTACACCCGTATGACGCGTTCACAGCTGGTGGAGACGCTCAGCGAGGACTACGTCCGCACGGCACGGGCCAAGGGCCTGTCCCGCAGCAACGTCTTCTTCCGGTTCGCCTGGCGCGGCGCGATGGGCCCGATCGTCACCATCTTCGGCATCGACCTCGCCACGCTCGTCGGCGGCGCGATCATCACGGAGCAGGTCTTCAGCCTCCAGGGTGTCGGCCAGCTCGCGGTGCGCTCCGTGGAACAGAGCGACCTGCCCATGGTGCTCGGCGTCACCCTGCTGTCCGCCGGCGCGATCGTCGTCTTCAACATCGTCGTCGACGCCGTCTACGCCCTCATCGACCCGCGGATCCGGCTCGCCTGACCTCCGCCCCGCCGTCCTCCTTCCCACCGCCCCACCCCGGCGACCCTCGCATCACCCCCCCCAGGAGCGTCCCCGTGACGAGCATCGATCAGCAGCCGTTCCTCTCCATCAAGGACCTGAAGGTCCACTTCTCCACCGAGGACGGCATCGTCAAGGCCGTCGACGGACTCAGCTTCGACCTGGCCAAGGGCAAGACGCTCGGCATCGTCGGTGAGTCGGGCTCGGGCAAGTCCGTCACCAACCTGACGATCCTCGGCCTCCACGACCGCGCCCGCACCTCCATCGAGGGCGAGATCCTGCTCGACGGCAAGGATCTGCTCACCGCCTCCGAGAAGGAACTGGAGCGGCTGCGCGGCAACAAGATGTCGATGATCTTCCAGGACGCGCTGGCCTCGCTGTCGCCGTACCACACCATCGGCACCCAGATCGGCGAGGTGTACCGCAAGCACACCGGCGCCTCCAAGAGCCAGGCTCGGGCGCGCGCGATCGAGATGCTGCGGCGGGTGGGGATCCCGCAGCCGGAGAGCCGGGTGGACAGCTACCCGCACGAGTTCTCCGGCGGTATGCGCCAGCGCGCGATGATCGCCATGGCGCTGGTGTGCGACCCCGAGCTGCTGATCGCGGACGAGCCGACGACGGCGCTCGACGTGACGGTCCAGGCCCAGATCATGGACCTGCTCAAGGACCTCCAGCAGGAGTTCGGCACGGCCATCGTCTTCATCACCCACGACCTCGGTGTCATCGCGGACATCGCGGACGACGTGCTGGTGATGTACGGCGGCCGGTGCGTGGAGCGCGGCGCCAAGAGGCAGGTGCTCAGCGCCCCGGAGCACCCCTACACGCTGGGGCTGCTGGGCTCCATGCCGAGCCTGCACGGGTCGGTGGACGTCCCGCTGACGCCGATCCCCGGCTCGCCGCCCTCGCTGCTCAACCCGCCCACCGGCTGCCGCTTCCACCCGCGCTGCCCCTTCACCGAGAAGGTCGCGGACGGACTGTGCTCCCGTGAGCGCCCGCCGCTGACGGTGGTCGACGGCCGCGGCTCCGCCTGCCACCTGACCCCGGAGCAGAAGCGGGAACTCTTCCACGACGTCGCCGGCTCACGGCACAACTGACGGACACGAGACGGGATTTCACGATCATGAGCAACACGAGCCCCCTCCTGGACGTCTCCGGGCTGACCAAGCACTTCCCGATCAAGGGCGGTTTCCCGGTCCGGCGGACCGTCGGCGCCGTCCAGGCCGTGGACGGCCTCGACTTCCAGGTCGGCGAGGGCGAGAGCCTCGGCCTGGTCGGCGAGTCCGGCTGCGGCAAGTCGACCACGGGCCGGCTGATCACCCGGCTGCTGGAGCCGACCGCCGGCAGGATCACCTACCGCGGGCAGGACATCACCCACGCGGGCCGCAGGCAGCTGGCGCCGGTGCGCTCCGAGATCCAGATGATCTTCCAGGACCCCTACGCGTCGCTGAACCCGCGCCAGACGGTCGGCAAGATCATCTCCGGTCCGATGGAGATCAACGGCATCGACCCGGCGGGTGGCCGCGAGAACCGCGTCCGCGAACTCCTGGAGATCGTCGGCCTGAACCCCGAGCACTTCAACCGCTTCCCGCACGAGTTCTCCGGCGGCCAGCGCCAGCGCATCGGCGTGGCCCGCGCGCTCGCGCTGGAGCCCAAGCTGATCGTGGCCGACGAGCCGGTCTCCGCGCTCGACGTCTCGATCCAGGCCCAGGTCGTCAACCTGCTCCAGAAGGTGCAGAAGGAACTCGGCATCGCGTTCGTCTTCATCGCCCACGACCTCGCGATCGTGCGGCACTTCTCGCAGCGCGTCGCGGTGATGTACCTGGGCAAGATCGTCGAGATCGCCGACCGCGACGATCTGTACAACAACCCGCGCCACCCCTACACGCGGGCCCTGCTGTCCGCCGTGCCCGAGGCCACGGTGGACGAGGCGCCGCGCGAGCGGATCCGGCTGACCGGTGACGTGCCCTCCCCGATCAACCCGCCGTCCGGCTGCCGTTTCCGCACGCGCTGCTGGAAGGCGACGGAGAAGTGCGCCACGGAGGCCCCGCCGCTGGTCCAGGCCGAGGGCAACAAGCCTGGCCACCTGACCGCCTGCCACTATCCTGAGACGGCGGAGACCATCGCGGTCACCGGTCTGTCCATGGCCCCCGAGACGGCTGTCTGACACACCCCTTTTCCGTCAGCTGCCGCCTCGCGGAACGGACTCTCACAGGCCCATTGACCCGAGCCCTTGAACGTCCGCTCCAGGGAAAGAAGGCCCGCACCTCCCCAGGTGCGGGCCTTTTCTCGCAGTCGCCGGACTATGTCCCTAGTCGCGGCTGTCGTCCTCCAGCGCTGCCAGCGCCGGGTCCAGGACGATGTCCTCGTCGCGTGCCTCGATCGTCGGGTCCTCCGGGAGGTGGCAGGCCGTCAGGTGGCCGCTGCGGTTGCCCGAGATCTGGACCAGCGGCGGTTCCTCCGTCGCGCACTTGTCCTGTGCCTTCCAGCAGCGGGTGCGGAAGTGGCAGCCGGACGGCGGGGAGATCGGTGACGGCACGTCGCCGGCCAGGCGGATGCGCTCGCGGCCGGACGAGTCGTCGCCCTGGAGGTTCACCTCGGGAACCGCCGACAGGAGCGCATGGGTGTAGGGGTGCCGGGGGCGGGTGTAGATGGAGTCCCGGTCACCCACCTCGATGATCTTGCCGAGGTACATCACCGCGACACGCTGCGAGAAGTGCCGTACCACCGCCAGGTCGTGGGCGATGAAGAGGAACGCGATGCCGAGTTCCTTCTGCACCTTCTGGAGCAGGTTGACCACCTGCGCCTGGATCGAGACGTCCAGCGCGGAGACCGGCTCGTCCGCCACGATCAGCTTCGGCTCCAGGGCCAACGCCCTTGCCACACCGATGCGCTGGCGCTGGCCGCCGGAGAACTCGTGCGGGAAGCGGTTGTAGTGCTCGGGGTTCAGGCCGACGATCTCCAGCAGCTCCCGGACGCGGCTCTCACGACCGCCGGGAGGGTTGATGCCGTTGACCTCCATCGGCCCCGAGATGATCGTGCCGACCGTCTGGCGCGGGTTCAGCGACGAGTACGGGTCCTGGAAGATCATCTGGATCTCGGAGCGGATGGGCGCCAGCTCCTTGCGCGAGGCGCGGCTGATGTCCTGGCCCCGGTACGAGATCCGTCCGCTCGTCGGCTCCAGCAGACGCGTGATCAGCCGGCCGGTCGTCGACTTGCCGCAGCCCGACTCCCCCACCAGGCCGAAGCTCTCGCCCACCGCCATGGTGAGGTCGACGCCGTCCACGGCCTGCACCGCGCCGACGGTCCGCCGGATCGGGAAGCCGCCCTTGATCGGGAAGTGCTTGGTCAGCCCGGAGACCTCAAGGAGCGGTTCGCCCGCTGCCTCTTTCGACGTCTCGTGCGGGCTGGGGAGGACGAGGTCCTCTTTCATGACGTGTCCTCCTAGCCCAGACGGGGCTTGATCTCTTCGATGAAGATGGTCCGCTTCTGCTCCGCCGTGAGGTGGCACGCCGAGGCCCGGTCGGGACCGAGCAGCGGCCGTACGTCGACGCAGCGGTCGCGGAACTCGACGCGGTCCTGGAAGACGCACCGCGGGTGGAAGGGGCAGCCGCTGGGCGGGTTGAGCAGGGAGGGCGGGGCTCCGGGGATCGGCTCAAGCGGGGCGTCGAGGTCGGCGTCCAGGCGCGGCATCGAGTTCAGCAGGCCCCAGGTGTACGGGTGCTGGGGCGAGCGCAGCACCTCGTCGACCGTGCCCCGCTCCACCGCGCCGCCCGCGTACATCACCATGATGTCGTCGGCCATGTCGGCGATCACGCCGAGGTCGTGGGTGATGAAGATGATGCCGGTCCCGAACTCCTGCTGCAGGTCCTTCAGGAGGTCGAGGATCTGGGCCTGCACGGTCACGTCGAGGGCCGTGGTCGGCTCGTCCGCGATGAGCAGGTCCGGGTCGCACACGAGCGCCATCGCGATCATCGCGCGCTGGCGCATACCGCCGGAGAACTGGTGCGGGTAGTCCTTCGCCCGCTCCTTGGGGTTGGGGATGCCGACCTTGCCGAGCATCTCCACCGCGCGGTCCCAGGCGGCCCGCTTGGAGGCGCCGGTGTGCTTCATGTACGGCTCGGCGATCTGCCGGCCGACCGTGTAGTACGGCGACAGCGCGGTCAGCGGGTCCTGGAAGATCATGGCGATCTTGTTGCCGCGCAGCTTCTCCATCTCGGACTCGCGGGCGGTCGTCAACTCCTTGCCGTCGAAGAGGATCTCCCCCTCGACGGTGGTGAACATGGGGTTGTGCAGGCCGAGGATGGTCAGGTTGGTGACCGACTTGCCGGACCCCGACTCGCCCACGACGCCGAGGGTCCTGCCCCGCTGCACGTCGTAGGACAGCCCGTTCACGGCCTTGACGATGCCGTCCTCGGTCTTGAAACGGACATGCAGGTCACGCACCGAGAGCAGGGCGCCCGCACCGGCCGGGGAAGGAGTACCGGCTTCCTTGGTCAGAGTGGTCACAGGTGCTCCTAGGACAGCCGTACGCGCGGGTCGATGAAGGCGTAGCACGCGTCGACGATGATGTTGAACAGCAGGATCATGGTCGCGGAGAACAGCATCACGCCGAGCAGCAGCGGCAGGTCGCTGAAGAAGACGGACTGGACCGCCAGTTGGCCGAGACCCGGCAGACCGAACGTCGTCTCGGTGATGATGGCGCCGCCGAGCAGGGATCCGAGGTCGATGCCGAAGATGGTCACGATGGGGATCAGCGAGCCGCGCCAGGCGTAGCGGAAGAAGACGTACCGCCGGGACATGCCCTTCGCGCGGGCGGTGCGGACGTGCTCCTCCTGGAGCTGTTCGATCATCGAGGAGCGCGCCATACGGGTGTACTGCGCGGCGAAGATCGTGGACAGGACCGCCCAGGGGATGATCAGTCCGGCGAACCAGGAGGCCGGGTTCGCGAGGAAGTCGTTGTACGACGGCTTCTCGAACCAGTGGGTCTGGTAGACGAGGATCGCCAGTGCCAGCGGGCCGAGGAAGTAGATCTGCATCGAGCTGAGCACCATCGCGCCGGCGGTGGCCGTCTTGTCGATCAGTGTGCCGCGCCGCCAGGCGGCGAGCAGGCCGGTGCCGAGGCCGACGATCAGGAACAGGATCGCACCGCCGATGGTCAGCGAGACGGTGGTGGGCAGGCGGTCGACCAGGGTGCCCCAGACCTGCTCGTTCGTGTGGTACGAGTACCCGAAGCAGGGGGCGGGGCAGGGGCCTTGGGCGAAGCCGTCGCTGCCCAGGACGAGGTTGTGCAGGAAGATCCAGTACTGCTCGGGGATCGACTTGTCGAGTCCGAGCACATGGTGAATGTTCGCGATGCTGTCCGGGTTGCAGGTCTTCCCGCACATCAGCAGCGCCGGGTCGCGGGGCACCCCGAAGAACAGCACGAAGGCGACGATGCTCAGCAGGAACAGAATGACGACGGCACCGAGGAACCGGCGGACGAGGAAGCGCAGCATGACAGGGGCAGCTCTCTGGCGTCGGCTAGCCGCACCGTACCCGGTGCGCCGCCGCTGAGGGCGCGCGCACCGGGTACCGGCCGGGGACGGTTACTTGACGAACAGGCGACGCGGGTCGATGCCACCGATCACGTCGTCGTAGACGAGGCCGCCGACCTTGGAACCGGCGATCTGCGTCTGCTTGTAGTACGCGGTCGGGACGACGTTGGTGACGTCCTTCACGATGTACTGGTCGAGCTTCTCCCACTCGGCCGCGGCCTTGACCGGGTCGGTGATGGTGTTGATCCGGTCGATCTCGCTGTTGACCTTCGGGTCGTTGATCTGCGAGTAGTTCTGCGCGCCGTCGGCGATCACGCGGCCGTCGTACAGCGGCGGGATCACGGTCGAGGCGGACGGCCAGTCGGCACCCCACGCGGTGTGGAAGATGTCGTAGTTGTTGTTCAGCTTGGAGACCTGGTCGTAGTAGGTCTCGGCCGGGATCTCCTGGCGCTGGACGTCGAAGCCGGCCTTCTTCAGGCCCGCCGCCATCGCGGTGGAGTACTGCTGGCCCTCGGGGGTGTTGATGTAGCCGAAGGTCAGCTTCAGGTTGAGCTTGCCGGCCTCCTTCAGGAGGGCCTTGGCCTTCTCCGGGTCACCGGCCGGCTTCTTCTTCTTGCCGTACGGGTCGAAGGCGGCGTCGTAGCCGGAGACGGTCGGCGAGATCAGGCCGCCGGCGACCTCCATCGCGTCGGTGCCGCCGTAGGCGCGGACGAACGGCGTGATGGGAAGGGCGTAGGCGATGGCCTCGCGCACCTTCTTGTCCTGCATCGCCGGGTGCTTCATGTTGATGTTCATCTGGCCGACGTACGGCTGGTAGCCGGAGACGACACGCGACTTGAGCTTCGGGTCCTTGAGGACGTTGGACAGGTTGCCCGCGTCCACCTGGTTGTTGAGGCTGAGGCCGGTCTGGTCCGCACCGCTGTCCGCGAGCAGGGCCTTCGTCGACGTCTCGAACTGCTGGTTGAACGTGAAGTTGAACTGGTCGACGTACTGGTGACGGATCGGGTCCGTCTTCGGGTCCCAGTTGGTGTTCTTGACCAGCACCATCGACTTGCCGGACTTGAACGACTGGATCTTGTACGGACCGGCCGTCAGGGGCGCCTTGTCGTAGCGCTCCTTGGTGTCGCCCTTCTCCGAGACGACCGCGTAGCCCGCCATGGCGAGGGCGTACGGGAAGTCCGGGTGCGCCGTCTTGAAGTGGAAGACGATCGTCTTCGCGTCCGGCGTCTCAAGGATCGAGTTGGGCAGGTGCTTGCCCTTGTAGGGGCCGTCCTTGAGGAGCTTGCGGTAGTCCGCGCCCGGGGTGTTGGCCAGCCACTGCTGGATGTACGCCGGCCCCTGGTTGATGAACGGAGCGAACATGCGCTCGAAGGTGTGCCGGACGTCCTTGGACGTGATCGCCGAACCGTCGGCGAACTTGATGCCGTCCTTCAGCGTGTACTTCCAGGTCTTGCCGCCGTCCGTGGTGGTACCGGAGTCGGTGGCGAGGTCACCGACGACCTCGTGCTTCGAGCCGTCGTCGCTGGTCGCCTTGTAGCCCGTCAGGCCGCGGTGGATCAGCGTCGCGAGCGAGCCCTCGTCGGAGACGTAGATCTGCGCCGGGTCGAGGTGGGCGTAGCTGTCACGCTGGAGCACCTCCATCGTGCCGCCGGGCTTGGCGCCGGGCACCTCGGCGGCCGGACCGGTGGAGTCCGCCGCGTTGCCGAACTTGATGGAGGACTGCTGACGCTTGGCGTCCTGCTTGTCCTTCTCGGTGTTGCCGCCGCTGTCGCTGCCGCCCTTGCTGCAACCGGTGAGCACAAGAGCCCCGGCCGCGAGCACGGAGAGTGCGCCGTATACGTGGCGTCCGCCCCTACTCATCACTGAAGTTTCCCACCCATCTTTTGTGTCACCAGTGCGAAGTCACTGCTGTGAAAAGCCGCTCCGGGAAAGCACCGGAACTCGTGGAACTGGCCTGGTCAGCGCGCGGCCTTGGGGTCGAAAGCGTCCCTGACCGAATCCCCGAGCAGGTTGAACGCGACGATGAAGATGATCATCGAAATGCCGGGGAAGAACATGTAGGTGATGTCGTTCTGCATCACGAGTTCCGTCGACGCCTTGGAGAACATCTGTCCCCAGTCCGGCGTCGGTTCGACGATGCCCACACCCAGGAAGGACAGGCCCGCCTCGGCCGTCACGAAGGCCGGCAGCATGTACGTCGTCTGCACCAGCAGCGGCGTGACGACGTTGGGCAGGATCTCCTTGCGGATGATCCGCCACGACGAGGCCCCGCTGACCTTCGCCGCCTCGATGAACTCCCGTTCCCGCAGGGCGAGCGAGGTGCCGCGCAGGATCCGGGCGAGACTCATCCAGCCGAGGAACCACTGGACGAGGATCAGCGCAACCACACGGACGTAAGTCGGCGTCTCATCACGGGGGCTGACGAACAGGGAGACGACGACCGGCATGCTCGCGATGAAGAACAGCTGCGAGGGGAACGCCAGCAGGAAGTCGATGATCCGGCCGATGGTGAAGTCGGTGCGGCCGCCCAGATAGCCGGCCGCGACACCGAGCAGGATGCCGGTGATCACGACCGCGATCGTGACCGCGACGGAGATCATCAGCGAGGTACGGATGCCGTAGATCAGCTTGGTGAAGACGTCGTAGCCGTTGCCGGGCTCGAGTCCGAACCAGAACTCGCCGCTGATACCGCCGTTGGGCTGGACGGGCACACCCGCGCTGTCGAACAGCTCGGGGCGTTCGTCCGCGTAGACGGTGTAGGGGTCCTTGCCGTACACCTTGGAGATCAGCGGGGCGAACAGGCCGATCAGGAAGAAGAAGAGCACGACGCAGGCGGAGATCACGCCCGTGCGGTCCCGCTTGAAGCGGATCCACATCAGCTGGCCGGGGGACCGGCCCTCAAGCTTGGCGGCCTCGGTCTTCGTCTTCGGCCCGGGTTCGCCGTCGACGATCACCGAAGTCCCGCCGCCCTCAATGTCGATAGGACTTGTCACGGTTCGTCCGTTTCACAGGTATGGGTGAAGGAGGCCCTGGGTGCTCCGAGTTCCGCGAATCCGCAGCCGGACGCGCGTAGTTGAACGGCCGCACGAAGCGACCGGTCGATGAACTCAGAGGATGCCGCAGGACGAACGATCGGGGGCCGGCCTACCGGACGGCGCGAACGCGACCCATCTGGTGTTCGTGACACCGCGCATGGGTGTTCCTCCTCATGACTCCACGTATTCACCAACAGGAGGGGGTTTCCGTCTTTCCTCCGACACCCCTGACGGAAGATCAGACACCCCCTGGTGCTCGTGAGTCGGCGCCGTCCCCACGGCGCGAGACCCATTGACCCGAGCGCTACGCGGCTAACTATCTGCCATGAGCCAGGTGGCGACCACAGTCTTTAAATCTCAATTCAGTCACAGCTCACCTGTAGAACTTCCAAAAACTGGACAAACCGATCCCCGGGTGAAGGCCGCGAAACGGACGTGTTACATGGCTATCGGAAGAAGATCTCCGCATTTCGGACAGGTGGGCGCGGAAAACCGGTTGCAAAAAGCCCAGGTGTCCCCAAGATGGGGACACCCGGGCTGGGTTGCCCGGCGAACACGCCGGACCAGGCGTCGGATCAGGCCTCCGACCGGGCCTCGGATCAGCCGTGCTTGGCGCGGCTCGCGGCGCGGGCACGCTCACGCTGGTCGAGGTTGACCTTGCGGATGCGAACGGCCTCCGGAGTCACCTCGACACACTCGTCGTCGCGGCAGAACTCCAGCGACTGCTCCAGCGACAGCTTGCGCGGCGGCACGATCGCCTCGAACGAGTCGGCCGACGAGGACCGCATGTTCGTGAGCTTCTTCTCCTTGGTGATGTTCACGTCCATGTCGTCGGCGCGCGAGTTCTCACCGACGATCATGCCCTCGTACACCTCGGTGCCCGGCTCCACGAAGAGCACGCCGCGCTCCTGGAGGTTCGTCATCGCGAACGCGGTGACGGCGCCGGAGCGGTCGGCGACCAGGGAGCCGTTGTTCCGGGTCTGGAGGTTGCCGAACCAGGGCTCGTGACCCTCGTGGATCGAGTGGCCGATGCCGGTGCCGCGGGTCTGGGTCAGGAACTCGGTCCGGAAGCCGATCAGGCCGCGGGACGGCACGACGAACTCCATACGGACCCAGCCGGAGCCGTGGTTGGACATGTTGTCCATGCGGCCCTTGCGGACGCCCATGAGCTGCGTGACCGCGCCCATGTGCTCCTCGGGGACGTCGATCGTCATGCGCTCGACCGGCTCATGGACCTTGCCGTCGATCTCGCGGGTGACCACCTGGGGCTTGCCGACGGTCAGTTCGTAGCCCTCGCGGCGCATCTGCTCGACCAGGATGGCCAGCGCCAGCTCACCACGGCCCTGCACCTCCCAGGCGTCCGGCCGCTCGGTGTCCAGGACACGCAGCGAGACGTTACCGATCAGCTCGCGGTCCAGGCGGTCCTTGACCTGGCGGGCGGTGACCTTGCGGTCCTTGACGGCCGCCTTCGCGTCGGCGCCCTTGCCGGTACCGCCACGGCCGACCAGCGGCGAGGTGTTCGTACCGATGACCATGGAGATCGCGGGCTCGTCGACCGTGATCAGCGGCAGGGCGACCGGGTTCTCCGGGTCGGCCAGCGTCTCGCCGATCATGATGTCCGGGATACCGGCGACGGCGCAGATGTCACCGGGGCCGGCCACCTCGGCGGGCTTGCGGGTGAGGGCCTCGGTCATCATCAGCTCGGTGATGCGCACGTTGCCGATGAAGCCGTCGCGCTTGATCCAGGCCACGGTCTGGCCCTTGCGCAGCTCGCCCTGCTCGACACGCAGCAGCGCGATACGGCCGAGGAAGTTGTCGGCGTCGAGGTTGGTGACGTGGGCCTGGAGCGGGGCCTCCTCGTCGTAGGTCGGGGCCGGGATGTGCTCCAGGATCGTGGAGAAGAACGGCTCCAGGCTGGTGGAGTCGGCCGGAACCGTGCCGTTCTCCGGCTTGGTCAGCGAGGCGATGCCGTCACGGCCGCAGGCGTAGACGATCGGGAACTCGATCTGCTCCTCGTCCGCGTCCAGGTCGAGGAAGAGGTCGTACGTCTCGTTGACGACCTCGTCGATCCGGGAGTCCGGACGGTCCGTCTTGTTGATGCACAGGATGACGGGCAGGCGCTGCTGGAGCGCCTTGCGCAGCACGAAGCGGGTCTGCGGCAGCGGGCCCTCGGAGGCGTCCACCAGCAGCACGACACCGTCGACCATCGACAGACCGCGCTCGACCTCGCCACCGAAGTCGGCGTGGCCGGGGGTGTCGATGATGTTGATCGTGATCGGGTCCCCGCCGTCCTTCGGGTGGTACTTGACCGCCGTGTTCTTGGCGAGGATCGTGATGCCCTTCTCACGCTCCAGGTCGTTCGAGTCCATCATGCGGTCGTCGACGCCTTCGAGCTGGTGGGCGGCGAAGGCGCCGGCCTGCTTCAGCATGCCGTCGACGATGGTCGTCTTGCCGTGGTCGACGTGGGCGACGATGGCGACGTTGCGAATGTCGTGGCGCGTGGCCATATTGCGACGTACTCCCGGAGTGTGAGGTATGCCCTGCGCGGACGTCTGTGTCGCGCGGGCCCTGCCGGGCTGGACACGCCACGGCCTCACCCCATGGTACGTGGCCGCCGCCGTTGCGGCTCGCCGGGATGCGTCGGTGCAGCGCACGCCACATCCGACGCCCCCGGCACGCAGCTGTTGCTCCGGCTTACTTCGTCGGGCCCGGCAGGACCTTCGCGCCCTTCTTCAGGAAGCCCATGTCCTCGTAGACGGGCGTCTGGAAACCGAACGCACCCGCGTTGACCAGGTCTTTTCGGGCGGCGACCAGCTGGGGGCGCTGGTAGAGCGGGATGGAGCCCGCGACCGCCCAGATCCGGGCGTCCGCTTTGCGGATGAGATCGCGTGCCTCGTCCTCGTCGAGCGTGGAGGCGGCCTCGTCGAAGAGCTGGTCGACCTGGTCGGTGCCGACCCGCGTGTAGTTCTGCTCGATGTTCACCGAGCCGTCGGCGGCCGGCAGCGGCTTGGCGTAGATCGGCCGGGCGTCGGTGGCCGGGAAGGCGGTGGACGGCCAGGAGTACAGGGCGAGGTCGTAGTCGCCGGAGGCGACGTGGTCCTTGAAGTAGCTCTCGTCCGAGACCTTGGTGATCGTCGTGCGGATGCCGACCTTGTCCAGCATCGCCGAGATCCGCAGGGCGACCGTGTTCAGGGTGTCCGAGCCGGCGCCCGAGGGGAGGACGAAGCGCAGGTCGAGCGCCTGGCCGTCCTTGGCGAGCGGCCCGGTCACCGCGCCGGCGGGGGCGGCGGTGCCCTTCGGGGCGTAGGCGCCGGGGGCGCCGCCCTGGCCCGAGTACTGCTTGCCGTCCTGGACGAGGTGCTTGCCGCCCTGATCGCCCTGGCCCCGCGGCTCGCTCTTGCCGTCGGCGTCCTTGCCGTCGGTGTTCTTGCCGTGGGCGTCCTCGCCGTCGCCGCTCTTGTTGTCCTCGCCGACGATGTACTCCCCGTCGGTGCCGCCCTCGGACTGGTCCTCCTCGCCCTTCTTCGCCTCGGGACCGGCCGCCTTCTCGGCCTTCTTCGGCTCCTTGACCGGACCGCCGGCGACCCAGCCGGCGTCCGCGAGCAGGGCCTGCGCCTCCTTGGGGTCCTGGCCGCCGAGGGCGCCGCTGTTGTCCGCGTAGTCCTGCTGCCCGGACAGGGCCAGGTGGCTGCCGACCGGGACGGCGGGCAGGCCGAGCGGCGTCAGGACGACCTTGGCCAGCGCCGTGCGGTCAAGGGCGCGGGCGACCGCGCGGCGGACCCGTTCGTCGGCGAGGGGGCCGGTGGCGCCGTTCAGGGCGAGCTGGGTGTAGGCGGGCTCCAGCGACTTGCGCACCACCGCGGTGGTGGCGCCCTTCGCACCGGCGGCCGGTCCGATCCGCCCGGCCTCGGACTCGTCGACGTCGGCGAGGTCCACGGTCCCGTCGGCCAGCGAGGCGGCCCGCTGGTCGCGGGGTACGGCGTGCAGCACGATCGAGTCGAGCTTGGCGGGCTTGCCCCACCAGCGCGGGTTGCGGGTGAGGACGACGTCCTTCGTGGCGGTGTCGACCTTGTCCAGCAGGAAGGGGCCCGCGGTCACGGCCAGCTTGCGGCGCGCGCCGTCGTTGAAGGCGTCCGGGGTGCCCGTGACGTCCTTCGGGTACAGCGGGGAGAACAGCGACTTCCAGTCGGCGTAGGGGCGGGAGAAGGTGACCCGGACCTGGAGGTCGCTCGCGCCGCGCTCGATCTTCTCGATGCGGTCGTAGCCGGCGTTGCGGGCGGTCCAGTAGGCGCTGTCCTTGCCGGACAGGGCGCGCCACTGGGCGACGAAGTCGGCGGCGCCGATCTCCCGGCCGTCGCTCCAGACGGCCTGCTGGTTCAGCTTGTACTGCACGACCTGGCGCGGCTCGGTCTCGATGACCTTGGCGGACTCCAGAAAGTCGGGGTTGGCCACCGCCCGGCCGCTCGCGTCGAACCGGAACATCGACGGCAGCACGGCCTGGGCGACCCGGGTGGTGCCCGCGTCCGCGTCGGCCTGGTAGGCGTTGAGCGTCTCCGGCACGGCGTCCACGGCCCACTTCAGCGAGCCGCCCGAGGCCACCTGGTCACGGGCGGCGAGGGCGATGTCCTGCTTGGCGAGCGGCTTGCTCTCCTCGTCGTCGGAACCGCACCCGGAGACGAGCGAGACCGCGAGCGCGCCCGCGATGAGGAAGGCGGTCGAGCGCACGGCGCTCCGCGGAAGGCGCCGCGACGGACTGCCGGTCGTCCGCGACTCCGTCGTGGCGGGTCGCGCCCCGAGGCGGAGCCGCATATCGACGGAGCCCCGCGCCCCTTCGGGGCGCTGCCCCGTGCCGACCTCGTGGGACATCTCTGCTACCTCCGGGAAGCCGCGGGCGTTATGATCACTTTTGGCGGTATATGGAGCTGATCAGATCTATGCACCCACTGAAGAGGAAAGGATCCGACGACTGCGGGAGACACGGCGACGACGGCCGGCAAGCCCACCCGTGCGGCGCAACACCCGAGCAGATGTGCACCCCGCCAATCGAGGCGCATCTCTTCACAGCGACGGTGTGACGCGCAACACTCCAAGGCGCATGAACGTCGCCGCCCAGGGCCCGCAGAATCCGCGGAAGTGAGGGCAAGTCATGTCCGTGCACGATGAACTGACATCCGTCCAGCGCTCCCTCGACGACCTCAACCGGTCGCTGGGACACCTGGAACAGCAGATCGGCAGCAGCGGTCTGGAGATGCGCCGGGTCCGCACGGACGCCGACCATCTGCGCGAGAGCGTGAAGCTGCTGCGGGAGTCGGTGAACACCCCCGCCGCCAAGCGGCCCGAACTCGTCACCATCTCCGACACGCCGTACGACATCAGCCTGTGGACGGACTCGGACGACGAGGGTCTGGGCGCCCGCGACCGGCACGCGCCCTGAGCACACCCGGCCCCCGCCGAGCGCGTCCCGCACACGTGCCGCACGCGTCCGGCGGGGGGCCGGCCCGCTCCCCACACCCCTGAACCGACCGGAGTCCTGTCTTGGCCACAGGTACGGAACCCCAACACAGCAGCGGCGGCGGCGTCCGCAGCGGTACGCGCGCCGCGATCGCCGCACCGCATCTGCGGACCGACCGCTGGTGGCTGACGCCCGCCGTCACCGCGGCCGGTCTGTTCGCCTTCGTCGTGTACTCGACCTGGCGGGCCTTCTCGAACGCCCACTACTACGCGGCGCCGTACGTCTCGCCGTTCTACTCGCCGTGCCTCGCCAAGAACTGCGAGACCATACGCGCGGGCCCGAACGCCGACCTGTTCGGCAGCTGGTGGGCCCTCTCCCCCGCGATCATCATCCTGATCTTCCCGCTCGGCTTCCGGCTGACCTGCTACTACTACCGCAAGGCGTACTACCGCAGCTTCTGGCTGTCCCCGCCCGCCTGCGCGGTCGCCGAGCCGCACGCGAAGTACACCGGCGAGACCCGCTTCCCGCTGATCCTGCAGAACGTCCACCGGTACTTCTTCTACGCGGCGCTCCTGGTCGCCGGCGTGCTGACCTACGACACCGTGCTGTCCTTCCGCGACGAGCACTACCGCTGGGGCCACATGGGGCTCGGCACCCTCGTGTTCCTGGCCAACATCGTGCTGATCTGGGCGTACACCCTGTCCTGCCACTCCTGCCGGCACATCGTCGGCGGCAAGCTCAAGCACTTCTCCAGGCACCCCGTGCGCTACCGGGCGTGGCAGTTCGTGGGCAAGCTCAACGCCCGCCACATGCAGCTGGCCTGGGCGTCGCTGCTGAGCGTGGCGCTCGCCGACTTCTACGTCTATCTCGTCGCGTCCGGGGTCTTCGACGATCCGCGCTTCTTCTAGGGCTAGTGAGGAACTGACTGATGTCCGTGGTGGACCGGCAGGAGTGGGACGTCGTCGTGGTCGGTGCCGGGGGCGCCGGGCTGCGGGCCGCGATCGAGGCGCGGGAGCGGGGCGCGCGTACGGCGGTGATCTGCAAGTCGCTGTTCGGCAAGGCGCACACGGTGATGGCCGAGGGCGGCATCGCGGCGGCCATGGCCAACGTCAACGAGCACGACAACTGGCAGGTCCACTTCCGCGACACGATGCGCGGCGGCAAGTTCCTCAACCAGTGGCGGATGGCCGAGCTGCACGCGCGGGAGGCCCCGGAGCGGGTGTGGGAGCTGGAGACCTGGGGCGCGCTGTTCGACCGCACGAAGGACGGGAAGATCTCCCAGCGCAACTTCGGCGGCCACGAGTACCCGCGCCTCGCGCACGTCGGCGACCGCACGGGCCTGGAGCTGATCCGCACCCTCCAGCAGAAGATCGTCGCCCTGCAGCAGGAGGACTTCGAGGAGAGCGGCGACTACGAGTCACGGCTGAAGGTCTTCCAGGAGTGCACGGTCACGCGGATCCTCAAGGACGGGGACCGGGTCTCGGGCGTCTTCGCGTACGACCGTGAGTCCGGCCGTTTCTTCGTCCTGGAGGCACCCGCGGTCGTCATCGCGACCGGCGGCATCGGCAAGTCCTTCAAGGTCACCTCGAACTCCTGGGAGTACACCGGCGACGGCCACGCCCTCGCGCTGCTCGCGGGAGCCCCGCTGCTGAACATGGAGTTCGTGCAGTTCCACCCGACGGGCATGATCTGGCCGCCGTCCGTCAAGGGCCTGCTGGTGACCGAGTCGGTGCGCGGCGACGGCGGGGTCCTCAGGAACTCCGAGGGCAAGCGGTTCATGTTCGACTACATCCCGGACGTGTTCAAGGAGAAGTACGCGGAGTCCGAGGAGGAGGGCGACCGCTGGTACGAGGACCCGGACCACAACCGGCGCCCGCCCGAGCTGCTCCCCCGCGACGAGGTGGCCCGCGCGATCAACTCCGAGGTGAAGGCGGGCCGGGGCTCCCCGCACGGCGGGGTCTTCCTCGACGTGTCGACGCGCATGCCCGCCGAGGTGATCCGGCGCCGGCTGCCGTCCATGTACCACCAGTTCAAGGAGCTGGCGGACGTCGACATCACGGCCGAGGCGATGGAGGTCGGGCCGACCTGCCACTACGTGATGGGGGGCATCGCCGTCGACTCCGACACGGCGGCGGCGCGCGGGGTGCCGGGGCTGTTCGCGGCCGGTGAGGTCGCGGGCGGCATGCACGGCTCCAACCGGCTCGGCGGCAACTCGCTCTCCGACCTGCTGGTGTTCGGGCGCCGCGCGGGCCGGCACGCGGCGCGGTTCGCGGCGGACGCGACCGAGCGCCCCACCGTCCTTGACGCCCAGGTGGACGCGGCCTCCGCCGAGGCCCTGCGGCCCTTCTCGGCGCGGACGACGGGCGAGGCGGGCCCGCCGGAGAACCCGTACACCCTGCACCAGGAACTCCAGCAGACCATGAACGACCTGGTCGGCATCATCCGCCGCGAGGGCGAGATGCGGGAGGCCCTGCAGAAGCTGGCCGGGCTGCGGGCACGGGCCCGCACGGCCGGCGTCGAGGGACACCGCCAGTTCAACCCGGGCTGGCATCTGGCACTGGACCTGCGGAACATGCTGCTGGTCAGCGAGTGCGTGGCACGGGCCGCCCTGGAACGCACCGAGTCCCGCGGCGGCCACACCCGCGAGGACCACGCGGCGATGGACCGCCGCTGGCGCAACGTGAACCTCCTGTGCGCCCTCGCCGACCCCACCGCCTCTGACGCCGCCGGGGACCTCGCCGCCGCTGGCCCCACCGGGGACCTCGCCGCCGCCGACCCGGCCCGGGACCAGATCCGCCTCACCCGCGAGACCACCGAACCCATCCGCCCGGACCTGCTCGCCCTCTTCGAGAAGGACGAACTGGTCAAGTACCTCGCCGAAGAGGAGCTGTACGAGTGAGCAGCTACGAGGCCCGCTTCAAGGTGTGGCGGGGTGACGCCGAGGGCGGGGGCCTGGCGGACTTCGCCGTCGAGGTGAACGACGGCGAGGTGGTCCTGGACATCGTCCACCGCCTCCAGGCCACCCAGGCACCCGACCTGGCCGTGCGCTGGAACTGCAAGGCGGGCAAGTGCGGTTCGTGCTCGGCGGAGGTCAACGGCCGCCCGCGGCTGCTGTGCATGACGCGCATGTCGGTGTTCGACCGGTCGGAGACCGTCACGGTGACGCCCTTGCGCGCGTTCCCGGTGATCCGGGACCTGGTGACGGACGTCGGCTTCAACTACCAGAAGGCGCGGGAGGTTCCGGCGTTCGTACCGCCCGCCGGCGTCGGTCCGGGCGAGTACCGGATGACGCAGGAGGACGTGGACCGTTCGCAGGAGTTCCGCAAGTGCATCGAGTGCTTCCTGTGCCAGGGCACCTGCCATGTGGTGCGCGACCACGAGGAGAACAAGAAGGCGTTCGCGGGTCCGCGCTTCCTGATGCGGGTCGCCGAACTGGACATGCACCCGCTGGACGCGGCCGCCGAGACCGGCCTGGACCGCGCGAGCACGGCCCAGGACGAACACGGCCTCGGCTACTGCAACATCACCAAGTGCTGCACGGAGGTCTGCCCCGAGGGCATCAGGATCACGGACAACGCCCTGATCCCCTTGAAGGAACGGGCCGTCGACCGCAAGTACGACCCGCTCGTGTGGCTGGGTTCGAAGATCAGGAGGCGGACTTCGTAGGGCCCCCGCCGGGGCGCTGGGAGAGGGCCTGCATGATCCCGCCGGCCAGGAAGAGCCCGCAGTAGCCGAAGAACCCGACGGCGCCGAACCCCGCGTCCTCGAACGGGCCCAGCAGCAGAAGCAGGGTCAGCCCGAGTGTCATCGTCAGCGTGCCGTACCCCCACAGCCGCGGCCGCACCACCCGACGCCGGATCCACGGCGGCACCCAGTCCGTCGCGATCGCCGCGATGCCACCCGCGGCAGCCAGCGCAACGACCAGCCAAGCCCCCGCAACCAAGTACATGTGCATGACGAGGATGGTCCCACCGGGGGCGCAATCGCGCCAGGGAGAAGGTCGTGACGCGCAACAGCGCCCCCGCCGACCGGAGTTACCCGCACCAGCCTCCCCGGTAGGCCCGCCAGTCCGCCTCCGTGGCCGCGAAGTCGACGTACAGGGCGACGCCGAAACGGGCCCGGCCCGCGTCGGTGCGGGACAGGCCGAGGCGGACGCCGCGCACGGCGGCCGGGACGGTCTCGGCACTGGCCCAGTGGCCGATCTTGTCCTCGTGGTAGAAGGGCAGGCCCATGAGGAGGTCCGTGGACCTGGGGGTGACCTCCAGGGCGAGGCTGGTCTGCTGGGCCACATAACCGCCGTACAGACTCCGAAGCGGCTGCGCGGTGTCGTACGACATCACCGCGATCTGGTCGACGCGGCGGGCCACCTGGCCGAAATACGCCTGCGACCACCACTTGGGGTGGCCGGTGAGCGCGCCGGCGACGGTGTGGAGGGCGGGGAGCGGGTCGATCTGGTGCGCGGCGACGGACAGTTGCGCGTGCCGGGCGCGGGTGAGGGTGCGCAGGTCGTCGAGGAGCGTGAGGTAGTTCCGGTCGCCCGAGTGGAGGGGCTCCAGGTCGAAGTGGGTGCCCTCGAAGCCGGCGTCCAGGATCCGGCGGGCCGAGACGAGGATCGCGGCGCGGGTGCCGGGGGCTTCCAGGTGCAGGCCGTCGCGGTCCTCGCTCGCCAGCTTGTCCCCGAGCCAGGCCTGGACACGGACCCCGGGAGCCGCGCGGTGCAGGGCCGAGATCAGCCGGTGGGCCTTGGGGTAGGCCGCCGCCGGAAGCGTCCCGTCGTGCTCCAGGGGACCCGCGTGGACGTACAGGTCCCGGATGCCCGTTCCTTTCAGCCGCCGCGCGAGGGCGGCGACGTCCGCGTCCGTCTTCCGCCCGTCGACCCAGGCGTGCCCCAGCCAGAGGACATCCCGGTGCCGGGTCCTGGCGCCCTCGTCGGGCACACCGGTGTAGTTGATCCGGAGGGCGGCCTCGGAGGTGAGGAGGGTGAGGACGGGGAGGAGCAGGACCAGGAGGAGGGCGAGGAGGACGCGGCGGAGAGTGCGGCGGTGGGGACGGCGGGGGGTGGGACGGTGACCGGGGTCCAGGGGTGGGGCCGGTACGGGCTGTGGGTGCCCGTGGTCCTCCGTCTCTCCGTCGTGCTGTGGCGTGTCCATTGTGACCCCCTGTTGTGCTCGTCCCCCAGCCGTATCCGCCCCACTCGCGGCAGCGCCTACGTGCCCATACGCTCCAAAATGTGACGTCCTCCCTGGTTCGGGGCCGGCCCCGGCGTGTCGCGGCGCAGATACGGGTGCGGGTGGCGCATGCCGTGGTGGGTGCCGTCGTCGGGGGCGGCTGGCTGGCGTTGCCGGTGATGACGGTCGGTACGGGAGATCCGGTTCCCACCGCTCCGGACCGGCCGGTCGCGAGTGCGGCCGCGCCGGAGCACGACGGGACGTCGGCGACGGACCTGCTGCTGCCGATCGCGGTGGTCGGAGCGGCCGGGGTGCTGGCCGGGTACGGCTACGTGCGGCGCACCCGGCGGGCCCGGACCCGGACGACGCCGGGCCCGGTGCCGGCGGCTCCCGCGGCGCTCTCCGTGGCCGAGTCCGAGCGGCAGGCGAGTGCCGCGCTGGTGCTGGCCGACGACTGTGTGCGCGCCAGCGCGGAGGAACTCTCCTTCGTGGCCGAGCTGTTCGGGGAGGAGCGGGCCGAGCCGTTCCGGCACGCCGTGCGGGCGGCGCGGACCGAACTGGCGGCGGCGTTCGCGATATGGGGGCGGTACGAGCAGGGGGTGCCGGGGGAGGCGAGTGCCCGGCGGCAGGCGCTGGTCGGCGTGGTCGGGCGGTGTGCGGAGGCGGGGCGGCGCCTGGACTCCGAGGCCGAGGCCCTGGACCGGCTGCGGGAGCTGGAGGAGGGGGTGCGCGAGGCGCTGGGGGTCGCGGAGGGACGGTTCCGGAACCTGACCGCGCGGACGGCGGCGGCCCAGCTCACCGCGTCCGCGTTGCACGACCGGTACGGGCCCTCGGCGGCCGAGCCCGTCATCGGCTCCGTCGAACAGGCCAAGGACCGCCTGGTGTTCGCGACCTCGCAGCTCAATGAGGCCCGGCGAGCGGACGACACGCACGACGGCCGGCGCGCGGCCCGGCAACTGCGGGCCGCCGAGGGCGCGATCGCCCAGGCCGGCGTCCTCGTCGGCGGGGTGGAGCGGCTCGCGGCGCGGCTGCGGGAGGCCGCCGGCATGGTCCCGGCCGCGCTGACCGGCGCCGAGTCGGAAGCCGCGGCTGCCCGGAAGGGTGACGTGCCGATCTCCCTCACCACCGGCGAGCTGCACGCCCGCCTCGCCCACACCGACGGCGTCCTGTCCGCCGTACGCGAGGAGCTGACCACAGGACCGTACGACCCCCTGGACGCGCTGCGCCGGATCGCGCGGGCGGCGGAGCGGCTGGAGGTGGGCCGGTCCGGGGTGATCGAGGCCGCCGCGCTGCTCGTCGCGCGCAGCACGGTCGGCGAGGCGGAGGACTACGTGTCCGTGCACCGGGGGGCGGTGGGCGCGGAGGCCCGGACCCGCCTGGCGCAGGCGGTGCGGGCGCTGGACGGCGACGCGGTGGCGGGCCCGCCGGCCCCGCCCGGGATACCCGGGACACCCGGGACACCCGGGATATCCCTCCGCGAGCCGCCCGGTCACACCACCGAGGCGGACACCCTCGCCCGGCAGGCCCGGGAGCTGGCCGAACGCGACGTCCGCCTCCACGGCAACCCCTACGCCGCCGCCGAACCCCTCCCCGCCGGCCTCCCGGGCGCCGTCCTCGGCGGCATCCTCCTCACCGAGGACCCCGACGCCGGCCCCCCGGCCTCCTTCGGCGGCCCCCGAACCCGCAACCGCCGCCATCTCCTGCCCTGACCGCGTCTCCTCGGAAGCCCCTGCGGCGGGTGGCTGGGCGGGGCCGGCTGTCAGAACAGGCTGAGCAGTGCCTCCGCCGGGTCCGTGAGGACGGTTTCGTCGCCGGGGAGGGGGAGTTCGAACCAGACGGTCTTGCCGCGGGGGGTGCGGCGGGAGCCCCAGGCGGCGCTGAGGAGGCCGACGAGTTGCAGGCCGCGGCCACCCTCGTCCGTGTCGCGGGCGCGGCGGCGGCGGGGCTGGACCAGGCCCGAGTCCCAGACCTCGCAGACGAGGGTGCGGTCCAGCAGGAGGCGGAGTCTGATCTCGCCCTCGCCGTAGCGCAGGGCGTTGGTGACGAGTTCGCTGACCAGCAGTTCCGTGGTGTCGACCAGCCCCTCTAGACCCCAGCTGACCAGTTGCCGGCGGGCGTACTCGCGCGCCCGGCCCACGCTCTTCGGCTCGCGCGGCAGCGTCCAGTCGCCGACGGAGTCGGCGGGCAGCCCCTGCACCCGGGCCATGAGCAGGGCGATGTCGTCCTCGCCGTGGTGGGTGTCGAGGGTGTTGAGGACGTGGTCGCAGACGTCCTCCAGGGGGCTGGTGGGGTCGGTGAGGGCACCCACGAGAGCTTGCAGGCCCTCGTCCAGGGGGTGGTCGCGGGACTCGACCAGGCCGTCGGTGTAGAGGGCGAGGAGGGCGCCCTCGGGGAGTTCGACCTCGACCTCCTCGAAGGGCTCGCCGCCCACGCCGAGCGGCATCCCCGGCGGCACGTCGAGCATCAGGGCCGCCTCGCCGGGCTCGACCAGCACCGGCGGCAGATGCCCGGCGTTGGCGAACGTGCACCGGCGGGTGACGGAGTCGTACACGGCGTACACGCAGGTCGCCAGGTAGACCTCGGAGAGGTCCGCGTCGCGGGGCTGGCGGGCGGCCCGGGTGGCCTGCTGGACGCCGCCGGGGGTGCCGAGGCCGCGGGCGATCTCGTCCAACGCCGAGAGGACCTCGGCCGGTTCGAGGTCGAGCAGGGCCAACGTGCGTACGGCAGTACGGAGTTCACCCATGGCGACGGCGGCGCGCAGGCCGCGGCCCATGACATCGCCGACCACCAACGCCGTACGGTGGCCCGGCAGTTCGATGACGTCGAACCAGTCGCCGCCGACCTCCGTGGCCGCGTTGCCGGGCAGGTAGCGGCAGGCGATGTCGAGGCCCGAGGCCTCGGGGTCGCCCGGCGGGAGCAGCGAGCGTTGCAGTATCAGCGCGCGCTCGTGCTCGCGGCGGTACAGGCGGGCGTTGTCGATACTGACCGCGGCGCGCGCGGCCAGTTCGACCGCGAGGTCCCGGTCCCGGTCCCCGAACGGCTCGCTGCCCTTCGTCCGCGCGAACCGCGCCAGGCCCACGACCGTGTCGTGGGCGACCATCGGCACGGCCAGCGTGGACTGCACGAGCCCGCCCTCCTCGCCGGGTACCCGCTGCGTCCGGGCGGTGCGCAGGGCGTCCGCGCAGGGCGAGTTGAAGGGGAAGTGGTGGACCGCGCCGACCGCGACGGACTCGCCGGAGCCGGGGAAGGGGCCGTCGGAGACGGCGCTGGCGAAGGCGACCCGGCGCAGTTCCGCGCTGCCGTCGGAGAGGCCGGGCGGGGTCTCGTCGCCGGTGAGCAGACCCTGGTAGAGGTCGACGGTGGCGAGGTCGCAGAAGCCGGGCACGACGACATCGAGAAGCTCGCGGGCGGTGGTCTCCAGGTCGAGGGAGTTCCCTATGCGGGCGCCGGCCTCGTTGAGCAGGGCGAGGTTGCGACGGGCGGCGGCGGCCTCGCGGGCGGCGGCGCGCCGGGCGGTGATGTCGGTGCCGAGCCAGGAGACACCGATGGGACGGCCGCTGCCGCTGTGCACGCGGTAGAGGTTGACGGACCAGTGCCGGCGCCCCTCGGAGCCCGGGACGAAGCCCGTGACATGCATGTCGGTGATCGACTCGCCGGTCTCCAGCACGCGCCGCAAAGTGGCCGCGACCCGCTCGGCCTCGCCCCGCGGCAGATAGTCGTGCACCCCCCTGCCCCGGTGGTCGTCGGGGGTCCCGCCGAAGGTGGAGGCGAACCGCATGTTGGCCCGACGCACCCTCAGGTCCGGGTCGATCAGCAGGAAGCCGAACGGAGATTGACCGAAAATCGCCTGCGAGGCGGCCAGATCGGTCTCGATGCTGCGCAGCGTGCGGACGTCCACGACGATGCAGACGGCGGCCTTCTCCCCCTCGGCGGTCCGCGTGGGCATGACGTAGACCTCGGCGATCCCCTCCTCGCCGCGCACCCCGTCCTGCGTGTCCGGCATCCGGAAGGGGACCACACCGGTCCACTCCCGCCCGTCGAGGATCTCGGCCATCTTGCGCTGGCCACGGTCCCGCAGGTCGGGGTCGATGAACGCCTCTATGGGGTCCATGCCGACGGCGCGTTCGGCCGGGATACCGAAGAGCTGCTCGGCGCGCAGGCTCCACTGGTCGACCAGCCCCCCGGGGCCGATGGAGAAGGACGCGACCTTGATGTAGTCGTAGATCGAGCCGGGCGGGCTGCTCTGCCACATGGCGTCCCCGGGCATGACTGCACCAGCCGCGGCCTGGTCCCTCGCGCCGTCCGACGGGTCCTGGTCCTCGGACTCCGTGGCCTTCGCTGGTATCTCGCTCACGCGAACCGTCCCCTCCAGCTCACCGCGTCCGGTACCGGTCACCGGAGGCGGCTGCCCGCAGTATCCAGCACTACGGCGCCGCACGACACGGTGTTCACGATCACAGCTCGGTCCAGGTGAGTTTCGGACCGGGCGGCGACAACACTTCCAGTCTTCTAACCAGCGAACACCCTCAT
Organism: Streptomyces sp. NPDC048297; assembly: GCF_043201585.1. Taxonomy (NCBI): domain Bacteria; kingdom Bacillati; phylum Actinomycetota; class Actinomycetes; order Kitasatosporales; family Streptomycetaceae; genus Streptomyces; species Streptomyces sp. NPDC048297. The sequence continues at coordinate 125,216 of NZ_JBICZA010000025.1, forward strand.
GAATCACGCACCGGGCAATGCTCCGCGCGACGGGAATCGGCCATGGCCGGCACACCGGCGCACACACCTCCCGCGGTGCGCCCTGCCACCCTCGCATGCCCCCTTCCCCACCCGTGCGTGCCCCCGGTTCACCCCGGCACCGCGAGTTCGAACCAGACGGTCTTCCCGATCTCACCGGGCCGGGTCCCCCAGCGGCGCGAGGAGCCGGCGACCAGTTGCAGTCCCCGGCCGCTCTCGTCCTCGGGGCGGGCGACCCGTTCGCGCGGCGGGTCCGGCAGCGGGTCGGAGACCTCCACCAGCAGGGCGCCGTCACCCCCGGTGGGGCGCACCAGGCGTACGCCGATGGGGCCGGTGGCGTACCGCAGGGAGTTGGTCACCAACTCGCTGACCAGCAGAGCCGCGAGATCGACCAGGCAATCGAGCTGCCAGCCGTGCAACTGGCCGCGAACCGCGGCACGCGCCGTGCGCACCGCACCCGGTTCCGCGGGAAAGGTCCACTCGGCACAGTCGCCTTCGGTGTCGATCACGCCGATCACTTCCCAGGCCTGCGAGCCCACACTTGTCCGTTTTCACAGGGTTAATGGGGACATACCCGGTATCCACGAGGCAGTACCGCACAGACGGGCGCACAGTGGCACGAACGGCGTACACGGCGCGCGACCTGGTCGGGACGGGGAGGTGGACGCGCTGAGTGGGTCGCGGGGGGTCTGGGGGGCCTGGGGGGTCTGGGGGGTCTGGGGGTCCGGGAGGGGGCGGGCCCTCCGGGGAGCGGGGCTCTGGCGGCGGGCTTGGCGGTCTGCCCAGTTGGAGGACCTGGCTCAGTACCGTCTCACCTCAGTTCGCCGGCGGCCCTGAGGTCGTCGAAGAGCAGCTGGTCGACCGGTGGCACCGACGGACGGTCCGCGTACGAGAACCAGGCCATCTCCTCGATCTCGCTGCTCACCGACAAGCTCCCCTGGTACTCCGCGGTGTAGCAGCTCATACGCACCACAGCCCCTCCCGGCAGATCGGGCACCTCCGCCTCGTACGTGCCCACATGCAGCGCACTGTCCGGGTCGAGGAGCACGGTCAGCTCCTCCTTGATCTCACGGAGCAGGGTCTCCAGGTCACTCTCCGCTCCCTCCCGCTTACCGCCCGGGATGTAGAAGACGTCCTTTCCCCGGGGCCTGGCGCAGAGAATCCTGCCGTTCTCCACCCGCACCCACGCCACCGTGTCGATCAGGACCGTCATCACTCCGCCTTCACCATCCGGAACCCGCGTCGAGCAAGACCTTAACGAGACCGGCACGCGCCCCGCCGGGCCGGCCTTCCGGTCTTGCGGCCTTCCGGTCTTCCGGTCTTCCGGTCTTCCGGTCTTCCGGTCTTCCGGTCTTCCGGTCTTCCGGTCTTCCGGCCTCAGCCCTCCAGGTCCGCGATCGCCTCGGCCAGCCACCGCTTCTCCTCGGCCCCCGTCGCGCGGGCGATGCGCAGCATGCCCTGCCGGAAGAGATCCGGCGCCTCCTCGGCCCGTACCGGCTCGCCGTCGCGGTAGAAGAAGCTCGCCGGAGTGTCGAGGAAAGCCTGCCGGCGGCGGAGGACGGCGGCCTGCTCCGCCCGGTCGGGGAGGTGCCGCAGAAACGCCAGCAGCGTGAAGAAGCGCTGCCCATCGGTGATTTCGACTTCTTTGGGGTGCCGAAGCCGGGCCCGCAGGTCAACACGGCCCGCGTCGGTGAGGGAAGTGGCCATGGCGGCATCCATGGCCCTGCAGTGTGCGGCCGTCGCCAGGATGTACCGGCGCGCGGCACTGCCGAGGGCCACAGGAGGCGACAGCGGTCGACCGGCAATCCTCGCCGCAGCATGCGACGACTCCGCGTCCGACGAATCCGCCTCCGACGACTCCGCCTGCGACTACCGGCTTGTCTCGTGAGCGCCGGGGCAGCTCCCAGGGCCCAGCGTCCCGCCGGCTCGGGGAGGCGCGCTGCGGCGGGCGGTGAGCAGTCGGTCGGCGTCGAGCAGTCGGCCGGCGTCGAGGAGGGCGGCTGCGACCACCGCGGTCCGTTCGGTCATGGGGCGGATCCTGTGGGAGCGCGGCGCCGCTCAGTTGCGGGTGCCGTCCCCGTTCTGGCCGATGCGTTCGACCCAGTAGAGCTGCTTGTGCCCGCGGTCGTCGAGGCTGTCGGCGATCCGCTGGGCCTCGGCGCGGGTCGCGTACCGGCCCACGCGGTAGCGATTGCCGTTGTCGTCCTGCCGTATGACGATCCAGGGCAGGGAGACCGTGCCCTCACTCATCGCCCCCACCGTTCCTTCTCGCACCGCCCCGCCCTCTCCCGCGTTCGGCCGTGCTCGGGGACCCCCGTCGCGCCCCGGGCCTCCCGCCGTACCCCGCCTAAGGAAACCGCAATCCGCATATGCCTGAGCGTACGCCCAACCTTCACGCAGCGAATACGGCTTTTCACAAAGAGGTACGCAACCAGCCAGAACGCAGGGGGCGCACGACAGCGGACGCGCCCCCCGCAGGCACCGACGTCGTGGGGTGGCACATGCCGGGCGGACGCCGCACCACCTGGAAGAACGGCCGAATCCCAGCGGCCGGGGCAGGGTGGGACCACGAACCGGGCGGGCAGGGAACGCCGGGACGCCGCGCTTCGTGTGCGCTACTTCACAGGCCGCGCGCGGGCCTTCACGAGCCGCGTACGGCCCTTCGTGAGCCGCGTGCGGCCTTTGCAGGCCGTGCGTGCGGCCGTTCGCGGGCCTCCGCCCGATGTCTCACCGGCACCCGCTACCTCACCGGGAGGTGATAGGCGACCCGGTAACGGTCCGCCGGGATGACGACGTCCGCCGTCTCCACCGGGCGCCCGGAGGCGTAGTACGTGCGCTGGATGACGAGGACCACATGTCCGGGGACACCGCCGAGGACGTGGAGTTCCTCGGCGAGGCCGGGGCGGGCGCCGACCTCCTCGGTGACGTTGTCCACGATGACGTCGATGGCCCGCATGCGCTCGACGACCCCCATGCCGCCGAGCGGACCCTCCTCCGGGAGCATCACGGGGGTGCGGCCGGTGACGGCGAGGGGTTCCCAGGAGGTGGAGAGCATCATCGGCTCCCCCGCCTCACGGAACAGGTACCTGGTGCGCATGACCCGCTCACCGGGCTTGACGGCGAGCCGCCCGGCGATGACGGCCCCCGCCTCGGCCTGCTCGCTGCGGGACTCCCACGTACCGCGCGCCGCCGCGTCGGCCTGCTCCTGCCGGAACGGCGTGGCACCGCCGGAGGGCCGGTAGCCGGAGCGGGCCACACGCCTGGGCACCGGCCGCTCGCGCACGTACGTCCCCGACCCGGAGCGGCCCTCGACCAGCCCCTCGGCCATCAGCACCTTGCGGGCCTCCAGCGCGACCGTGTCCGAGACGCCGTACTCCTCGCGGATGCGGGCCTGGGAGGGGAGGCGGGTGTGGGGCGGCAGTGAACCGTCGACGATCTTCTTGCGGAGATCACCCGCGACGCGCAGGTACGCCGGCTGCTCACCGAAAGTCACTGGCCGCTCCCATCAGGTTGTACAGACAGCAACAGACTGGCAACCCTGGGTTGTGCCGTGCAAGCAAAGGCCAGAGAATCACTCGATGTGATGACATATGCCAGGGGAGGGCTTTACCCAGGCACTTTCCTCCCGCTATAGCTCCCCTCTTTACCGGCGGTCACACCTCGACTTCACCAGCGGTCACACCTCGGCGGCGGTACCTCCACCGCCACTCGACCCGCCGGCACCCGAACCGTCCGGCGCCGCGGGCGGAGTGGTCTCAAGGCCGAGGGCCTTGCGGGCGGCGACGGACTGCTTCGGGTCGATGGACGTGAGGGCGGCGCCGTAGTGCTGGTAGAAGGTATCGGCGTCCTTGGCCGTGGCCGCCTTCTCCCACTCCGCGCGCGCCCGCTCCAGGTTCGCGGCCAGGGCGGTGACCGGTGTGCGGGCGCTCGCGGGCCAGGCGTGGCCGCGCAGCATCCGGGTCTGGTCGGCCAGGGCCCTCGACACGCGCCCGGCCCACGCCTTGTGCCCCGGCAGGTCGTCCTCGACGTACTCCGCGTCCGGGGCCGTGTCCATGGCCGCGTTGAGCACATGGGCGGCCTTCAGGTACGCGACCTGGTCGGGGTCGAGGACGGTCTCGTCGTTGCGCAGCGAGCCGGTGAGGCTGCGGCCCTCGGTCGTATTGCCGAAGACGCAGGTGACCTCGCGGTCGCCGGCCGCCCAGCTCTCCTCGGTGGGCGTGAGGTAGTAGACGTCGATGTCCGCGGGGACCGCCCAGCCGTCCATCGCGTAGGCGTCCTGGAGGCCGTAGCAGCGCTCGTCCGCGGCGGCGGCCACCGAGTCGTCACCCGGGTAACGGCCCACGCCCAGCCGGAAGGAGGCGAACACCTCACCGTCGTGCTCCCCGGAGCAGGGCACCTCGTCGAGGTCGTACGTCTCGCCGCTGAGCCGGCCTCCGGGCGCGTCGAAGCACTCGCCCTTGACCAGCGAGATGCTCGCACCGTCGCGCGCGCCGTCCTTGATCCCCTGCCAGAAGTCGGACGCGCCGCCGGTGGCGAGCAGCAGCACCCACAGCGCGATCCCGATCGCGGACAGCACCGAGCCGCCGATCGCCATCCCCTTGCCGCGCTGCCCCTGCCGCCGGATCTGCCCCAGGGCGATCAGCCCGAGCAGCAGGCCGACGCCGGGCAGGCAGCACAGCAGGCCCAGCACGAGGGAGGCGACGGCGAGGCCGTTGACGGGAGCCGGCTGGTTGTAGGGGCTGTAGCCCTGCGTCCACGGCTGGTATCCGGGCGGGGCGTAGGGGTTGGGGGGTGCGTGTGGTCCCTGCGGGTACGACGGCTGCCCGTAGGACCCGTAGGACCCGTAGGACCCGTAAGGGTCCGGCTGGGACTGCTGGGGCGGCCCGTACGGCTGGTGGGGGTCGGGGGGCGGGGGTATGGACACCGGTACCGTGCTCCTGGGTCGTGCGGCGGCAGCCGCGAGAGCGGCGAGCGGCCGGCGGCCGGACTGACGTACGAAGCAGACGTATGAAGCTGACGTTTGAAGCTGACGTACGCATCTCGTCTCACGTACGACAGCGCATGTTGACGTGCTCCCTGGCCTAAAGTCCAGGGATTCCGGCCTGGGTCGGCTGACCCTTCCGGGGGCTTCCTGCTTCACCGCGCTGTGCGGGCACGG